>SBBL01000100.1 GCA_005239745.1 Candidatus Troglogloeales bacterium | reverse complement strand
GGGTTGCAGCCACGCCCATTATGCCACACCCATCCTCTTCCCACTACAAGAATTATTGGAAAGCGAAAAAAACATCGGAGTTTTTAGAGGCGCCCTTAAGGTTGCGTTACGACCGTTGCGGTGGCCACACCCCCTTCACTCGATGTCACGGTGACAGTCCCTGGGTTCGCCAAAATGCCCCCAACACTCTTTTGATAGTTCATGACCGTTGCCTTGTAGACCATATCGCCAAAACCATCCAGTGTTAACACCGCATCCGGTGCACTGGTGCTGGTCGCGCGCACCACCAAGATCAGCGTCCCAGAGTTCCAGACGGCACTTTTAACGACCACCGTATCCGTCTGTGGAGCCTCTATCTGAATCGTCAATGTAACCGAAATGGACGACCCCAACGCATCGCTCACCAGCAGGGTCAGCGCCGTGATTCCCGACGTCGTTGGCTGCCCGGAAAGGGTGCCATCCGTATCGAGAACAAGACCCTCCGGGAGGTTCCCATCCACAAGCTCAAAGAAATAGGGCGCTGCCCCCCCAGTCGCTTCCACAACCGCATCGTATGGGGTTCCGATCACCCCGTTCGGCAACGTAGTGGTCAGAATGGAGAGCGGAACGGTACTCTCTCCCTCATCGAGAACCACTGTCTGGTCCGCATCCAAGTTCACCAAGTGATCCACCACACCACTGGGCCAGCGGACTTCCAGACTCTGAATTTGCGTGTTGGCACCCACCCCGAAGTGGGCCGGGGCCCGATCCTGCGAGATGTAGTGTTGCCCCCCGACATAGTGTTGCACCTGACGCTTCCCGTCGCTGGTTTGAATCGCGATTTCCGCGCCGATGCCGTCGCGGTTGCTCTGCACGCCCACCGGCTGCACCTTGAGCCAGTGATTGTCGTTGGTGTTGTTCTGCAGAAATATATAGGGGCCTTCACACGGCTGATTGGCTTCGCTTTCACCATAGACGCTGAAAATCTCCAGAAAACCGTCGTCATTCACATCCACGAATCCCCCATCCGTCCCTTGGAACGGGAAGGACTGCGAATCGAATGGCGCGGGCGGTCCAGCCGCCCCCGCAGCAGCAGCGATGTCGGTAAACGTGCCATCGCCATTATTGCGATAAAGCCGGTTAGGGCCGCTCTCAAACTCTGCCGAAACGACATAGAGGTCCAGATCGCCGTCGTTATCCACGTCTCCGAATACCGTGGCGGCGGCGGGGAGCTTTGGGTTAACCCCCGCAGCGGCGGACACGTTCGTGAACGTCCCGTCCCCATCGTTCCGGTAGAGCGTATGCGGCAGGCCACCCACCAGCGCGGTCATGAACAGGTCCATGTCCCCGTCGTTGTCATAGTCCCCCCAGGCTACCCCTGTAGACTGCACGCCCGTTGTCGCATTGGGAAGGACGATCCCGGCCGCCGCCGTCACATCGGTGAACGTCTCATCGCCGTTGTTGGACATGAGGAACCCCTTCGCTCCGATAAAGACATCCAGATCGTGATCGCCGTCGTAGTCGGCCCAGGCCGACGTAAAATGGTGCTCGTCTCCTCGGTCTCCCAACAGCAGACCCGATTGCACCGAGATATCCGTGAACGTTCCGTCGCCGTTGTTGTGAAGCACCAGATTGCCAAGCCCTTTGACCCCATCGGGCTCATTTGCATCGAGATTCAGCTTGGCGGCGGGAAAAATGTCCAGCAGACCGTCGTTGTTCAGGTCTATCCAGTTGGCACTCCGGTTCCGATAGTCGGCGTACGTGGTGCCGGCCGCGTCGTTGATGTCGGTGAAGGTACCGTCACCGTTATTTCGATAGAATTCGTTGTCGTTGGTCCCCTTGTTCTTCGTCGTCCCATGCATGATCAGAAGATCGGCGTCTCCATCGTTATCGAAATCGGCCCAGCCGGAGCCATGCGGGTCTCCCGTCTGTGGCACAATCCCTGCCGCCAGCGTCCCATCCGTAAAGGTCATATCCCCATTGTTGATAAAAAAGCGATCGAATGACTCGGTCGTCTTCTGGGAATGCCCCACGGTCATGATATCCAGGTCGCCGTCGCCGTCGTGATCCCCCCACGCAAAAGCCCAGCTGCAATTCGCGATCCCGCCAAAACCGGCCTGCTCCGTGATCTCCGTAAAGGTGACATCCGAGGCCCACACGCGCGCGACCGTCCACAATACATAGAACAGAACCGCTCCCCCGACTTTCCTCATGTCCATATCTACCTCCTTAAAAAAAGGCTGTTCCGTGCACAATATACCCCCTTCTTCAAACCGGACAAGCCCCCCGAAAGGGGGATGGGCCCCCCATGACTCGCTCACTCATAGATCATCCGTCTGCGTTCCAGGAAAGAGATCGCGTCTTCTCTCTGGCGTCGTTCCCTTCTCCTCCCCTTGCCGGATGGCGGTACGGCTGCAATGCGGCGTTCGTAGAAGACGGGCTGATAACTTTTTTTGATATATTGGCGCAACCGCTCCCGGTCAATCACGATGCGCGCCCCTTTTGGGGCCGCCATCATGCCGTCATAGACCACTCCCATCCCCATCGCCAGGGCGCGCCAGTGGAAAACCTCCAGCACGCCGCGGCGCGCATTCTCCCCCAGCGAACGGGCGAGGGCCGGGTCCTGAATCAGTTTCAGCATCCCCTCCCCCAATTTTTCCCATTTG
>SBBL01000021.1 GCA_005239745.1 Candidatus Troglogloeales bacterium | reverse complement strand
GTTGTATTGTACGGTTCACAATTTGGGAAAGATTTCGAGATATGGACTGAAGGTGGCATAAAGAGGGATGGACGTGTGGAGAAAGCCCCTAAGAAGGGAAGAAGTAGGAAGGCAGATGAAGGGATAACCGAGCAGCGTCGTTACAAAACCGGATTGAATCGGTAAATGTTTAACCTGAAACTAAAACCCGACTTTGACACTTTCTAGAGGTTGGCTTGGTGTAAGTCCTTGAAAAATAAGGGAATGGGTTTGTGTTTCCTCTAAATCCTGCTGAACATAATGCGTAATATGCAAGATTTTTACTTGACATAAGTAAGATTTAATGGTATACAATATGGCATGTACATCAAGGTCACAAAGAACCGTGTCGGGCAAACCTACTACCACCTAGTGGAATCATACTGGGAAAAAGGCAGCAGTCATCAACGAACCCTCTTATCCCTTGGGAAGGCAGGCGAAGACCGCATGGACGAGATCATCGCCGCCATCGGCAAACATAAAGACGTCCTGACCGTTTTGGAATTGGCCAAGACCCTCTCGATTGAGGAAACGTTCATTTTGGGCCCTCTTTTAGTCTTGGAGCGTCTTTTTGAGAAGAGTGGCATTCAGGCTGTTTTAAGCACGATAGCCTCAAAGCATCCTAAGCTAGAATGGGATTGGCTAAAGCTGGTGTTTACGATGGTGGTTTCACGTTTTGTGGAACCTGGCTCAAAGTTAAAAGTGTACGAGCACTGGCAAAAGCGTCTCTACCCTGAGATGATTTCGGAAGAGATCGCCTTACATCAGTTATACCGGGCACTTGACCTTTTGGCAGAGCATAAGGAGGAGATAGAAGAGCGGCTTTTTTATCGGGGACGTGATCTGTTCAATCTATCCGTTGATGTGGTGCTCTACGACTTGACGACGCTTCGGTTTGAGAGCACGCGAGAGGATTTGGGGGCATTGAGGCGTTTTGGGTACAGCAAAGAGAGACGAAGTGATTGTACGCAGGTGGTTCTGGGTTTACTGGTTACCCCGGAAGGGATTCCGCTAGGGTTTGAGGTCTATCCTGGGAATACCTTTGAGGGACAGACGGTGGCCGACATTGCTCGGAAGATGCGGAAGAAGTTTGACGTGAGGCGGTTCATTTTTGTGGGGGATCGGGGATTGTTTTCGAGAAAGCATCTGGAGGTATTACGCACAGGGGCATCGAAGGGTGAGTTTATTGTTGGGATGAAACTGGGCCTTTTCAAGGCGCGTTTCTCGGAGTTTTATGATATCCGCCGGTATGCCTGGGTGAATGATAATCTGGCAGTTTACGAGACGACACACGAAGGAGATCGTTGTATCCTCTCTTGGTCCCGGGCGCGAGCCGAGCGGGACCGTGAGGTACGGGAAGAGGTTTTGGAGAAGATTCGAAAGAAGCTTTTGAAGAAGCAGGTTACCGCGAAGACGTTTGTGAGCAACAAAACGTATCAGCGTTATGTGACCGGTTTAGACGGCGGCAAGACCTTTGCGCTGAACACCGAAGCGATTGCTGAGGATGCGATGCGAGATGGTTATTTTGGGGTGTTGACCAATGTCATGGAGATGGAGGTGGGAGAGGTCATTACGAACTACAAGAAGCTCTGGATTGTCGAAGATGCGTTCGGGGAGATCAAGGGGACGCTTGCGACCCGGCCTATTTTTCATTGGACGGATCGGCGGATCATCGGTCATCTGACGCTCTGTTTTTTGGCCTATTTGTGTGAGGCTTTGATGACAAAAGCGTTAAGAGAGAAGGAGTTAACCCTTGACAGTCCTGCGATCCACGACGGGGTGATTCAGCCACGGGCATTGACGGTGAATGAAGTGATGCTTGGGCTGCAAGAGGTTCGGGCGATTCCCGTGAAGGTGCGTTCGTCTGTTGTCTGGGTGCGTACCGATATCAACGGCAACGCCGCGAAGCTTTTTTCGGCAATTGGGCTCAAGGTGCCTCCCAAGCTGCTCCACCTGGCAAAAAGCCAAAAACCTAGTGGCACACAGCCGGAGTCTGCCATTAACCCATTACAATAAAAGACTTTTTATTCCTAAGTGTCAAAGTCAGAACCGAAGCCGTCACCGAATGTGCTACCCCCTCTTTCGTGCCCAAGGCCTGTGTGTTGGAAGTAGTGTCGTGGAGGCGGGCCGTAAGGTTGTTGTTGGCACACGACTCAAGCGCGCTGGAATGCACTGGACGGTAGAAGGAGCCAATGCGATCCTCACCCTACGGTGCTGCAAACTCAGCGGCCGGTTTGAGGACTTCTGGGAACGTCGCGCTCAATGGGCGCGGAACGCAGCATGACCCTCATCTCATAAATTTGTCGTGCCCCAGAGAGCCCGGGGCTCTTAATGGGCTCACCCTAGTGTTGCGCGGGGGTAACGACGCCTGGTGTTGGGCCATGCTATAATGGCCCGTGTTTCATTGGCACCCGGTTCTCTAGTCTTGAGGTTAAAATGGATGAGCGCATCGTTTATGGCGTCCATCCGGTGATGGCATTGCTTCACGCGGGAAGGGGGGATGTTGCCAGGATATATCTCGCCTCAAGCCACAACAAGAAAATCATTCTTGCTGCGGCGAAAGCATGTGGCGTTATTGTCTCAACGGCAAGTAAAGATACACTGACACGGATGGCGGGCACACAGAAGCACCAGGGCGTTGTTGCCTCCGTTGTTTCGAAG
>SBBL01000111.1 GCA_005239745.1 Candidatus Troglogloeales bacterium | reverse complement strand
TGGGCACAAGTGTATCGACGCGGTGAGCCGTTGCAAGCGGCCATCCGCTCGTATGGGAAGGCACAACGTCTTGACGAGGCGTTCCGAATTGCGCTGCACTATCCGTATCTCCAGCGGATGTTCTTGCCTCTTTTTTGTAAAATCTTTTTATTTTCAGTGGGTTGGCGTGTTTTTTTGTCTAAAGCGTAGCCACTAATATATATACTTATCTATTGATATTATTATTTTATTGTGATATATAGTAGTCACTATGTATCTCGACGTGTCGACCCTGACGAAAAATGGAAAAACATATACCCGTTACCTGCTACGAGAATCGTTTCGTGAACAGGGGAAGGTCAAACATCGCACCATTGCCAACGTAAGCCGGTGTAAGCCGCAAGAGATCGAGGCGATCCGGTTGGCCTTGCGTCACAAAGAAGATTTAAGCCAAGTAACCTCCCTGAAAGAATCGGTTTCATCGCATCAAGGATTATCGGTGGGGGCGATTTGCCTCGTTCATGCCATCAGCCGTCGCTTGGGGCTTGTCGATGCCCTTGGGCCGACGCGGGAAGGGAAATTGGCCCTGTGGCAAGTGATGGCACGCGTCATTGGCCAAGGCTCTCGGCTGTCTGCCGTTCGACTGGCGGGCAGCCATGCGGTGTGTGATCTGTTGAACCTGGAACCGTTTGATGAGGCCGATCTGTATAAAAATCTAGACTGGCTTTGCGAGAAGCAGTCCGTGATCGAGGATCGTCTTTACCGCAGGCTGCATTCAGATACGACTCCGGGATTATTTCTTTACGATGTGACGAGCAGTTATCTGGAGGGGGAGCAGAATGAATTGGCGGCGTTTGGATACAATCGAGACGGCAAGCGAGGCAAGCGGCAGATTGTCATTGGGCTTTTATGTAACCGGGAGGGAGTGCCCTTGTCGATTGAGGTGTTTGCAGGCAACACGTCCGACCCAAAGACCTTTGCGTCTCAGATTCGGAAAGTGGCGGATCGGTTTGGCGGAGGGGATGTCACGTTTGTGGGGGATCGCGGGATGATCAAGAGCCAACAGGTTGAGGACCTGGGTTCGTTTCATTACATTACGGCGATTACCAAGCCACAGATTCAAACGCTGCTTCATCAGGGTTTGTTTCAGATGGGGTTGTTTGATCAGGTGCTTGCGGAGGTGACGAGTGACGAGGGGATTCGCTACATTCTGAGACGGAATCCGGTACGGGCGGATGAGATACGGGGGAATCGAGAGAAGAAGTATGCGGCGCTGTTGGCGTTTGTGGAGAGAGCGAACCTGTATCTTCGAGAGCATCCCCGTGCAAAAACAGGGGTAGCGGGAACGAAGGTGATGCAACGCTTAAAGCAGTTCAAGATGGAAGAGTGGTGTTTGATTCGGGTGGAGGATCGTGCCATTGTTTTATCGAAAGACGCAACGGCTTTGGCGGAGGTTGGTTTCTTGGATGGGTGTTATGTGTTGAAGACCGATCTGACGGAGAAGCAGGCGACTGCGGAGGTGGTGCATGCGCGCTATAAGGATTTAGCGTTGGTGGAGTGGGCTTTTCGGTCTGCGAAGACGGTGCAATTGGAGATGCGTCCCGTTTATGTGCGTAAGGAATCGCGGACACGGGGGCATGCTTTTGTGGTGATGATGGCGTATCGGATTATTAAGGAACTGGCTGCCTGTTGGGTGTCTTTGAACCGGACGGTAGAGGAGGGGATCAAGGAATTGGCGACGGTTTGTGCGATTGAGCTACAGGTGCAAGGTGTGGGTAGATGCCGACAGATTCCGGAGCCGCGGGAGTCGATTCGAGAATTGTTGAAGGCTGTGGAGGTGCGATTGCCGAAGGTGTTGCCGAATCGAGGGGTGATTGTAACCACTAAGAAAAAACTGCAGGAGCGGAGAAAAATATAAAAATATCAACAAGTTATACTATAATCCCCACTACAAAGAATGGAGAACATCCGGTGCATTCGAGCCGCTCGCGACGGTTTTTAGAGGTGCTCTATAGGTTTTCAATCGGCCGCTCTGACTCCAAATAGCCTCAAACGCTCAACCCGACGACTCCCCAAACCGAACTTTGGGGGGCTCCTTTGCAGCCTCGGAGACCTCGAAGTACGAGGCCTTTTCCACTCCTGCAAGCCCAGCATATAAACGCCCCAGTAATTTCCGGGTAAACGTATTGAGCTCCCGGACGGCATCATTGTACCGTTGTCGTTCGACCGCCAACCGGTTTTCCGTCCCTTCCAATTGGTCTTGCAGCTTCAAGAAGGACTCGTCTGATTTCAGCTCAGGGTACGTCTCACTCATCACGAGAAGTCGAGACAGGGCCGATTCAACGCCCCCGGCCGCAACGGCCTTGTCGCTGACCGATTTTGACTGAAAATAGGCCTTTCGCGCCTCGGCAATGCCCAAGAAGATCTTTTCCTCCTGCCCCGCGACCCCCTTTACGGTTGAAACGAGGTTGGGGATCAGCTCAAAGCGTCGCTGAAGCTGATTCTCCACCTGCGCCCATTGGCTCTTTACATCCTCATCGAGGGTAATGGCCTTGTTATAGCCGTTATAAACGGCATTCCCGACTGCAAAAATAAGAAGGAGGATGACCCCCAACACAATTAGAAGAACCTTTTTCCAGTCCATTGACCCTCCTTACCAACTTGCGCCACCGCCACCCC
>SBBL01000087.1 GCA_005239745.1 Candidatus Troglogloeales bacterium | reverse complement strand
GGGCTATATTTTGATAGCGTACCGACATCCACCTGTTTCAAGAAATACAACACGGCTTTTACACCCTCATCACTTCGGGTGACCTCCGGTAGCGATTCTATTCTGGCCGTGAACGCCTGATGTTGCTCCATAACGCGTTCCGGTTTCCCTTTTATATCCACACCCAGCACATATTCTGCGTTATCCCAGAGTAGATTCGCCACCACACCAGAGGTTTTCTTCACACCCTGCGGAACCAAGTAGGCCTTTGCCCGCTTTTTCTTCCCTTCTCCCTCGCGCGTATCTTCGATCTGCACCAAATTTCCCTGGGTATCAATTTCCAAAATAAAAGGAATTTCCTTCCACTCAAAGCCAGGCGGCGCCATGTTCGCATCTGGATCGGCGCTTTTGCGCTGGTAATAGTCGTAGAGCGCTTGGAGTATCACCCCCGCACCTCCTTGCTGTCCCACGCGGGTATGTGTAACACGCCGTTCATGAGCTGCGCATGGAAAAAACACGGTTTGGGATCGGCGGCATTTTTATAATCCAAATCATAGAGCATATACCCTAAACTGCGAGTTTCCGAGATCGGTTCCGGCCGTGAATGCCCTGTCTCTATTAGTGTGAAGTTTGCCGCAAACTCGCGGCATCCCAGATAGGGTTGATTCACGCATTGTCCCCTGGAAGCGCGACGCTCGAACATGCTCATGAACTTTACTGCTGGGTTTGGTTCATTGTCGAGGTCACTTTCACCGTCGTTCACCAACCTTTTGCTGAGGTGCGGAAAGTTCGGTTTGTGAAACCCGGGATTGCGTAATTGAAACGAAGCATGGATGCGGTATTTTACGTCCCGTAAAAACAGCCCTGCCCGTTGTTGCCGTTCATCCTCGACAAAAATTCCAAGTTTCTTGTGTGTCGAAGCAACGCAGCCGACTTCGTTTCGCCGCAGGTTGATCCACCGGATAGGACGCAGCACTTCAATTTTGCTCACCTGCCAGACTATTTCCGGTTTCCAGAGAATCGCTTCGAATACCGCCCGTGCAGCGGAAGGAGTCATTACATCGTAGCTGACGCGCTCAACCTTCATCTCCGGTCGCGTAAAACAGGCAAAGTCGCCGCTCACTTCAAGGCAATAGGTTTTCATCGGCTCTCCTTATCCAATCAATGCACTTGGATCGGGGTTCGTCTCATTCACCAGCACTCCCAAATCAGGATGGTAGAGCATATCGGATGTTTGTGCAAATATTTCAGGATACACCTCGCGGATGTCGCCGTTGTTTATTAGTTTCTGAAACTGGTATTCCGGCAACGATACGGTGTAACGCTGTAACTTTCGCATCAGCCAACGCTCCGGGCCTTCTTTCTGTAATTTTCCAATCAGAGCGGGGCTGTCGCCGTAGCGCACAATCACGCTGCGATAACCGGATTCGTCAATTAACTGGAAGCGCTGCGCGGCGGTGCGGAATTGCACTTTCAAACGATCCTCTCCTTCTCCATCCTCTTTTAACAGGGCTTCGATCCCCTGTTTATCTAAAGAGGGCGCCTTCCAATAAAGTTGCTCAAAGTAGCTTTGATATAATTTCCGTTGCAAGGGATTTTGGTGGGGGTCATGAAGCAAAGAGACCGTTGTTTCCGCCGCGCGCCGCAAATGCCCCGGTGGAACAGGATTAGGCGGGACAAACACAACGACTTTGCCCCGTTCTAGCTTCCCCTCACGGTTACAACGCCCCGCTGCCTGTGCGATAGAATCAAGACCCGCTAAGGCGCGGTAGACCACGGGAAAGTCAATATCCACGCCCGCTTCCACAAGCTGCGTGCTGACAACACGGACAGCCCGGCCGTCGTCGAGCCTTTGCTTGATGTTCTCGATAACCCGTGAGCGGTGCTCGCCGCACATCAACGCCGATAAATGGAGTGTGCCTTCCGGCATTCGCCGATGCAGCTCACGGGCATCCTGGCGGGAATTGACGATGGTCAAAACCGATTCGTGCCGTTGCACGCGCTCTGCAATCTCATCCCATGACTCTGTTTGGTGAAGATCGGGGGGTATTTCAACAACAACACGCTCTGGCTCATGATAGAGGGCATCAGGGTCGCTGATAATCTCTCGCACACCTTCCAATCCTTTAAATGACCAGCCGAATCCCTCACGGCTATTTAAGGCAGGCTGTGTCGCCGTTGAGAGAACAAAAGTGACACCATAGTGCCGTGCGAGCAGGTTGATTACAGACAGAATTGGCTGTAAAAACTCCGGTGGCAAAAGTTGCGCTTCGTCCAATACCACGATGCTGTTGACGATGTTGTGAAGTTTTCTGCAACGGCTTGTCCTCGCTGCGAACAGCGACTCAAAAAATTGCACATTGGTGGTCACAATAATAGGCGCGTCCCAATTTTCTGCAGCCAGTCTGTTTTTAACAGTCGTTTCTTTATCAGGACCAAGATTGCTGTGATGTTCCACCACTGCATCGGGAAAGATGTTACGAAAGGTATTCGCAGTTTGCTCGATAATGCTGGTGTAAGGGATAACGTAAATCACGCGACGTTTACCGTGCTTTGTGGCGTGTTTCAAGGCGAAGGCCATACTTGCCAGTGTTTTCCCGCCGCCGGTAGGCACCGTCAACGAGAAAATACCGGGCGGTTCGTCCGCTTTCTCTCTGCATTGGCTCAACACCTCGGAACGAATACGATTTACTGGAGTAGGGGAGACCCTCGAAAAGGTCTCATTCATGTAGGTATCAAATCGCTGCAACAGTTCTTGTAAGGTGGGACTTGTCGCGCGTTGCGCCGCCTTTCCCTCGTCCATGAAGGCTTCGGTATCGAGAAAATCGGCATCCACCAGGCAGGAAAACAACATACGCACCCACAGGGCAAATCCGTTGGATCCGCCAAGAAGCGGGCTGGTGGGCTTAGGACGGGTAAGGATTCCCTGGGGAATCGGTTGGCTAAGCGCGTGGTCCAAATGGCTTTTGTCAGTAAGGCGGGCCTTCAACGCTTTTCCACCGGTTTCCCCTGTATGCCAATCCGGAAGCCCCGCATGATGCCCCGCAATGCAGTAGGCAAGGATACGGCCTGGCATTTTTAACTGCTCAATTGCATACAACGCCCCTGCCGTGGAATGATCCACTCGGCCCGGCTTGCCCTCCAGATGGGCCTCGGGATCAAACCCGGATTTCAACTTGATCATTTGCTGAAACGCTTTGCTGTATTTTCCAAGATCGTGCCATAAACCGGCCAGATGCGCCCAGTCGGAAGACCCAAATGAGGAAGCAAATTCAGAGGCAAGTGTCCCAACACCCCATAAATGGTCTTTGAGGTCGTGAGAAACGAAGCGCCCCTGCTCGTCCTGGCGTACATGCGCCAGGGCATAGGATTTTGTGTCCATCGGATTCATACTACTACTATTTACAATAGTCGGCGAGATGCAAATTGATAAATTCGGAGCCGTTGTCGGCGTCTAATCCTTTGAGTGTAAAGGGAAGGGCATGAGCCATTTCGTCAATAGCGGCAAGGACTCCGGCTTCTCTTTTCATGTTGTAACCCTCCTGAATTTCGATTCGGATAGGGTTACATTTTAGATGGCTCGATTCGGGGATAGACACACTCTCCATGTCTTTGTTAGCATAAGGGTGTTTAGTGCGGATGTTTACGGACGTTAAAGATGCTTGGCCAAGACGTTGTTTTATCCGTTGCGAAGCTCGCTCGCTTGTCTCTCACCTCAGAGGAGGTTGATCGTTTTACGGGACAGCTGGGTCAGATTCTATCGCACATTGATCAACTCAATGCGTTAGATACCCAAAATGTGGTGCCAACATCACACCAGTCCATTGATACGGGTGCCTTTCGAGAGGACGTGGCACAGCCGTCGCTGCCCTGTAGTGTCGCACTTGAGAACGCGTTGGAATCGGAGGGAGGCTTCTTTAAAGTCCCCAAAATTATTTCAGCTTCCTAAATAGAGAGTACGATGTTACGACAAATGCTGCTTGCCAAAATTCACCTAGCCACGGTAACGGATGCCGACCTTCACTACGAAGGTAGCATCACCCTAGACCAAGATTTAATAGAGGCTGCAGGTATGCTGCCGTATGAGCAGGTGACGGTATCTAACGTTAATAACGGCGAACGGTTTACGACATACGTGCTCCCGGGGGAACGTGGCTCCGGCATTGTCTGTCTCAATGGCCCTACCGCTCGTAAAGGGATAACCGGGGATAAAGTGATGATCTTTTGCTACGTTTGCTGTAATGAGGAAGAGGTATCCCGGCACAAGCCAAAAATTATAAAAGTGGATAGTAAAAACAGGATAGGAAAAACGGTTTAGGAAAAACGGTTATTGTGTGATAAATACCGATACCATACACGGCGTTCATCAGGCACTTAAAAAAAAAGAGGTTTCCGCACGCGAACTGGTTGCTTCGATTTACGAAAGAATTGAGCGCCTCGAGGGTGACATCGGCGCGTACATCACACTAACGCCGGATATGGCCTTCGCCCAAGCGGATGCCGCGGATAGGGCCATTTCTAGCGGTGACATAGGGCCTCTCACGGGCATCCCGATTGCCATAAAAGACAATATCTGTACACGCGGCGTACGGACAACTTGCGCTTCCCATATCCTTTCCGATTTTCTCCCTCCCTATGACGCCACGGTTGTTTCCCTCCTCACACAAGCGGGCGCTATTTGCATAGGGAAAACCAATATGGACGAGTTCGCCATGGGTTCATCCACTGAAAACTCATCCTATAAAATTACGCGAAACCCGGTGAATACAGCCTATGTTCCGGGCGGGTCAAGCGGCGGATCCGCGGCGTCCGTATCTGCAGGAATGGCCGTCGCGGCGCTTGGATCTGATACCGGTGGATCCATTCGTCAACCCGCCTCGTACTGCGGTATTGTCGGACTTAAGCCAACCTACGGTCGTGTTTCCAGATACGGGTTGGTTGCGTTTGCGTCTTCTCTCGATCAAATTGGTCCGCTGTGTAAAAACGTCACAGATACGGCAACAATGATGGATATCATCAGCGGGCACGATACCCGCGATGCGACTTGTGCAAAACGGCCGCCTGAATCTTACACTTCCGGATTGGGAGCGAGTATTAATGGTGTTAGAGTAGGCATTCCAAAAGAATATTTTATTGAGGGGATAGAAGGGGAAGTCTCTGCCGCAGTGAACGGCGCTATTCAAGACATTAAAAAAACGGGATGTGTCGTTAAGGAAGTGTCACTTCCCCATACGCCCTATACTATTTCTACTTATTATGTCTTGGCAACGGCAGAGGCAAGTTCCAATCTCGCGCGATATGACGGGGTACGATATGGGTATCGGGTCCCACTGGCAAACAGTCTATTAGAGATGTATACAAAGAGCCGGATGATAGGGTTTGGGCCCGAAGTTAAACGACGCATTATGTTAGGCACCTACGTTCTCTCCTCCGGATATTACGATGCCTATTACAAAAAGGCACAGCAGATGCGTACCCTAATTACGCAAGATTTTATGGATGTTTTCAAACAAGTAGACGTGGTTCTCACCCCTACGGCCCCCACAACGGCCTTCAAAATAGGGGAGAAGAGTGATAATCCCCTTCAAATGTACCTATCAGATATTTTTACTATTTCCGTTAATCTCGCGGGGTTACCAGCCATTTCCATCCCCTGCGGAATGTCAAAAGAAGGTCTTCCTATAGGTTTTCAACTCATCGGCCGTCCCTTCGATGAAACACATCTTTTGAATATAGCCTACCAATATGAGAAGAAGACAACCGTCTGTTCACCAACCATAAAAAATTAATATTCCCTATTCTTATCAACAAGGGATTAACCATTGCTTATGATTTAACGTTTCACAGACACCTATATTATTCATTCTATAAATACACTATACTACCCACCCTGTTAACTATTTAGAATGCGTCACTTCGTTAGTTTACTCACAAATTAACAACCGTTATGACGACAACGAATTTTATATCTAAAATAGAAGATATAAAAAAAGTACATCTCAAAAACATCATTTCCGCGTCTATTTTATCTGCAGATTTTTTACGTCTGGGAGATGAGATTAAAGCGCTTACCTGTGCGGGGGTAGACTGGATACATATTGATGTGATGGACGGTCAATTTGTTCCTAATTTAACGATTGGACCTAAAATTATTGAAGAAATAAGGACCCTAACCAATCTTCCACTAGATGTTCATTTGATGGTGTATGAACCACAGCGCCATATCAATGCATTTTCAGAAAGCGGTGCAACGTCTATTACCGTACATATTGAGGCCTGCTCGGATATTAGAAAAACAATCTCCTGTATTCGAGAATATGGTAAAAAGGTCGGCGTTTCCCTTAAACCGTCAACACCCGTTTCTGTAATAGCCCCTATCCTTGATGATGTAGACATTATTCTTGTGATGTCCGTGGAACCGGGGTTTGGTGGACAGGCATTTATTCAAGGGACGTTAGAGAGAATAAGTGATATTAAACGTATGATCAGGGAAAGAGATTTGTGCGTTAGTATAGAGGTAGATGGCGGTATCAGAAAAAACAATATCAGGGAAATATCCCTATCGGGAGCGGATATTTTTGTGGTAGGCTCCGGTATCTTTTTAGAGGAGGACTATTCATTGGCGGTTAGGACACTACGTAGTCAAATACTTGATGAGGGAGCTGGCCATGGCACAGGATAGACGGATTCGGGTTAAGATAAGTATGGGGAGGTCGGTCTATGAAGGGTTATTAACCATTCCGCCTATGAGGAAGAGGGTGTCAGATGTTATTAATGAGGATAATCGTCCGTTTATTAATTTAACCGATGTGAGAATAGATGGAGCGACTTCTTCCGTCCCGTATGTTTCTATTAATAAACGGTTAATTGAATCTCTTATTGAAATTTCTACCGAACCGGAAATCTAACACACATCTTTAATACTTTTAATCGTCTTTAATACTTTTAATGTCTCAGCCGTTTATTTTTCAGAGAGGCTACTACTGGGAAAATAAAATATTCTTAACCTCTGTTAGTCTCGATATTTATACCCATCTGGCTTCCGGTGGTAAGACAGCCTCCATACTTGCAAAAGACATTGGTGCCAATGAGTATTTTCTTGGGCGTCTATTAGACGCATTGGTTGCCATGGAACTTTTGACATGTAAAAATCAAACTTATTATAACTCTGCTCAAGTTGCCGATGTTCTCGTGAAAAGTAGTCCCCTTTACATGGGCGAGTTGATGTTGCTTCAAGATGCTGAATGGAAAAATTGGGGGGAACTTGAAACGATCATCCGTACGGGGAAATCCATCGTTAATACCCATATTTTTAAGGAAAATCCGGAACGTGCTAAACAGGTTTTGCATATTCTTAATAGAATGGCATGGCGAGTTGCACCCGACCTTGCCGCTAAACTCAATCTCTCCACGTGCCAGAGGCTTCTTGACGTAGGCGGTGGGGCTGGAACATTTTCTATCGCTTTTTGCAACCGTTATCCGGCGTTGCGAGCAACCGTCTGGGATCTTCCAGAGACGCTTAAAACCACACAGCACTTTGTAAACGATGCAAAAATGTGTGACCGAATTACATGGGTGGGAGGGGACTTTAATACGGACCCAATCCCCGAACAGTTTGACGCCGTGTTCCTGTCGGACGTTTTACACTACCAGACATCGGACGGAAATGCAGCCCTAATAAAAAAGCTCTATCATGCTGTTCATCCCGGCGGCCAAATTATTGTAAAAGATATGTTTATCAGCGACGACGAGGGGGCTCCCGGCTGGAACGCCATTTTCTCTATCCATATGATGGTATATTCCCATGCGGGCCAGTGTTATAAAGCCAGTGCCCTTCGTCGTTGGCTTGAAGAGGCCGGTTTTCATCATATGGCGGAGATTGAGCGCAACGTTGTCTTTACCGCACTTAGATAGGAAGGCTATATGAAGGAGCTACTAACGTCTCCAGGTTTTCTATCGCCCTATGGCACGTGGGGGGCCGATGTCTCATCCATTATGGCGTGGGTCTTTACATTATTATTTATCTATGGATGGCACGTGGGAAAGAAGCACCAAGGACAGCGTCACCATCTGGTTACCTTATGGGGGATGCTGGCCATGCTCCTCTACTTCACCCTTTATTACCTGGCGCGCGGACTAGGGGCGCTTTCGGTAGAGGGGAAGGAAGGGTTCGGAGGGCCTCAGTGGGTGTACGATTATGTTTTTGGGCCGATCCTAACGGTTCACATTACGGCCGTATCACTGGGGCTAGTGCTTGCCGTGTATATGCTTATTCTAGGGTTTAGAGCCTCATTTAAAAAAAACGGTGGGCGCTATCTAAAGTCCGCGTCACTGTATATGGAGGCTAAAAATTTTAGGAAAATACTGATTAGCGCCGGTGTTGGTCTCGGCATCGTTGCGATAATACGATGGGGGTCCATACAAAGATTGATGGTTTACCTCTCCGGATTTCTAATCGTGGCGGCCGTGCTTCTACTGGAACGCGGCCTAGAGAGATGGATGCCTGATGGCGCGGTACGGCACCGTAAAATTGGTGCCGTTACGATGACCCTATACGTCGTTGCATTGTTTACAAGCACGATCAGTTACGTACTGTTGTACTATATCTACCCGGTAAAGCCGTAACCCTTGTCTTTCCCCTGGGTCAACGCCGTTTCCACTGCGTGCCCGGCAGGACGATCAAACCATTGAAAAGACCGCTCGATCTTTGAAGCAGAAGGGCATCAAATATGCCTTGAACAACGGGTTGGCTCAGGGGTTAAGTGATGGAAGACTACCGTTATTGGCTGGCGCTTAAATGGGTTCCCGGTGTAGGGGACGTGCTCTATAGACGCCTCATTAACACGTTCGACTTACCGGAAGCCGTTTTTGCGGCAAGCGAGGCATCCCTGAAATCGGTTAGCGGCATGACACAAGAGGCCGTACACGGTATTCTTACGTTTACTGCATTTTCTGATATTGATAAAGAGTTGGAGTCCGTTGATAAGGCTAAAGTAACGCTCCTTTGCCTAAGCGATACCGGATACCCCAGGCCCCTTTTGAATCTTTATGATCCTCCGCCTGTTTTATACGTCAAAGGCACACTGGATCAGGCGCCGGCAGTAGGCGTTGTCGGTTCCAGGCGCGCCACTTCATACGGCCGCAGTGCGGCGGAGCGGATTAGTAGAGGACTGGCGGAAGCCGGTGTTACCGTCATCAGTGGTCTAGCCGAAGGCATTGACGCGGCAGCCCACCGCGCAACCCTTGCCGTAAAGGGCCGAACCGTTGCCGTGCTGGGGTCCGGGATCAATCGGGTATACCCATCGCATCATGACAAACTGGCGGAGGATATTGCCGTTCAAGGCGCGGTGATCTCAGAGTTTGCCATGAATGCCACTCCAAGACCGCAGCACTTTCCCAGGCGTAACCGCATTATCAGTGGGCTTTCCTTGGGTTGTGTTATCGTTGAGGCATCCCTCCAGGGCGGCGCCCTGATTACCGCACGGTGTTGCGCCGATCAGGGGAGAGAGGTTTTTGCAGTCCCCGGCTCCATCTTCTCAAACACCAGTGCCGGGCCTCACCAATTGATTGCCTCCGGGGCAAAACTGGTTAAAAATGCCGCCGATATCCTAGAAGAGATTTTGCCGCAGTGGGTGCCGCAATCGGAAGGCCCGGCAACGGCCCAAACGACTGTCATGGCCGGTCAGTTTGCCGCGTTAAAAACCGAGAGAACGACAAAGATACAAGCCCTTTCTCCGGAGGAGTCGGAAATTTACCACCGGACGTCATCAGACCCTATACATATTGACCAAATCATTGAATCCATGGCTTGGGCAGACCCCAGTGTGACGTCTGTGGCCTCCGGTGTTTTGGGGATACTTCTTGCTTTAGAGATGAAGGGAATGGTACTTCAACTCCCCGGGAAATTTTTTGTAAAGGTGGAAGGATGAGCCCAAAAGCAAAAAGTGCATCGGCAGCGGCAGCACGCGAAGGATCGTTGGTGATTGTCGAGTCTCCCTCTAAGGCGAAAACCCTCTCGAGATATTTAGGGAGGGGAATGAGGGTGATGGCCTCCGTAGGTCACGTGAAGGACCTGCCCAAATCGTCGCTCGGAGTAGATACCGCGCACGATTTTAAGCCTGAGTACGTCACGATTCCCGGCAAGACAAAGGTGCTGTCAGAGATTAGGTCGGCGGCAAAATCGGTGTCGCGCATCTATCTGGCGTCTGACCCCGACCGTGAAGGCGAGGCAATTGCTTGGCATGTGGCCGAGGAATTGCGTGCACGGAAGGACGATATCTATCGGGTGCTCTTTAATGAAATTACCCAAAAAGCCGTCCTGCAAGCGATGCAATCACCCGGTCGCATTGACATGGATAAGGTCAATGCTCAGCAGGCCCGGCGCGTATTAGATCGGATCGTCGGCTACCAAATTAGTCCTCTGCTGTGGAAAAAGGTGAGGCGTGGCCTCTCGGCGGGTCGTGTCCAGTCTGTCGCCGTGCGGATGATTTGCGAGCGAGAGAAAGAGATTCAGTCCTTTCGTCCGGAAGAGTACTGGAGCATTGATGCAACGTTGATGTCGGGCGAAGTCCCGTGCGTTGCCCGACTCACTAAGCAACGGGGGCAGACCGTCCAAATAAACGATGCCGACCAGGCCACACGGATTGTTGAGGCGCTCCGTCCACTTTCCTACCGCGTTGCCAATGTTGAAAAGAAAGCGCGTAAGCGCAATCCCCCTCCCCCTTTTATCACGAGCACGCTTCAACAGGACGCGGCGAGAAAGCTTAGGTTCACGTCGAAGAAGACCATGGCCGTTGCACAGCAGTTATATGAAGGGGTAGAGACACGGGCGGAGGGTGCCGTCGGGTTGATTACCTATATGAGAACGGACTCCGTGCGTGTCTCCCCTGATTTTCAGCAAGAAACGCTGCAATGGATTGAAGAAGCTTACGGGGCGGTGTACCGTCCACAGCCACCCAATCAATACAAAAGCAAGGCCTCTGCACAGGAGGCACATGAAGCCATTCGTCCCACCGGCTTACACCGTCACCCGGACCGTGTGAGGGCAGACCTCACACGCGACCAGAACCTATTGTATAAACTGATTTGGGAGCGTTTTATTGCAAGCCAAATGACGCCTGCACAGTATGATGTCACGCAGGTGGAGGTGGCAGCGGGAGATTTTCTGCTCCGCATCTCCGGCGCCGTCTTGAAGTTTCCGGGTTTTACGACGGTCTATACAGAGGGACGTGAAGAGCCGGGCCCGACGGGGGAAGAAGAGAACACCTTGCCCCCCCTGGCGGTGGGGGATATTCTAGCGCTGCGGGCACTGAATCCATTGCAGCATTTCACGCAGCCCCCTCCCAGATATAGTGAAGCATTGCTCATTCATGATTTGGAAGTGCATGGGATTGGTCGCCCCAGCACGTACGCGGCTATTTTATCCACCATTGAAGCGCGCAAGTATGTCGAAAAAAAAGAAGCTAGGTTTTATCCGACGCCGCTTGGGGATACCGTCAACGGTCTATTGACGGTACATTTCCCGGAGGTGGTGGATATCGCCTTTACTGCCCGGATGGAGAAGGAGCTGGATAACGTTGAGAAAGGAGAAACGCCGTGGGTAGAAACGGTTCGGGGTTTTTACGAGCCTTTTTCAAAAAACCTCGAAAAGGCACAAGGCGAGATGCGAAACGTCAAGCTGGAGGAAATCCCTACCGACATCGCGTGTGAAAAGTGCGGGAAGACATTTTCTATTAAGTGGGGACGATTTGGACGGTTCCTTGCCTGTTCCGGGTACCCCGAATGCAAAAACACAAAGGAGTTTGTCGAGACGACGGAGCAGGGCATCAAGATTGTTGAAAAAGAGGCGCAGACGACCGATGAGGTTTGTGAAAAGTGCGGAAAGCCGTTGGTCATTAAAACAGGTCGGTTCGGGCGGTTTTTGGCCTGTTCCGGGTATCCGGAATGCAAAATGAGCAAACCCATCAGCACGGGGGTTGCGTGTCCGGAGCCTAATTGCACCGGCATGATTTCCGAGCGGCGGAGCAAGCAGGGAAAGGTCTTTTACGGTTGCACCCAATACCCGAACTGCAAATTTGCCCTATGGGATCGCCCGGTCCCTAAAACCTGCCCTACCTGTGGGGCCCCATTCCTTATCGAGAAGCGAGACCGCCGTGGAGAAATCACGACGCGCTGTCGGCTTAAGGAGTGTGGTTACGAAGAAGGGTCATCATAGAGCACCTATAAAGAGATAAACGGCCTCATCCCTGAGAAGGTAGAGTGGTGCTACGGACGGTGAGTCTGCTAGTCTAGGGCCCGTCAATTCGGACAACTTTAACATGAGTCCACTGATGGCTCTTAAAATTGCGGCGCGGTCGCTTGCCAAAAACAGCATGCGGTCGGCGCTCACCATGCTGGGGGTCGTCATTGGAGTGGGCGCTGTGATTACCATGGTGGCCGTTGGACAGGGGGCGAAGGCGCAGATAGAAGACCGAATCGCCTCCGTCGGCTCCAACCTACTGATGATTTTTCCAAAAAGCACGGCACAGGGACGTATGGGGGCCGAATCAAGGAGTGGAGACACCTTAACGTATGCAGACGCCCTATCTCTGGGCGAGGAATTGTCCTCCGTACGTCTGGCGGCACCCTCGCTTCGAACGGTGGCCAGGGTGGTTAGCACCAACCAAAATTGGTCTACGGATGTGACGGGGAGCACCCCGGCCTTTTTCCAGGTGCGTAATTGGACGATTGCATTAGGTAGACCGTTTACTCAATCAGACGTCAGCGGGTCAACCAAGGTTGCGGTCCTTGGGACAACGGTTTCTTCCAATCTTTTTGGCACCCAAGACCCCGTCGGACAGATTATCCGTATCCGCAATGTTCCGTTTAGGGTCATTGGTGTCCTTGCCTCCAAGGGGGAGTCTCCCATGGGGCAAGATCAGGACGATATCATCGTCATTCCCTTATTTACCCTGCAAAAGCGCATCATGGGCACCACCCGTATTGGAGGCATTTTCGCCTTGTCCGATACACCGCAAAAGACAGAAGCGGCTGAGCGGGATATCCAGGTTTTGCTGCGTCAGCGGCATGGTCTTACCCCGGATCAGGATGATGATTTCAGTATTCACAATATGTCGGATATTGCCTCTATGGCGAGGACAACGTCTCGGATTATGACTTTGCTCTTAGGCAGTATTGCATCGGTCTCACTCATTGTCGGTGGCATTGGCATTATGAACATCATGCTGGTCTCGGTGACGGAACGGACGCGCGAGATTGGGATTCGGCTGGCCGTGGGGGCACGCAAGCGGGATATCCTGCTGCAATTTCTAATCGAGGCCGTCCTGCTCTCGTTCCTGGGGGGTCTGCTGGGGATTGCCCTCGGCATGATAAGCTCAAAGGTCGTCTCTGCATTTGTTCAGTGGCCGACGGTAGTCTCTGTCGGCTCCATTCTACAGTCCTTCACCATTGCCATTGCCATTGGCATATTTTTTGGCCTCTATCCTGCCAGGCGTGCGGCGCGCCTCGACCCCATTGAAGCGCTTCGATATGAATAATGGGCACCTCTAAAAACCGTCACGAGCGGCCAAAATGCAAGGCGCACGGAGCACAGGAACCGGAGTATATCTTGAATATATGAGGATTCCGAGCACCGCGCAACGCAGCAGTTTGGACGCGCAGTAGGTTTTTAGAGGTGCCCTAATGGATGACAGGGCAACCGAGTTGATACATACGCGGCCATGCTGGAAATACCGTCATTCCTTGGCCGTCCGCATTGCCCACTGGACAAACGCCGTCTGCGTTTTTGGGTTGATCCTTAGCGGATTCCAAATATTCTCGGATGTGCGGGGGGAAGGCAGCCTACCGGGTTGGGCAACCTTTATCCATACGATAGGCATGGGCCGCAGCGAGCACTTTCTCTTTGCCTGGGTCTTCGTCGCAAATGGCATTGGATTTACCCTGTACGCGATCTCCAGCCGACACCTGTGGGATTTGTTGCCTTTTCTGAAGACGTCTGGACGCTACAACCTCCTTCAGAGGTTGGCTTACACGGGGGTTATTTTTGGACTAGGACCTTTGGTCGCCATCACCGGTGCGGCCCTATCTCCACGGATTGATGCCCTCATCCCGATACTAAATCTTTTGGGTGGACGTCAGGCGGCCAAAACACTGCATCTGGCGGCCTGTTTTGGGTTGATTGGCTATATTATGGCTCACCTGACTATGGTTGCGACAACGGGATTTTGGAACAACCTCCGGTCCATGCTGACCGGGTGGTACTCCGCCGACGGGCTTCCGCATCAACTTGACAAGGGGCACAAAGGCGTGCTACGCATGGGCGTTTTATTGAGGGCGTGGAGGGCAGGGCGGAGGTGGATTTATGGGGTCCATAACCCGCAATAGATAATCCGTTGGATATTGTTTTCTAAGCGACTCAACCTGGAGGGAGCGAGATGTTAGAGAAAACCCTAAGAAATAGGTTATGGATGTTGCTAGCTTTAGCGGTGTTCTTTTTGTGCCCGATCGGTGCATGGGCACAGGAGGCGGACACGGCGACAACGGAGGCTCCCGCCGCAGTTGAGGAAGGAGCCCCCGTAGAGGAGGCGGTGCCTGTAGAGGAGATGGAAGAGGCGCCTGCCGCTGAGGGGCCACCCATCGAATCTGTAGAATCGGCCGAACCGGTCGAACCGGTCATTACCCCTTCCGAACCCACACCGGACCCTTCCGGGGCCAACACTGGCGGGATGGGGGATGTCCCTGCGGCTACGGCGGGAAAACCCTCTGTCGAAGAGGTGGCGGCTGTTGCAGGACACAACAAAATCTCTATGAATATTGTTTGGACACTGATTACGGGCTTCCTGGTGATGTTTATGCAGTGCGGTTTCGCAATGGTGGAAACGGGTTTTACAAGGGCCAAAAACGCGGCCCACACCATGGCCATGAACTTCATGGTCTATGGGCTGGGGATGCTGGGTTTTTGGATTTGCGGTTTTGCCTTTATGTTTGGAGGGTTCGGGGCCATTGGTCTCTTTGGCGGACAGAATCTGTTGAACCACGAGGTGACGATCACGCTTTTCGGAACACCCTTTGATGTCATCGGACTGAAAGGGTTTTTCTTAAGCGGAAGCGCTTATGATGTCACCATCTTTACGCTCTTTCTGTTTCAGATGGTCTTTATGGATACGGCCGCCACGATCCCCACCGGGGCAATGGCCGAACGGTGGAAGTTTCTTTCCTTTGTTATCTTTGCTTTTTTCATCTCCATGGTCTCCTATCCGATTTATGGAAACTGGGTTTGGGGCGGCGGGTGGCTTGCCGACCTTGGAGCAAATTTTGGTTTGGGTCATGGCGCGGTAGATTTTGCCGGTTCCGGTGTGGTCCACATGGTGGGCGGTTGGACCGGCCTTGCCGGGGCGATTGTTTTGGGGGCGCGTATCGGTAAGTACAATAAGGATGGAACGGTCAATGCGTTTCCCGGCCACCATATTCCGATGGCCATTGCGGGGACGTTCATCCTGGCCTTCGGATGGTTTGGTTTTAACGCAGGGAGTACGCTTGCGGGAACGGACTTAAGAATCAGCGTGATCGCGGTGAATACGATGCTGGCTTCCGCATCTGGCGCATTTGCGGCGATGGTCTATATGTGGACAAAATACGGGAAACCGGATCCCTCCATGATGGCCAACGGGATGCTGGCGGGCCTAGTCGCCATTACCGCCCCCTGTGCCTTTGTCAATTCCGTTTCTGCAGTAATCATTGGCGCGATTGCCGGTGTGCTCGTCATCTGGAGTGTGTTTTTTATTGACCAAACGCTCAAAATTGACGATCCGGTCGGCGCAATTTCTGTCCATGGGGTTTGCGGTGCATGGGGGATACTCTCCTTGGGGCTTTTTGCAGATGGCACGTATGGAGATGGATGGAACGGCGTCAAAGGCCCCATCACAGGGCTTTTCTACGGGGACGCGGGACAGTTTATCGCGCAGGTCATTGATGTGGTCGTCTGTTTCGTTTTTATCTTTTTCTTGTCCTATCTCTTTTTCAAGGTTTTGGATCAGTTGGTTGGAAATCGCGTTTCTCCTGAGATTGAAGTCGAGGGTCTGGATGTTCATGAAATGGGGGCACGCGGGTATCCGGATGAGATCAAACGGTAGAGGTATCCACGGAAGTTTTTCCACGGATGCAATACGTTGAAAACAATGGGGAGGGACCAGAATGAAAAGAATAGAGGCGATTATCAGACAAGAAAAATTGGAGGACGTCAAGGCTTCACTAGAGAAGGCCGGTTATCCGGGGATGACGGTCACTAGCGTACAGGGCCATGGTAAGCAGAAGGGGGTTACCCAGCAGTGGCGCGGGATGGAGTACAAAGTGACCCTACTCCCAAAGACAAAGATAGAAGTAACCGTAGTGGACGCGGATGTAGAAAAGACCTTGCAGGCGATAAAAAGTAGCGCCTATACGGGTGCGGTAGGAGACGGGAAGATCTTTGTGGTTGACATCGCCGATGTCGTTAGGATACGCACAGGGGAGCATGGAGAGGCAGCTCTCAATTAACTTTCGCTAGGGCATCTCAAAAAAAAGGGGATAACGCGGGAGGGCTCCACAAGGTGAATGGTAATGGTGACGGTAATTGTCTATTCCAAGGAGGGTGGTTACCGTCTTCTGGATCAACAGGAACTTCTCCCGCGTATTAGCGATGAAAAGCATGATCTGGTTTGGATAGATTTTGACGCCCCTACCGCTGAAGATACGAGGTTTCTAAGCAGTTATTTCAATTTCCACCCATTGGCGGTTGAGGACTGTGTAACAGAGACCCTGCTCCCCAAGATTGACGACTTTGGGGATTACATCTTTCTTGTACTTCATGGCGCTCGGTGGGGGACGGAAGACCGGTTTGCTACCAACGAGCTTAATTTCTTTTTAGGCCCCAATTACCTAGTGACCTATCACGACCTTCCGTCGCGTAGCATTGAAGCGGCCCGGGAGCGTTGCCTGAAAAATCTCCCTTCGATTGCGCGAGGCACTGATTTCCTCCTCCATGAAATATTGGATCGCGTGGTAGATCACTACTTTCCGGTCTTGGAGCAGTTTGAAGAGGCGATGGAAGCGATGGAGGTGGAGGTGTTTGCAGACCCGAGAAAAGAAACGCTTAACAAAATTGTCACGCTCAAAAAGGAGGTGATGTTGTTGCGCCGCTCCATTCTGCCCCAACAGGAAATTTTAAACCGCCTCAGTCGGGACAACTTCGCGGTTATCAGCCCCAAGGCAGGCGTCTATTACCGTGACATCTACGATCATCTTGCCAGAATTTCAGCTACGGCCGATTCCTACCGGGATCAACTGGGCAGCACCCTGGAGGCGTACCTTTCGGTAGTCTCCAACCGGCTTAATGAAATCATGAAGGTGCTGACGATATTTACGGCAACGATCATGCCGCTGACACTCGTCACCGGCATCTACGGGATGAATTTTGACTATATGCCGGAATTACATGTCCGGTACGGCTATTTTAGCATTCTGGGTATCATGGGGGTTATTGTGGCCGGTGCGCTTGTCTACTTTAGGAGAAAGAAATGGCTTTGAGGGAGTGGAGTGGCACTGTGAGCGGTGGCCTGCTGATGGGGGGCCATTACCCACAAGTCAGAAAGAAGATTCCTTCTTGTTGGAAAGGGATCATTCCCCTCACAACCCCCATCCTCCCCTTTTTTAAGGGGGAATTGTCATTGCGCACTGCACAACATAACACGTACCAACTTGTGGGTAATGGTAGGCCTATAGGTCCGCCACTACAAAAAAGAGGCTCTTTCTCACTTCAAGTGTGTAAGTTTAGGATATGGAGGGCGGATAGGAGGGTTTTATGGGGGTGATCGAGTCATTGTTTAGCCGGGCGTTGAGGGTGGAATCTCCGTGGG
>SBBL01000128.1 GCA_005239745.1 Candidatus Troglogloeales bacterium | reverse complement strand
GGTGACGGCAAATCCTTTGATGGGACCGCTACCGAATAGAAGTAGGGCAAAAGAAGTAATCAGTGTGGTAATGTGGGAATCGAAGATGGATGAAAAGGCCTTATCATAGCCGGTATCAATAGCCAATCTGACGGGTTTCCCCGCCCAGAGTTCTTCACGGATACGCTCAAAGATCAAAATATTAGAGTCCACCGATATGCCAATGGTTAAAATAATACCGGCAATCCCCGGCACGGTTAGGGTTGCGTCGAGGGCAGCGAGGGCGCCGACCAGCAGAAGGACATTGAGAACTACCGCAACGTCAACGATCGCGCCGGACCACCGATAATAAAGCACCATAAAAGCGACTACCAACGCAAAGCCCAGCAAGCCCGCCTGCATACTGGCCTGAACGGAGTCCCGTCCCAGAGAAGGCCCCACGGTCACGTTTTGAATGATGTTGACAGGTGCCGGTAGCGCCCCCGCACGTAATACAATGGCCAAGTCTTTGGCTTCTTGCAGGGTGTACGTGCCGCTGATCTGACCCCGCCCACCACTGATCTTGTCCTGGATCACGGGCGCCGAATAGACGGTATTGTCTAGGACAATGGCCAACCGTTTTCGTATATTTTCTCCGGTGACCTTTTCAAAACGCTCGGCCCCGGCGCTGTCAAACGTAATGGAAACAAACGGTTCGTTAAAATCGCCGATGGAAACGACGGCATCTTGCAACATTTCCCCCGTGAGCGCCGCCTGTTTTTTAACCAAGTAGGGAATCTTTCCTTCTTCACCGGTTTCGGTATCTACATTTTTTTCAAACAGGATCTCATCCGTTTCAGGGATCTTACCCCTGAAGTTGGCGATCACCGTCTCGGTCTCCCCGAGACCCACCCGTGCAGGCAGCTCCCTTGCCACCGGGTTATCCTCATCGAGTAGCTTAAACTCCAACAGTGCCGTTTTCCCAATGAGTGCAATCGCCCGCTCAGGATCACTGACCCCAGGCAACTGCACTAAAATCTGATTTTTCCCCTGCTGTTGAATCAGGGGCTCACGCACGCCAAACTGATCAACACGATTTCGAATGGTCTCTAGCGTCCGCGTGGTGGAAGAGGAGATGATTTCCTTGATGTACTCGGTACTCAGTGAAAGCGCCAATCCCCCCCCGTCTTTCTCTTTAACCTGAAAGCTCGCATAGGTCTCATCCAATGCTTTTTTGACGGCTTCTTTGTCTTTTGATTCAAACGCAACGAGAATTTCCTGACCTGCCCGTTTCACAGACGTCAGGGGTGCCTTTTTGGTCTCCATCGTTTCCTGCAACGCGGACACCGTGCGCTCGAGCAGACTCTCCACGGCCTTTTCACCTTGGACCTCTAGGACAAGATGAATGCCGCCTTGCAAGTCGAGTCCCAACGTTAGGGCACGGCTGGGCAACACATTCCCCCACCACGATGGCAGCATGGGGTAGAGAGACGTTGAGGGGAGGATCAGGACCAGGGAAGTGATGACGGTCAGCGCAATAAGGGCACCGCGTTTCTTAATGCCTCGGTTCATTTCTTTTCTTCCGTTTCAGACTCTAGCCCCTCGATGTAGCTGCGTACCACCTTTATGCGCACGCTATCCGCCACTTGGAGCGTCAGGATTTCCGGGGTGAGATTCACTACGGTTCCGATGATTCCACCGTTTGTCCGAACATGGTCCCCTTTTTTTAGGGCGGCAAGGACGGCCTTGCGTTTTTTCGCCTGTTGTTGCTGTGGCCGCACTAAGAGAAAGTAGAACATGACGAAGATCAGCAAAATGGGGATCATCGAGATGATCATGTTGCCGCCCTGCGGACTGGCAGCGGCCCCTGCTGATTGTGCTATGGCACTAGAAACAAACATCCAAGCCCCCTACTTTCTTAAGCCGGCGGCGGCCGCCACCATGGCCGACAATGCGGGCTCGGTCTCCGCCCATCCGCGGGTCTTTAGGCCGCAATCCGGATTGACCCACAACTGTGCTGCCGGGATGAGCGCGGCCGCCTTGTTAAGCAGCGCGGTCATCTCCGTTTGTGACGGTACGCGGGGCGAGTGGATATCATAAACGCCGGGGCCAATGTCATTGGGGTACTGAAAGGCCGTAAAGGCATCTAGCAATTCCATCTGAGACCGTGACGTTTCAATGGAAATGACGTCCGCATCCAATTCGGCGATCTGTTTGATGATATCGTTGAACTCGCAGTAGCACATGTGTGTGTGGATCTGCGTCTCATCCCTAACCGACGAGGAAGACACCCGAAAACTCTGCACCGCCCACTCCAGATACGCTGGCCGATCGGCTTCGCGCAGCGGGAGCCCCTCTCTTAAGGCCGGTTCGTCAATTTGAATGATCCGGATACCCGCTGCTTCCAAATCGGACACCTCATCGCGAATGGCCAGTGCCAATTGCAGAGCGGTCGTTGCCCGTGGCTGATCGTTCCTGACGAACGACCACTGCAGCATGGTGATGGGGCCCGTCAGCATCCCCTTGACGGGCCTCGTCGTGAGCGACTGCGCATAAACCGACCACTTGACCGTCATCGGTGCCACCCGCGCAATGTCACCATAGATAATGGGGGGCTTGACGCACCGAGAGCCATAACTTTGCACCCAACCGTTCTGTGAAAAGACATAACCTGACAATTGCTCGCCGAAATACTCCACCATGTCATTGCGCTCAAACTCACCGTGGACCAAAACATCTATCCCCAAAGCCTCTTGCCTCTGGATGGCGCGTTTGATCTCGTCCGCGACATGCTCGTCATACTGCGCTTGTGACCACTCGCCACTTTTTAGTTTGGCCCGCCATGATCTGACTTCAGACGTCTGCGGAAAAGAGCCGATGGTGGTGGTCGGAAACGACGGTAGACCCAGCGCTTTCTGCTGCAAAACCCGACGAACGGAGAAAGGGGATTGCCTCTGCGCATTCAACTGATGGAGGGTATCAACGCGCTCCTTAACCCTCGGGTTGTGTATCAGCGGGGAGTGCTTGCGGTCTTCGACGTCCGCCCTATTCTCCTCCCGTTTCAGGCGGAACGAATCGGCCACCTTGTCGCCACCGGCCAGGTGTTTCAGGGTAACCACCTCGACAACTTTCTGTTTGGCGAACGCCAGCCAGCGCTTAATTTCTGGGGACATCTTTGATTCGACGTCCAGATCGCAGGGCACATGCAGCAAGGAACAGGACGGGGCAATCATGACACGCTCCGACCCTAATGCGCCCACGGCCTGTTGCACCAGTCGCAGTGAGGCTTCATAGTCGTTCTTCCAAATATTTCTGCCGTCTACGACCCCTAACGAAAGCGATTTGTCCGTAGGATAGGCCGCCAAGACACCGGTGAGTTGCTCAGGCGCGCGCACCAGATCAATATGTAGGGCATGGACGGGGAGACGGGTGGCAAACGCCACATTCTCCCGTAACCCCTCAAAATAGGTGGCGACCATTATTTCAAGAGTAGGACAGGTGTTCCGAATGAGCGTGTAGGTCTGCTCCATCAGCGGTTTGACGGTTTCATCCATATCCGTACATAGAAAGGGTTCATCCATCTGTATCCACGTAGCCCCTTCTTGTGCGAGTTTCTTGAGTACCTCCAAATAAACGGGGAGCAGACGATTTAGCATGTCCGCGCGGTCCCCCTTCCCTTTTCCCAAAAGCAGGTAACTGACGGGACTGATAAGGACAGGCTTCGTAAGAATCCCAAGGGCCTTTGCTTCGAGGAATTCGTCTACGGGTTTTTGGGAACACAGGGCAAAAGATTGGTTTGGAGTAAACTCCGGAACGATATAATGGTAGTTGGTGTCAAACCACTTGGTCATCTCCATGGCGGTGATATCCAGACCGCCGTGTTGAATGCCACGCGCCATAGTAAAATACAGATCCATCGGCGTCTGTTGGGCCTGCAGGGAGGCATATCGTTGTGGAATGGCCCCGACCATCACGCTGACGTCCAACACCTGGTCGTAAAAGGAGAAATCATTAGAAGGGATCAGGTCCAGTCCGATAGCCTTTTGTAGCTGCCAGGCGTTGCTTCGCAGCCCCTTCCCCGTCTGAATAAGCGTTGTTTGATCCGACGCGCAACGGAAATAATCCTCACATGCCTTCTTCAATTCTCTTCCTACCCCGATCCTGGGGTACCCTAAATTGTGCACAATCATCTGTTATCTCCTCTACCCCTCAAAATGTGCCATTGACAAATACGCGATGATATTACCTTAAGGATAGTATGATATGACAAGGAAAAGCCTTTCACGCATCCTACGACCCTTACCGGGTAGGAGATTATGGCAGTGTAAGCTCGAAGTCAAGGGTTGAGCGCCACTGTTTACAACAAAAATAAAAGGCTTTAGGCTGTCAGAGTGGGTTTAAGAGGGCTAAACGGTGTGCCGCTTCCTCAGGCGTATCTCTCGTCACCTGAAAACATTTCCGATTCGACGCACCCACACAAGGTATGCGCGAGCACAATGTGAAGCTCTTGGATGGTAGAGGTCGCGGCTCCATCGGCTAAAATGCAAAAATCGGCCAGCTCCCTTGCCCCTCCCCCATCTCTACCGCAAAAGAGAATGCTGCGAATATTCATCAACCGGCATGTCTCAAGCGCCCTGATAATGTTTAAGGACCGGCCGGAGGTGGTAATACCTAGAAACACATCGTAGCTGCGCATCTTTCCTGCAATCTGCCGGGAAAATATCTCTTCATACCCATAGTCATTCCCGATAGCCGTCAGGATAGAGCTATCCACCGTAAGCGCTTCGGCGGGCAGGGGATCACGAGGTCTGGCAAGTTTGCTGACAAATTCGGCGGCCAGATGCTGAGCATCAGCAGCCGAACCACCGTTTCCCGCAATATAAAGACGCCCTCCCCTTCTATAGGTCTCCACCACCACCTCGACGGCCTTCCCAAAAATATCGGTCTGTTTATGATTGGACAAAAACGCTTGCTTTGCTTTGATAGAGTTCTCGAAGTTTTCTCTCAATCTGTCCATGTATTTCATCATTATACTTTCCCTATACTTTCCCTAGTACTTTCCCTAAAAATGATTAGGCCCCTTAACCGGAAACCGCATGTGTCAACGAGAAACCGGGACCATGCCCCTACCGTCCCGCCGCGAGACTGGCACACGGCAGGCCACCTCGTCAAATCCTCTCATAAATTTGTCGCACACCCCCAGGCAATGCGCGTGCTTGACAGGTACAATTGTACATTCTAGAATGGTTCTATGCCGATCGTCATTGATACTTCCGCCATTATCGCTGTGATTGCCAATGAACCCGAGAAAGAAAAACTGATCCAGCGAACCCGCGGTTTTGAGTTAATCGCATCCGAATCTGTCCCCTTGAAATCCCCACCCGTTTCGTAAGAATTGATCTAACGGTTGCGGTAGAGATCTCTCGCGGTAGAGATCTCCCAGAGATTTAATATCTATGCGTATGATGCCTATTCAGAAGCCAGACAACGATTGGCTTCTATTTTAGAACAGGCGAGCAAAGAGGGGGAGGTCCAAATTAAACGCAGAGACGGGCAGCGATTTGCTCTGAGGCCTATTAAATCCACAGAGTCTCCCCTGGATGTCCCTGGCGTTCGGTTAAATCTATCGTCGCGCGATATCGTTGATATTGTGCGAGAGATGCGCGAGCGAAATACATAAGGTTTCATGACGGACTACAATGATTGAGCCTTTTATTTTACGAAAAATTGCAAAACAGGCGTTAAAGGAAGATCTCGCCTATGGGGATATCACAACGGATACCCTGTTCCCCCACCCCATACCGGCCATTGGACACATCCGTGCGAAGGGCCCGTTAGTCGTGGCAGGCATGGATATTTGTCTGGAGGTGTTTAAGTTACTGGATGCCTGCCTAGAGATTAAAAGAGGGGTGAAAGAAGGGCAAGAAGCAAAGCCCGGCGAGACTATTGTAACCATTACCGCGGATGGACATGCCCTGTTAAAAGGAGAGCGGTCTGCACTTAATTTTCTTCAGCGCCTTTGCGGCATTGCCACCTTAACGCGTAAATTTGTCGAGGCGGTGAAGGCGGTGTCCGAGCACGTCTGCATCATGGATACGCGGAAAACGACGCCGGGACTGCGTGCGCTAGAAAAGGAGGCCGTGCGTTTAGGCGGCGGACTGTCGCATCGTCATCATCTGGGAGGGGATTTGCTTTTTATAAAGGATAACCACATTGCGCTGGCCGGGGGTGTCACCGCGGCCCTGACGCTTGCACGAAAGCGCCTCTCCCCCACAACGAAGATAGAGGTAGAGGTGACCTCTCTTGCAGAAGTAGGGGAGGCCATTGCCGGTCGCGCCGAGATTATCCTGCTCGATAACATGTCACAAGCGACGATGAGGGAAGCTGTTGTCCTTATTCGGACGGAGGCCCCAACCGTCCGAATCGAGGCATCGGGCGGGGTGTGCCTAGAAAACGTAACGGATATCGCGGCAACCGGGGTAGATATGATCTCTATCGGCAGATTAACCCACTCCGCTCCTGCCAGTGATCTTAGCATGGATATTTCTACTAGGTGGTAGAAGCGCATGACAATCCAGCACGACAAAATCACTGCCTACTGCAATGAACACAGCATCATTCGCAATCTGGTTCACGACGTATGGCTTTTCGATAAGGTTGATTCTACCGGTCGCATCGCGTCTGAAATTGCAGTAAGCGGGCATCCGGGTGGGATTATTATCCTTGCCGATAGCCAAGATCAGGGTACAGGGAGGATGGACCGTGCGTGGTTTTCTCCCCCCGGGGTCAACGTTTACCTGTCGTTCTATTTTCTGCCAAACCTGCCGGTGCGAGAGTGGACACTCTTTCTGCCGGCAACGGCGGTCGCCGTGGTTAATGCGATTGCCCACGTCATTGCACCCGTTACAGCCTTGCGGCCGACTATCAAGTGGCCTAACGACGTGCAACTGAATGAGAAGAAGGTTGCCGGTATCTTGCTTAAATCGCACGTCACCGGGGGGGCAACGGCTTCACTGGTGGTTGGGATTGGGGTGAATGTGAATATGGTTGAAGTGCCCGCACCGCTTCGGGAAACGGCCACGTCGCTTCGGCTGGAGACCGGCGTCTCCATTGATCGAACCGAGTTGGTCCAGACCCTTATTCATGCGATGGCCACCCAGTACGAGCGTTTAGAAAAGGGTGATCGTGCCGCCTGCCTTCAAACATTTCGAGAGGGTTGCACGACGCTAAAGCGCCGCGTACGCGTTGATACGCCGGATCAAACGTATGACGGCATGGCAGAGGCGGTTGAACCCGACGGCTCAATCCGCCTCAGAATGGGAGACGGCCATACGCGAAGCGTTCCGCTCAGTGAGGTCGTCAGGCTTAGATAAAATCACACCGCGGCGGTGATTTTTTGGGCTCCGTCCCACAGGGTATCGGCAACCGTGATGTGCAGTGCCGAATCGGCCAACATCTGCTTGGCTTCCTTCGCATTGGTGCCCTCTAATCGAACGACCAAGGGAACGGAGCGCAACCCGTTACCCAACTCCGAGACCGCGTCAAGGATACCGCCGGCGATCCGTTCACAGCGGACGATCCCACCAAAGATATTTATAAAGATGCCCTTGACATGTGAATCGTCCAAGAGGATCTGAAAGGCGTGTTTAACCGTTTCCGCTGAAGCCCCACCCCCCACATCCAGGAAGTTGGCCGGTCGGCCTCCCGCGAGTTGAATCACGTCCATGGTGGCCATCGCAAGGCCGGCGCCGTTGACCATACACCCAATTCGGCCGTCGAGTTTAACGTAGTTTAAGCCCCACGCGATGGCGCGCGTCTCCAGCGGGTCTTCTTCATCGGTATCGCGCAGTGCTGCGATATCCTTATTTTTGAAGAGGGCGTTATCGTCAAACACGGCCTTGGCATCAAGTGCAATCAACTGATCGGTGGGTGTGACGATGAGTGGGTTAATCTCTAACTGCATCATTCCTTTGTCTACAAAGCAGCGATAGAGATTGCCAAGCAGGGCACTCCACGCACCGATCACGGTTATGGGTAGCCCCATGCGAAATCCGAGGACCCTACCCTGGTATGCCTGATAGCCAAAGAGCGGATTAATAGACACACGGGAAATGGCCTCCGGGGCCTGTCGTGCAATCTCCTCAATATCCATGCCGCCTTCAGCACTGGCAATAAGCGCAACGGTTTGTCGCTCCCGGTCGGTCACGAAACTGACATACAGTTCTTTGGCGATGTCTGCCCCTTCTTCTACAAGGACTTTCCTGACAATTTGTCCTTGCGGGCCCGTCTGATGCGTCTTAAGCGGCATGCCCAATATCCTGGCGGCGAAATCATCCACATCCTTCGGTGTTTTGCACAACTTTACGCCGCCGGCTTGGCCACGCCCACCCGCATGAATCTGCGCCTTTACCGCCATGATGGGAGTGGAAAGTGCCTCTGCCGCAGCAATGGCTTCCTGGCGCGAGGTGGCCACCTGAGACCTAAGCACGGGGATGTGATACTGCGCAAAAAGCGCTTTGGCTTGATACTCATGGATATTCATCCGTCATCTCCTTTTGCCGCTTCAATGGATGTGTAGATAGGAATAAGGAAGGCAAACGTGCTTCCCCCCGTCGGATTGTTTGTGGCCCAGATGCGTCCCCGGTGTAGGTCAATAATCTCTTTCGAGACGGCAAGTCCAATGCCTGATCCTACATAGTGTGGGTTGGGACTATCCGTCGTGTAGAACCGTGTAAAAAGCTTCCCCTGTGATTCCTTTGGAAGGCCAATCCCCGTATCGCTTACGCGTACCCCAACGTAACCTTCTTCAAAAAGACAGGCCATCTCGATATGCCCGTCGGGGGTAAACTTAATGGCATTGAAAAGCAGGTTGAGCACCACCTGAGTAATACGGTCCGGATCAAAAACCGTGTCTGGAACTTCCACGCGATCGAATACCCTTAAATCGAGCGACTTCTGTACCATAATCGGCGACACGCTCTCGACAACCTGACGTACCACCTCTACCATGTTCGAGTGACGATAAGATAGCCTCATCTGACCTGACTCAATCCGATCCAGATCGAGAAGGTTGCCGAGCAATTGCCGCATCATGACGGCAGCATTTCTCATGAGTGTCAGGTAGGTCCTGTGCTGCGGGGACACCGGTGCCGAACGGTCTCCTAACATTATCTCGATGGGGGTCATAATGAGGGTAAGCGGCGTGCGCAGTTCATGATTGATGTTGGCAAACAACCGGTTGCGCTGCTGTCCCAACAATTTAAGTTGATGGTATGCCGCGGCCAGCGCGTCCTTACTTTCAGACAACTGTTTTGTGCGCTCTGTTACCTTATTTTCAATTTCTATTATGGATCTTCTACGCTCGTTGAGAAGTCGCGCTTGTTCTTCATGGAGGGAGGCGTTGCTAATCGTCACCTGCATTTGTAGGGCAAAAGCAGATAGAAAATCTAGCTCCGCATTTGTGTAGTGTTTTGACCTTTGTTTTTCCCCCACGTTCAAAACGGCAATCAGTGTTTCCTGTTCCAATATCGGGACAGCGACGGCGGCTTGTACCATCGTGAAATAGCCCTCTGCGGAGGAACGGATTCCCATATATTGGGACTGACGCATGACGGCATAACGCGTGATGACCGTTTTCTGCAGGGCTAGCCAGTGGAGGAAGCCTGAATGATGGGTGGAAACATCGGTCATCTCATCGGATTGGTAGTGCGTTCTTCGGAAGCGATTTCGGCGAGCACTCCAAAAGAGCCATATGACCGGAGAAACCCCCAGTGCGTTTCCAACGATGGTCGCACCTTCGTTGGCTATCTGTGACAGGCTCTTCAGGGTAGAAAACCGCAACCTGGCTTCTTCAAGTACGGCCTGTAGATTGTACCATTGCCTCTGAAAGAGGCGATCAACGCGCTTTTGTATATTCCAATAAAAACCCATAAATAGGGCCAATAGAGCAATTTCAACCCAAATACGTTTGAGGGGCGGTTGTTGTGGCCACCACAATCGGCCAAGATCAAGGATGACAATAAACGGAACCAGCGACAAAGCCGATGTAACCAGCCACAGTGCCGTTTTATGGATCGTGGTTCGAATGCCAAAGAGGCGATACTTCCCCATGGTAAGAAGTATGAACGACAGAGAAGCGCTAATGCCAAAGTTTCCATAGGGGTAGAGATCAATGCCATAGGCGGGTAGGAAGCCCAACATTCCCAGTAAAGTACCCGCCACCGTGCCGGAAAGAACAGAAATGGCCTGGAAGGACTGAAGAGAATAGTGGTTCCTATGATAGACAAAAGTGCAATAGTGTGTATATACAAACAATAGGCTCCACCAGATAAGGAAAAGATGGAAGAGCCATGATCCCGGGATACAATAATAAAATGCGCCGAAGACAAAGCGGACGCCACTGATAAACAACGGATGAAACAAGGCAAGGAGCGCGATCAGGGTGCAGGCAGCATAATGGATACGCATATTCCATGAGAAGCGGCAAAGGTCCTTAATAAAGTGGGCATAGGTAACGGGTATCCAGATAATCCCAAAAGCGAATGTCAGCCGCCACGCGATAAGTGACCGGGCCGGGTTTAGGTCAAGCGCGATCCACAGCCCCCCCATGCCCCATACTGCCACCGTAAAGGTGAATATAAGCCAGCGGCGATAGAGGGGTAATTGAGTGCCTTGGATAAAAATATAAATATCGGAAAATAAAACGGCGGCACAGATGAAAAGGCTGGAGAGGGCAAAGGGACTCGCGAAAATTTGAGCAAACGGTGTCAATGGATCGCAACCGCTCCAGGGTAACAGGGAGAGTCTACACAAAGTTTAGGATTTGTCAATTAGCCCGTCACCGATACCGCTGTAGCGCCGGTGAAGTTGAGATACCTCCACCCTTCGTGATACGCTTGGAGGTGTTACGCTTTTTATGCGTAAGGGTGTGTGCTAAACGCGTGATTTAAATAGGAGAACCGATGTATCGTTCCATTTACGTTCCTGCGGACAATTCAGACCATTCCAACCGGGCGTTGGATATTGGCGTGATGCTGGCCCAACAGTTCGGGGCACGGATGATTGCCTCTCATGCCTACGCCGCCAAATTACATGACAAGCGGTTTAAGCAGATGGAGGCGGGTCTTCCAGAAGAATATCACGATGAGAACGAGCTGGAACGGCAGCGAAAAATCCACGATTCCCTGATTACCCGCGGACTGGAAATTATTACCGATTCTTACCTCGACGTGGCGGACAAAAAGTGCAAGGCAGGTAACGTCCCGCTTGAGCGGCGGGCATTAGAAGGGAAAAATTATCGCGTTATCGTGGATGACATTATCCAAAACGGGTACGACCTCGTTGTCATGGGCGTGCTGGGGGTCGGCGCCGTGGCTGAAAGCGTCATCGGAAGCGTGACCGAACGCACCATCCGACGCGTTCGAAAGGCCGACGTCTTCGTTGTCAAAGAAACGACGCCACCTCCCCCTGAAAAGCCCGGGAAGATTATCGTTGCCGTGGATGGCAGCCATCTTTCGTTCGGCGGCTTCAAGACGGCGCTCGCGCTGGGAAAGGCGCTCGGGCGCGAGGTGGAGGCCGTTTCTGCCTTCGACCCTTACTTTCACTATGCCGCGTTTAATTCTATTTCTGATGTTCTCTCCGAGGAAGCGGGTAAAGTCTTTCGGTTCAAAGAACAGGAAAAACTGCACGAAGAGGTCATTGATTCAGGTCTTGCCAAGATTTATCAATCACACTTAGAGATTTGTAGAACGATTGCCGAGGCCGAAGGCATGACGGTAAAAACGTCTTTGTTAGACGGTAAGCCGTTTGAAAAAGTGTTGCAGTATGTCAAGCGGGAAAAACCATGGTTGCTAATTGTAGGACGCGTGGGGGTGCATTCCGACGACGAGATGGACGTGGGCAGCAATGCCGAAAATCTCATTCGCATAGCCCCGTGCAACGTCTTGGTCTCCAATCAGGCGTATATTCCGCCGATTGACGCTATTGCCGAATACACGGTGGCATGGACGGAAGAGGCCTCCAAGCGCATGGAGAAGGTACCGATCTTTGCCCGTGGGGTCGCCAAAACGGCGGTCTACCGCTACGCCATCGAAAAGGGACATACGATCATCAGCAATTCGGTGGTTGACTCGGCCATGGGGGAGATATTGCCGAAATCCGCCATTGAGGCCATGAAAAATCTCGGTAGGGCATTGGATGAGAAGGGGATTGACCGCGATAAAATGACGGCGTCAGATAGTGTGGCTGAGGCGCTCAATAGCGGTGGAATCGCCGGGATGATGACGCAGATTGTCACCCCCGACGCGGAACGCGCAGCGAGCTACGATCGCATCGCTCAGCTTGATTTTTACATCTGTGGTGAGTGCGGATACACGGCCAAAGGGGAAAAGCCCGTCCAGTGCCCGATCTGTAACGCCACGGCAGAGACCTTCCAGTTTCTTGACAAGACACTTTTTGAGTCGGCAGCCGCGGCGGAAGGTGGCCTGGTGAAAGAGGTCGGCTATGATGGCGTGCCGCTTCATTGGACGGAAGAGGCCAAAAATGTCTTACGGGCAGTTCCGGCCGGTTTTGAGCGACGCCGTGCCAAGGCCCGCGTGGAAAAGACGGCACGGAAGATGGGATTCAAGACTCTCTCAAGGGCCTTTGTCGAGCGTGCGATAGCAGGTGACGGGTCTTTCATTGAAAACGAGGCGCAAGCCCAGGCCCCTATACCACAAGAGAAGGGCTTTGTTTGGACGCCCAAGGCCCAGGAGCGGCTTGAGCGGGTACCCGTGGGCTTTATGCGCGATGCGACAAAACAGCATATTGAGAACTATGCCCACGAGCAGTCGCTTAAGGAAATTACACTGGAAGCGGCGGAGGCCGGCATTGCCAAGGCAACGCAGGAGATGGAGTCCGTCTTGTCTGGGGCAACGTCCCTAGAGGATATCCGAAAGCGCATCGCCTCTATGTCTGTTGGCGATACCCCGGCGCCATTGCCTTATTTTTGCGGGTTGTGTGGCGACGTCGTCCAGCATCCGCCGGATCGGTGTGCGGTGTGTAGCTCTGGTAGGGCACGATTTGTAAAAATGGAGGAAGACGTTGAGTACTTTATTTGTACGCTCTGTCATCAGATTCACAGGCGGACGATTCCGGACCATTGTCCCCTCTGCGGGGCGGGGGGCGAGTTTTATAAAACGCTTGATCGGCAGCCACGGGGTGTATCAGCGACCTCGTCGTCCATTCGATGGACAGCGGATGCCCATGAAAAGATCACAGAGATACCGGAAGGCTTTATGCGTGACATGACCCGCTGGCGGGTAGAGGCCAATGCCAAAAGGAAAGGCCTTCAATGTATTGATACCGGCATATTGGCCGCCCAGTATGCAGAATGGGTACAGTGTTGTCTAAAAGCGACGCACCGGCTTGTTTGGGACGACGAGGCCTCTGCCCGGATCGGTCGTATCCCCCCATTTGTTCGCGGGGCCGTCATCCGGGAAATTGAAACCCATGCTACCGACCAGGGGTTAGCCCGAGTTACCGTCGCCATGCTAGATGAGGTCACCGGCCGCTGGGCGATGGCCATGCAGCACTACGGCTTCTAATGGTTTTTAGAGGCGTCCTGACACTACACCCATGCAACCCTATTCCGTTTCATGGAACCTGACACAGCGGTGTAACCTCTTCTGCGTGCACTGCTACATGAGCGCGTTTCCAAACGCCGACGTTTCCAGCGATTTCAGTACCGATGAATGCTTCCGTGTCATGGATGGCATGGCCCGGTTAAATCCCAACCTTTTTCTCATCCTCACGGGGGGAGAGCCGCTTGTCCGTAAGGATATTTTTGACATTGCTTCCTACGGCACCGACAAGGGCTTTACCTGTGTGCTGGGGACCAACGGCGTGTTGATTGGCCGGCAGGAGGCGCGCCGGATGCGTCAAAGTGGCCTGCAGGGTGCCTCCATTAGCATTGATTCCGTTGACCCTGAAAAACACGATACGTTTCGTAAGCTCCCAGGCGCTTGGAAAAACGCCATGAGGGGGATTGGGTTTCTTAAGGAGGAGGGACTAGATTTTTCGCTACACATGAGTGTGATGTCATGGAACGTGCCCGAAATTCCTGCCATGATTGACTTGGCGCATGACATCGGTGCCCGCGTGCTTAACTTCTTTTTTCTCGTACAGACGGGTCGTGGAAAGGACGTGCTCGATATTCGGCCCCGCCAATACGAGGAGATTCTTTCTTATCTTGCGAGGGCCCAGGGGGTGGGAGATGCAACGGAGTATCCGTTTGAGCGTTTTGAGGACCCATGGACCTCAACGGTGGGACGGGATCGGAGCCTGATCCTACGCGCCAAGTGTGCCCCCCATTTTCGGCGCATTATTTATCAGATGGATCCCCATTCCCCGCTACTAAAAAATTATGCCCAGGGGAGTTGTCCGGCCGGAAAGCACTACTGTCGCATTACCCCGGAAGGCGATATCACGCCGTGCCCGTATATGCCGGTGTCGGCCGGCAACCTAAGGAAGCAGTCGTTTGATGAGATTTGGGAGACCTCGCCTGTCCTTAACGACCTTCGGTTCCCGCAGTTAGGCGGACGCTGTGGCGTTTGTGAGTTTACAGAGATTTGTGGTGGATGCCGTTGTCGCGCCTACGCGGTCCATGGCGATTATTTGGCTGAAGACCCGGCCTGTCAGTACCAACCCGGAGCGGCGGGAGGCAAGAAAATCCAGCTTCCGCAAGAGCAAACGTTTGGGTTGGCCGTCAACTTAACCATGGCGTGGAGTGAAGAGGCGCTTGCGCGGCTTCACAAACTCCCGTCATTTGCGCAGGGGATGGTGGCGCGAGGGGTGGAACGCTACGCCACGGAACAGGGGTTATCCCTGATTACGCCGGAGATAATGCAGTCCGTCCGCAAGGATGCACAGACGCGCCTGGGCCGCACCTTTCGGTTCACAGAGTTTACCCGAAACGCATCGGAACGCGTGCCAACCTAGAGTGGCATGTAGGGGCATGGTGGCGCGACAGATATCACATTTGCCTTGACATCTTACCGATACCTACATAATACTCCCAGGTAGCGTGGTAGGGCTTAAAATGTGTCTGGAGGGGGCGATGAAGAGGTCTGTTACCGTTTTGTTGCTGTGTGTCCTGTTTTTGGGGTGCACAAGAACAGTTGTCGTTCACATTAGAGAGGCCGGTCCCCCTTCCCTCTCTCCTGAAGGCATGCGAATAAGCGATGAAGTCATCTCCGACGATATTGCCTATATCCATTCAATACAAAAGCGTTTGTCGGCACTGCGCCCCACCGCTCCTAAACAGCGGTATCACTATGCAAAGGCCCATGAATGGCTTGAGTTTGCCATGGAAGAATATATAGAAAATGAACGCTCCGGGGTCATAGAGGCGGCGCTTGGGCAGGCTGAGCAAACGATCCTTGGGCTTGAAGCAGGAACGACTGACATTTCCTTTGCGACGCCCATTATTGTGACCAGTACGCGCCTGCGCGAAGATCTTTGGGCAAAAATAGAATCATGGAAACAAGGCCAAGATTTTCATTGTGCGCCGGAAGGAATTGCTAAACTCGAAGTACGGTTGGTGTGGCTAGGCCACGAACAACTAGAGT
>SBBL01000140.1 GCA_005239745.1 Candidatus Troglogloeales bacterium | reverse complement strand
TCACATGCAGCCGCCGCAACTCTTTCACGCTCATTAGAACCTTGTCCTCTCTGACCATCTCGCCCTCCATAAGTGGGCAGACAGCCTATCAGCAAAGAGAACATCTCTACTTTGGCAGAACCGGACATTATCACTTTGGGATTACAACGACTCAAGCGCGCTGGGATGCACTGGACGGTACAAGGGGCCAACGCAATTCTCGCCCTACGTTGCTGCAAACTCAGCGGCCGGTTTGAGGACTTCTGGGAGCGTCGCGCTAAACAGACACAGAAAGCAGCATGACCCTCATCTCATAAATTTGTCGCAGACCCACTGTTTTTCGACCGATTGTCAGACCTGCTGCCGCTATGCTAGAGTGGCTGCCGGCTCACTCGGGCTTTGGGTGTATCTGTGGAGAGAGGATATGGAGAGAGGATGATGATGCAAGCGCTGTTAGATGCCAGTGTCCATTTAGGACATCGGGGTAGTTTCTGGAATCCAAAGATGGCACCCTATATCTTTATGAAGCGCGATAATATCCATATTATTGACCTTCGCAAAACGGAACAGCTGTTGGAGCAAGCTCGTGATTTTGTCCGTGAAATGGCGTCCGATGAACGGACACTCCTCTTCGTGGGCACCAAACGCCAGGCCCAAGAGGTGGTTGCGCAAGAAGCGACACGCTGCGGGTCGTATTACATCAATAATTGCTGGCTAGGGGGGATGTTAACCAATTTTGCGACGGTGCATCGGAGCCTGGATCGTCTGAGGAAACTTCAAACAATTCTAACGGATGGCACGCACACTCGATTTCCCAAGAAAGAGGTCGTGCTGATGGAGAAAGAGCGGGTACGATTAGAGAAGGTGTTTGGTGGCATCAAAGAGATGCGGCAGATTCCTGATGCCATCTTCATTATTGATGTTGTTCGGGAACGAACGTCTGTTCTAGAAGCTAACCGCCTAGGTATTCCCGTCATTGCTATCACCGACACCAATGCCAATCCGGACGAAATTACCTATGTCATCCCCGGCAACGATGATGCGACACGTTCCATTCGTCTCATAACAAGCAGAATCGCGGATGCCGTTTTGGAAGGCCGCCAACTTAAGGAAAGTAGACGTATGAAAGCAGCGACACCCACCATAGAGCCTGGGCCTGTGACTGTGACTGAATCTGTCCGGGATACCGCGATACCGCAAATTTAGAGGAGGTTCATGGTAGAGATGGAGCTGATTAGAGCATTACGGGAGCAGACGGGTGCCGGGGTGATGCATTGTAAGTCTGCACTTGCCGAATCTTCAAATGACCTGGGAAAAGCTATTGATTATCTGCGAAAGAAGGGCCTTGCCACCGCCCTAAAAAAGGGAGGACGGGTAACAGGGGAAGGACTGATCACGTCTTATATCCACGCCGGCGGAAAAATCGGAGTTTTACTTGAGGTCTGCTGTGAGACGGATTTTGTTGCCAGAACGCCGGACTTTCAAGCGCTTGCCAAAGACTTAGCCATGCAGATTGCCGGTGCCACGCCGCCCCCACTTTATATCCAACGGGAAGATGTACCGGCCGACGCCATTGAGAAGGAGCGGGCTATCTGTGTAGCGCAGGCGCAGACGACGGGGAAGCCTGAGGCGGTTGTCACGCGCATTGCCGAGGGTCGGCTTGAAAAGTTCTTTCAGGAGGTTTGCCTGCTGGAACAGGCCTTTATCAAGAACCCGGAAATAACTATCAAGGCGTTGGTTGCCGAACGGGTGGCGAAGCTGGGGGAGAACATCCAGGTTAAGCGGTTTACTCGGTATCGTCTAGGAAGCGAGTAACGCTGGGACACCGTGAAGCCAAAATACGAGAGGATATTGCTGAAGGTCAGTGGTGAGGCACTGGCAGGGAATCTCGGTTATGGCATAGATTCCTCCGTGCTTGACGGCATTTCCAAAGAGGTTAAGGAAGTTGTCTCGGCCGGTGTTGAGGTGGCCATTGTTATCGGTGGAGGAAACATTTTCCGTGGGCTGGCTGCGGCGGCAGCCGGTATGGAGCGAGCCTCAGCAGATTATATGGGTATGCTGGCCACTGTTCTGAACGCGTTGGCCTTCCAGAACGTTTTAGAACAAAATGGGGTGAGTACCCGCGTTCAGTCGTCCATTGAAATGAAGCAGTTGGCTGAGGGGTATATACGGCGCAAGGCCGTCAGACATTTAGAAAAAAAACGCGTCGTCATCTTCGCCGGTGGCACGGGCAATCCTTACTTCTCGACGGATACCGCGGCGGTCCTGCGTGCCATGGAGATTGGCGCACAGGTGGTCTTAAAGGGAACGCGTGTTGACGGCCTTTATGACAAAGACCCGTTACGCTATCCCGATGCCAAGCGGTTTTCGGAGATCACCTTTCTGGAAGTCATCGAGAAGGACTTGAAGGCAATGGATTCAACCGCGGTGACATTGTGTATGGATAATGGCCTTCCCTTGACTATTTTCAATATTGCACAAAAAGGCAATTTTTACCGGATATTGTTGGGGGAACCCATCGGGACAACGATTAGTCAGTCCAGAAGGTCTACCCCGGTTGTGATGGTGTCGTAGCTAGGGTTCTGAAAATTCCGTCATTCCGGCATGTTCTTAGCTGAAATCCAGGAGCAAGCCGCGGGATACCGGTTTTCACCGGTATGACGAAAAATTGTAATAGCCCATGTTTGACGATATTAAAAAACGTGTTTCGGAGAGGGCTGTAGATGCGTTAACGCATTTACAGAAGGAACTTTCCAGCATTCGCACGGGTCGTGCATCTACTGCTATTTTTGACTCGGTACGTGTTCTTTACTACGGAACCCCAACCCCCCTCAACCAACTGGCCACGCTGTCCGTTCCGGATGCCCGTATGGTGACCATTGCCCCCTGGGACCCCGCACAGATACGTGAAATCGAAAAGGCAATCGGTGTTGCCGGGTTGGGTCTGACGCCGAGCAATGATGGAAAGATCATTCGCGTGCCCATCCCCGCTTTGACCGAAGAACGCCGGAAGGAATTGGTCAAAGTGGTTAAGCGCTTTGGCGAGGAGGTCAAGGTGACCATCCGGGGCATCCGTCGTGAAGCCAAAGAAGGGTTACAATCCATGCAAAAGGATGGGGTACTTTCGGAAGATGATGTTCACGCCCACTTGGACGAAGTACAAAAAATGATTGACCAGGCCATCATTAAGGTAGATAAGGTTCTTCACCAGAAGGAAACCGAAGTTCTGGCCGTTTAGGCAACCTCCCACAAACCGTGTCTTCCATTCCCCACTGCCCCGTAACACGTACGGTTGATCTTCTTCGTTTGGCTCATAATCTTACGCAAGTACGTGCGTATGTGGGCGATAGAAAGATAATCGCCGTGGTGAAAGCCAACGCCTATGGACATGGCGCGTTGGCCGTCTCTGAAGTGTTATCTAAGCAGGGGGTTGCTATGTTGGGGGTTGCCCATATCGAGGAAGGCATCGCCCTCAGGCAAGGTGGAATCAAGACGCCTATTTTAGTCATGACCGGCCTATTTTCTTCAGCGGCTCGTGAGATGGTTAAGCATCGTCTGACCCCCGTCATTTCCTCCGAATTGGAACTTGAAGCGCTTAGACGCCATCTGAAGCGCAGTCCGATCACTGTTCATATTAAGCTAGATACGGGGATGGGACGACTGGGCCTGTCTTCCAAGGAAGCGGCGTCGTTCATCCAGAAGACGATTGCTGCTGATGGCATTCATGTTGCGGGGATATTGAGCCATTTTTCATGTGCCGATCAAGAGGATACTATCTTTACAAGGAAACAATTACGAACATTCATGCAGGTGAGAAAAACGCTTCAGAAACTCTCTCCCATTATTCCCTATTGTCATATGGCCAATAGCGCTGCCATTGTACGGTTTCCTTCAGCCTATCTTGATGCGGTAAGACCCGGCTTGATGCTCTACGGATATGTCCCGTTTTCAAAAAGCGTAGGAGGTCTGAAGCCGGTGATGCAGGTCAAAGCCAAAGTCCTTTCCATTAAGACAACCCCTGCAGGCACGCCCATTAGTTATGGCGGGACCTTTGTGACGAAAGAGAAAACCCGTATTGCAATCGTTGCCATTGGATACGCGGGCGGCTATCCGCGCGCGCTTTCAAATCGCGGAGTGATGATTGCCGCCGGAAAACGCGTTCCGGTGGTCGGGCGGGTCTGTATGGATATGACGATGTTGGATATAACCGAAGCCTCCTCTCTTGCAGTTGGCGATTGGGTCACCGTGATGGGGTCAGAAGGCAATGTGGCAGTATGGGCAGATGAGTTGGCAACTGCCGCCGAAACCACCCCTTACGAAATCCTCTGTCGTCTTGGAAACGGGAACTAAGGTTGTTTATAAAGGGGGCCTCCGCATTGATAAAGGGGAGGCTGGGAGGAGTTGGCGTATTATTATAGTCTGGTCCAAGATGCAAAAGCCCTCTTTACACAGAAATCCCAGATTACGTGATAGAGAAAATGGGGGTGGGGGTACCGGGGTCCAAGCACCGCTAGTAAACCTAGCAAAAGTTCCCGATGTCCCAAACACAAAATTCTTCCACCTGACCTCACTGGATTGGGCTCGAGCTACAGCACAGAGAGTTAACATCAACACAATATTCAAGGCTACAACGTTCAAAGTTTTCACGGTTACGCCTCCTTCTTTTGCCGCGAGTGTTTGAAAGATCGGACCTACTGTCGCGGTGCCAGCAAACCCAACCATTGATTAACTTGCCATTTTGCCCTGATAGTGCGATATTGGCAGGATTTTCAGGCGATTCAGCCAATGTCTATTATCAGCAATCCCAAGACGTAATGACGGAAGCGCTCTATACCTAACCCGGCGAAAAACACCCCAAACTCCTCGGAGGGGGCAGCGATTCACTAAGATAAGGGGAATACGTGGTATAATCCCGCCCGGCCTGACAACTAATAGAATCCACACCCACGCCGCGATGTCTATATCCTCTACATCGGCCATCGTCCTTACCAGCATGAAACTCGGTGAGGCGGATAAACTGGTTACCTTTTTTACCGCTGAAAGCGGGAAAGTAAAGGGCATCGCGTCCGGCGCGTGTCGCATGAAAAACCGCTTTGGCGCGTCGCTAGAGCCGTTTACCCACTGTACGATCAGTATTTTTGAGAAGGGAGGAAATCGTCTCGCCCGCATTCGACAGTCCGACATCGTCCACTCCTTCCGGAAATTACGCGAGACGCTGGACGACATACGGATGGCCTTTCAGATGGTCATGTGGGTTTCTCGAATGACACCGGAGGGAGAGCCTAACCCCGCCATCTACGGCTTGCTGCTTTCAAGCCTTGGGCGCATGGAAAGTGGGATGGATCGGCGCCTCTCTTTCGTCTTTTTTATGATCTATCTTGCCGGCCATAGTGGTTATGCACCACGTTTGGATTGTTGTGTACGATGCGTGCACCACTCATCCGTTGCTTATTTCTCTCCGTCGGTTGGAGGGATGGTCTGTACCGGATGCGCGGAAGGGATTTCTTCTCTGATCTCAGTTTCTCCAGAGACACGAGATTTTCTGCTTTTTTGCAAAACGGTGGACCACGCGGCCTCTTGTCGCCTAACCCCATCCCCCATGGTACAACAGGAGACCTTGATGCTCTACAAGGCGCACCTTGGATATATCATTGGAAAACAGGGGTTTGGCAGCGGTAAGGTTGCCGGCGCAACCCCGTTGGAAGTGATATGAGGCGCTCTCCCCGTGCCCGTACCCCGCGTTCACCCATGACTTTTCAGGGGCTCTTTCTGTCTCTTCATCAATTTTGGGCGGAACGCGGGTGTGTCATTATGCAGTCCTACGACAACGAAGTGGGGGCCGGCACCTTTCATCCCGCAACATTTTTACGCGTGATTGGCCCCAAGCCCTGGCGCGCGGCCTATGTGCAGGCGTCTCGCCGCCCCGCGGATGGTCGCTACGGCCAAAACCCCAACCGTCTACAACATTACTATCAGTACCAAGTCATCTTGAAACCCGCACCCCCAGACATTCAAGACTTGTATCTAAAAAGCCTTGAGACCTTTGGTCTTAAATCTCACGAACATGACATCCGGTTTATGGAAGACGATTGGGAGTCCCCGACACTGGGGGCGTGGGGACTTGGATGGGAAGTCCGCTTCAACGGCATGGAGGTTACCCAATTTACCTATTTTCAGGAGGTCGGCGGTATCGCGCTTAATCCCGTTTCCGTAGAAATTACCTATGGTCTCGAACGCGTGGCCATGTATATCCAAGGCGTAGACAATGTCTTTAACTTGGCGTGGGCGAAAGGCATTTCCTATGGCGATGTCCACCACGACACGGAAGTGCAATTTTCTACGTTTAATTTTCAGGAGGCGGACACAACCGCTCTGGTTGCGGCCTTCCGTCAATCTGAGGCTGAGGCACACGCCTTGTTGGAGAAACGCCTATTCTTACCGGCCTATGATTACTGTCTTAAAAGCTCCCACGTATTTAACTTGCTCGATGCCCGCGGTGCCATTTCGGTCACAGAGCGGGCGGGCTATATCGCCCGTGTCCGCAACGTGGCGAAAAAAATAGCGTCAGCCTATCAAGGAGAAGAAGTGCGTCATTCCGGCATGTCCCCCGTTTAGAATCCCCGTTTAGATATGACGACAGTAGGGCACCTATGAAACACTACACGAATCCGTCTACCACCTCTGAGCTGTTGTTTGAAGTTGGGGTTGAAGAGATGCCCGCCCGCGTTATTGCACCGGCTATTACGCAACTGTCTGAAATCGCCGCCAAGCAATTCGCATCGTATGGGATTGCCGCCGACCGGTGTTTAACGTATGGAACCCCGCGTCGCTTAATCCTCCACGTCTCTCATCTATCCCGTCAGACGGAGACATGCACGGAGACGATTGTTGGCCCGCCTCAAAAAATTGCGTTTGACGCAAGCGGGTCACCCACACAAGCGGCCATGGGCTTTGCAAAATCACAGGGCGTGGAGGTTGCACAGCTTACCCTTTTGCCAACAGCAAAAGGGCCGTATCTTGCGGTTTCAAAGCAGACGGCGGCGCAACCGACGTCGTTATTACTGCCGAAAATACTGCCAGATATTCTATCGGCATTAACATTCCCCAAAACGATGCGTTGGGAGGAAAGTGGCGTGAGCTTTATCCGCCCCATCCGTTGGATGGTGGCGCTCTATGATAAAAAAATTGTCCCAATGACCTACGCAGGGGTGTGGGCAGGTGCGCTCTCCCAAGGACACAGGTCTCTCTCCCCTGGTACTTTTCGCGTGGGCGGCTTTGCGTCTTACAAAAAAGCGTTGCAGAGGCGCTTCGTTTTGATTGATCCGAAGGAGCGGTACGATGCCATCTTAAAGAGCATACAAGGTGTCTCAACCGAGGCACAGGGTTGGGTGGATAAGGATGAAGCACTCTTATGGCAGGCCGTTTTTAGCGTGGAGTATCCGGTTGCATTGCGCGGGAGTTTTGATCGTGATTTTTTGAAGCTTCCCCCGGAGGTCATCACAACCGCCATGAAAGAGCACCAGGGCTATTTCCCCCTTCTAGCAAGCGATCCCGGTGCCGGACGGCCCGCCCTTTTACCGTGCTTTGTCGCCATTATCAACACACATGCAAATGAAACGATCCGTAGTGGGAACGAACGGGTGTTACGAGCACGACTTGCGGACGCGAAGTTTTATTACGATCGAGATCTTTCTATCACACTTGAGCAGAGACGCGATGCGTTGGGAAAGGTGACCTACCACGAACGACTTGGGACCCTCCATGACAAGGTGGAGAGGCTGATTCCACTGGCCACTTTTATCGCCAATCAGCTTGCCGTATCTCCTAAAGAGGTCGTACGTGTGGCGGAGTTGTGCAAGAGTGATCTACTGACGGGCGTGGTACAGGAGTTTCCATCGCTCCAGGGGACGATGGGACGTGTTTATGGTCGCATTCAGGGGGAATCGGAAGCGGTTGCTTTAGGTATCGAAGAGCACTACTTGCCGCGCGTATCAGGAGGTGCGCTACCGGAAACCCCCATCGGACAGCTATTGGCAGTGGCTGATAAGCTCGACACGATTGTGGGTTGTCTAGGTGCGGGGTTGATCCCCAGCGGTTCCGAGGACCCCTATGCCCTGCGGCGGGCCGGATTGGGATTGGTTCAAATATGTACGCTTCCACTTTTTGCGCGTTTCTCCCTAAAACCGGCTATTGATTTTGTCATATCCTCCTATCCGTTTTTATGTGATGCACAAGCGGGGTCCCCAAAGGCCGGCTTTTGGGGTGTAGCGGGGTCCCCAAAGGCCGGCTTTTTTTGTGCAAAAATCGTCTTGGACTTCTTGAAGCAACGTCTGGCGTTTCATTTGGCCTCTTCCGGTTTCCGGGCGGACATTGTGGATGCCGTTCTCTCTCGGCAGGCTGACTCCCCGTACATAAGCCTCCGTTTTGCGCAGGCCATCACACAGTCGGTAGACGGGGAAGAATTTAAGGTATTGATGACGGGATTTAAGCGGGCCGCTCGAATTGTGCCGAATGGATTCCAGCTCGTAGATCTTGTATCCGGCGATTATCCTCCAGAGGTATCTGTGGAACACAAATTATATAACGTATTGATGCTGTCTCGCGATCTAGCAAAACAACAATGGGATGCACAAAGGTACGATGCCCTCATCAGACAGCTTGCCACCCTTCACGCACCGCTTTCCGATTTTTTTGATACGGTGATGGTGATGGACACGGATGAAGGGGTGCGCAACCGCCGACTGACCCTTCTTGCGCATATCGTCTCGCTCTTTGACCGCTTCGCAGACTTTTCGAAGATCGTCGCTTAATGTTGGCGCAAAAACAGAGAGGGTTCAGATGCGGTGGGACGTTCAACTATGATACAGGAGACAAAGTTGTTGTCTTTCATTTTGACGGCGATGTACTTGACGTTGTTCTTGGTGGAGCGGTTCTTCCCATTGCGTGCCGCCGTCCGTTCGCTGTGGCCGCGTGTATGGGTGAACATCGTCATCACCGCGCTGGCATTCACAATGGCAGCGATCACAGTAAGACCGGCAGTCTCGCAAGCGCTGGGGATTTCACATGAGCGGGAAATCGGCCTGCTGGCGCTGTTTAACCTGCCGGTGGCAGTCGAGTTTTGCGTAGCGCTGCTGCTGTTCGATTGGTCTTTTTACTGGTGGCATCTGGCGAATCATCGCGTGTCGCTACTGTGGAGGTTCCACAGCGTACACCACGTTGATCCCGATCTCGATGTGACGACGGCGTTCCGTTTTCACGCGTTCGAAATTGGATTTTCCGCAGCGTTCCGGGCAGGGCAGGTCGTACTGATTGGCCCAGCCGCCTGGATGTGCTTCATCTACGAACTCGTCTTTCAAGGGAACACGCTGTTCCACCACAGCAATGTGAAGCTGCCGTTGCGGGTCGAGCGGGGATTGAACTGGGTATTCGTCACGCCGCGAATGCACGGAATTCATCACTCATACTTCCACCGGGAGACCGATTCGAACTATTCAACGGTGTTCTCATGGTGGGACCGGCTGCACCGCTCGTTACGGCTGGATGTGCGGCAGCGGGAGATCGAAGCGGGCGTACCAGGCTATTCGCTACCGGAGGATAACCGGCCCTGGAGACTACTGAGTATGCCGTTCCGAAGGCAGCGTGCATACTGGCAGCGTCCAGATGGGACGGTAATGGAAGCCCGCCCTGCGCCGCCGGGACCGGAGCCATCCGGCCACATGCGGAACTGATTTCGGGCACCTCTAAAAACCGTCACGAGCGGCCAAAATGCAAGGGCTACTGTGCACAGGAACCGCCCCCTCCCTTTCGTCATGTCGCCGAAGGGGAAATCTTTCCGGATCAATTGACTCAAATTGCTGTCCCTTGATATGTTGGTGGCAGGTTTGGATGGGGCTGGAACTGTGTCGGGGCTACCTAAGGCTCAAGGGTTGTACGACCCGCAATACGAAAAGGACGGTTGCGGGATCGGGGTTGTTGCGCATGTGAAAGGGCGGCCGTCGCATGACGTGGTGCGGCTTAGCCTGGAAGCCCTTAACAATCTCTCTCATCGTGGCGCGGTCGGGTGTGACCCGTGTACCGGAGATGGGGCCGGCATCCTGTTTCAAATCCCACACGTTTTTCTAAGCAACACCTGTTCCGACATCGGCATCTCACTGCCTGCCCCAGGCCACTACGGCGTGGGGATGGTCTTTCTGCCAACGCTTCCCGCCGACCGCCACATTTGTGAGTCTGTTATTGAAAAGGTCATTGCAGAAGAAGGCGCACGCCTGCTCGGGTGGCGCGATGTACCGGTGGGCATGGATGCGATTGGTCCGATGGCCGTCAAAACATGTCCGATCATTCGGCAGTTTTTTGTCGCCGACAACGTGGCAACAATACAAAAGAAAAGGACAGACAACGATGCCTTCGAGCGCAAGCTATACATCATCAGAAAACTAATTGGAAACATGCTAGAAACCGCCGGACTGACCCAGGAAGGGGCAACCGCATTTTATATTGTAAGTCTCTCCAGCCGTACGATTACCTATAAGGGATTACTTCTACCAAGACAAATCCCGCTTTTTTACCCGGATATTGCGCAACCGACTTTCACGAGCGCCTTTGCCATTATCCATTCCCGATTTTCCACCAATACGTTTCCGGCGTGGCATCTGGCACACCCCTATCGCTACATCTGCCACAACGGTGAGATCAATACCCTCAAAGGCAATGTCAATTGGATGCGGGCCCGACAAGGACGTCTTTCCTCCAAGTTGTTTGGGGCAAAACTTGATAGACTCTTTCCCATTATCCATGAGAACCAAAGCGACTCGGCCCAGCTCGACAACATGGTTGAGTTCTTGGTGATGGGCGGGCGGACGCTCCCCCACGCCATGATGATGCTTATCCCGGAGGCCTGGAGCGGTCATTCGCAGATGAACCTGGACCTGCGCGGTTTCTACGAGTACCATGCCGCCATGATGGAACCGTGGGATGGTCCGGCAGCCGTCGCCTTTACCGATGGCCGGTGGATCGGTGCCATGCTTGACCGTAATGGCCTTCGCTCGGCACGTTACTGCGTGACGAAAGACGGTTGGGTGGTGTTGTCTTCGGAAGCGGGGACCGTCCCCTTTGAGGCATCCGAAATTGTCCGCAAGGGACGACTACAGCCCGGGAAGATGTTTCTGATTGATCTACAAAAAGGCCGAATCGTTGAAGATGAAACGATTAAGACCCACGTGGCCACGCGTAAACCGTTTAGGGAGTGGGTCTCAAGTCGCCGGATCAGTTTAGACGACCTCCCGGAACCTTTGAGTGTGACACAACCTAGCCACACAACCCTCCGGCAACGCCAGCAGGCCTTTGGCTATACGATTGAAGAACTAAAAATGCTGCTCACCCCCATGGCCACGGCTGGGGAAGAAGCAGTCGGCTCCATGGGCACGGATACCCCGCTGGCTATCCTATCTGAGCGCCCACGCCTGCTCTTCGATTACTTCAGGCAGCTTTTCGCACAGGTGACGAACCCTCCCATTGACCCCATTCGAGAGCAGATGGTGATGTCACTGGTCACCTATCTCGGGCCAAAGCACAATCTTTTGGCGGAGACCCCGGAGCATGCCCACCGCATTAAAGTCAGCCAGCCCATCCTCACGAATAGTGATCTGATGAAGATCCGCACGATACAAGATGACTATTTCAAAACACGTACGCTCAAGATGCTTTTCCCGGCGGCCGAGGGGGCCGACGGCCTGACGCGCGCGCTTGATGCCCTCATGGGGCAAGCCTGTGAGGCGATTGCGGGAGGGGTTCGCTTTATCATCCTAAGCGACCGTGGGGTTGATGCTCATTGGGCACCCATTCCGGCACTGCTCGGCGTCTCCGCCCTCCATCAGCACCTTATTCAAAAATGTCTACGAACGGAGGCGGGCATTATTGTAGAAACGGGTGCCGCCCGAGAAGTACATCATTTTTGTTTACTAATTGGTTTCGGCGCGGGGGCCGTGAATCCGTACCTCGCCTTTGAGACGCTCGTGGATATGGCACGCGAGGGGTATCTACCCGATACGGTGGATGAGGCAACCGCGGAAGCAAAATATCTGAAGGCCATTAATAAGGGCCTCTTAAAAACGTTTTCCAAGATGGGTATTTCAACGGTGCAGAGCTATTGTGGGGCACAGATTTTTGAAGCCGTGGGTCTCCACCCCGACTTTATCGCCCGCTACTTTACCGGCACGGCCTCTCGTATCGGAGGCGGCGGAATCCACATGGTTGCGGAAGAGACGCTGCAGATGCACCGGGAAGCTTTTTCTCCGGACGTATCCGTTCACCAGCTTCATTTCGGCGGGGAATATCATTACCGCGCGCAAGGAGAACATCACAACTGGCATCCGGAAGTCATCAGTACCCTACAACAGGCTACATGGAATAATCACCCGGAGACGTATCGCGCGTTTAGCCGCCTTGCCAATGATGAGACGAAAAGGCACAGCACGCTGCGTGGTCTGCTTGCGTTTAAGGAGAGAACGCCTGTCCCTATGGATGAAGTTGAACCCGCGTCCAACATTGTCAAACGCTTTTGTACCGGTGCCATGTCGTTTGGCTCGATCAGCAAGGAGGCCCATGAAACCTTAGCCATTGCCATGAACCGGATGGGCGGCAGAAGCAACACGGGTGAAGGCGGAGAAGAGGCCGAGCGTTACGACAGCGAGCGCAACAGTGCCATTAAGCAAGTTGCATCCGCACGGTTTGGGGTCACGACACATTATCTGGTGCACGCGAAGGAATTACAGATTAAAATCGCGCAAGGGGCAAAACCCGGGGAAGGAGGACAACTGCCTGGGCATAAAGTTGACGAGGTCATCGCGCGGACCCGCTACGCCACCCCCGGGGTAACCCTTATTTCACCGCCGCCACACCATGATATCTATTCCATCGAGGATTTGGCACAGCTTATCTATGACCTCAAGAATGTCAATCCGAAGGCTGCCATTGCCGTTAAGTTAGTCTCAGAGGTGGGCGTGGGCACGATTGCGGCGGGAGTGGCTAAAGCACATGCCGATCTTATTGTTATATCAGGGGACTCCGGGGGGACGGGGGCTTCACCGCTGTCTTCAATCAAACATGCGGGGGTTCCGTGGGAGTTGGGGCTTGCCGAGACCCAGCAAACACTCGTCCTGAATAACCTACGAAGTAGGGTACGCCTTCAAACCGATGGGCAACTCAAAACGGGTCGCGATGTCGTGATTGCGGCGTTGCTGGGCGCGGAGGAATTCGGATTCTCCACGGCACCCTTGATTGTGGAAGGGTGTATCATGATGCGCAAGTGTCACCTAAATACCTGTCCCGTGGGGATCGCCACACAAGACCCCGTGTTGCGTGCAAAGTTTACCGGCATGCCGGAGCACTTGATCAACTATTTTTTCTTCGTGGCAGATGAAGTGCGTGAACTGATGGCACAGCTTGGATTCCGACGGTTTAATGAAATGGTGGGTCGAAGCGATTGTTTATATCCACAAACATCCCATCACTGGAAAGCCAAAGACCTCGATTTAAGCGCTATTCTATACTGTCCGGAGGTATCGGGTGATGGGGGGGCGCGCCATTGCGGGCAATCGCAAGATCATGGTCTTGCCTCTGCACTAGATCATGAGTTAATTCGGCTCTCTGAACCTGCACTTGCGTATAAGAAGCCGGTCGCAGCAACACTTGCCGTCCGGAATATTCACCGGACCATTGGAGGTATGCTGTCAGGTGAAATCGCACGCCGATACGGACAAAAAGGGCTTCCACCGGATACCATTCAGTTTCATTTTACAGGCACGGCGGGACAAAGCTTCGGGGCGTTTTGTGTGTCCGGCCTTTCGCTAACACTTACAGGTGAGGCCAATGACTATGTGGGAAAAAGCCTCTCCGGTGGGCGCATTGTTATTTATCCGACAAAAAATGTCCCCGTTAAGGAAGGCACCATTCTTGTTGGCAATACGACGCTTTATGGGGCAACCAGCGGTGAAGCCTACTTCTGCGGGTCTGCAGGGGAACGGTTTGCCGTCCGCAACAGCGGGGCAACGGCCGTTGTCGAAGGGGTGGGGGATCATGGCTGTGAGTATATGACGGGTGGAGTGGTGGTGGTGCTTGGAAAGACCGGGCGCAATTTTGCCGCCGGCATGTCTGGAGGGGTGGCTTACGTATTGGATGAAGACGATACGTTTGAACAACGCTGTAACATCAGTCTTATTGATCTTGATCCCCTAAGTACCCTTCCAGAGGAGGATATAAAACTTTTGAAGAATATTATTGAACGGCATGCCCGCTATACGGGTAGCGCGCGGGCTAAAAGCCTACTACATCGGTGGGATTTAATGTCCCCTAAGTTTATACGGGTGATGTCTGTTGAATACAAGAAGATCTTACAACGGAACCTTCAGAGAACGGCGATGGCACATGGGTGATCCCAAAGGATTCATGAAGTTCGGGCGCATGGGCCCGACCAGACGGCCAGTAGCCGACAGGGTGCAGGACTGGCGGGAGTTCTACCGACCGCTTCCGGAAGAGACGCTGTGCACCCAGGGTGCGCGCTGCATGGATTGCGGTGTGCCGTTCTGCCAAGGCGATACCGGCTGTCCTGTCCTCAACATAATTCCGGACTGGAATGACCTGGTTCACCGGGGTCGCTTTCAGGATGCGCTTAAATCGCTTCACGCAACCAATAATTTCCCGGAGTTTACCGGGCGTCTGTGTCCTGCGCCCTGCGAGTCGGCCTGTGTGTTGGGGATTATAGATCAGCCGGTTTCTATTCGAAATATTGAACAATTTATTATTGATAAGGGCTTCGATAACGGATGGGTCACACCGGTCATGCCGGCACGAGAAACGGGGCGTCATGTGGCGATTGTGGGCTCCGGCCCTGCGGGACTTGCGGCCGCACAGCAATTGCGCCGCAGCGGCCATCGGGTCACCGTTTTTGAAAAGGCCGACAGGGTTGGCGGACTTCTTCGGTATGGCATACCGGAATTTAAGATGGAAAAGGCGGTCCTGGATCGTCGCCTGAAACAGATGGAGGCGGAGGGGGTTGTTTTTAAGCCAAACATAGAGATTGGAAAAACACACACACTAGATACCCTACAATCTGCGTTTGATGCCGTCTGCTTAGCCATCGGGGCCATGGCGGGGCGTGACCTCCCAATCCCCGGGCGTGATCTTAACGGTATTTATTTTGCGATGGACTACCTGACGCAGCAAAACAAGATTTTGGCGGGGGATGTTTTTCCTTCTTCAGAGATCATCACGGCTGCTCAAAAACGGGTTGTTATTATCGGGGGCGGCGACACGGGATCGGATTGTTTGGGCACGTGTCACCGGCAAGGCGCCAAACAGGTCTCTCAATTTGAACTCCTAGGGAAGCCGCCTAATGAGCGTGCCAAAGAGACTCCGTGGCCGCATTGGCCCATGCAATTGCGCACCTCGCATGCCCATGAGGAAGGTGGGGCGCGTGAATGGGGCATTTTAACTAAGCGATTCGTTGGAGCGTCGAAGAAGGTTGTGAGTCTGGATACGGTTCGGGTCGAGCGGGTGGCGCAACCGGATGGAAGCGTACGATTCGAAGAGATTCCCGGCAGTGAAGAGACTGTTGCCGCCGACATGGTTTTATTGGCATTGGGATTTACCGGCCCCGAGCAAAACAGCCTGCTTCATGGCGTAGCCACGGACAGCCGTGGGAATGTGGCCGTTGACGCCAATTATATGACTAACCTCGACGGGGTGTTTGCAGCAGGCGACGCCAAGCGCGGAGCCTCCCTGATTGTTTGGGCTATACGCGAAGGCCGTGACGCGGCCGCCGGTATCGAACGGTATCTGGCCCAAAAACCGACTGCGTCTTCCCGGCTAGAGGCGTAGCGCCGGGACACCATCGTCTCAAATCTAGAGAACAGACGCTTAGGGCTTGTCAATAATAATGCAATCAGATACTAGCGCCTCGGCGTGAGAGAGCGTTTTTGCTCTTTCACGCCGAGGCGCTAGCTTCCGGCAACTTAATGGTAACGCATGTCCCCTTCCGGGGCCTTTGGCTTGCGTAAATGTGGCCATTGTGATCCGAAACCATTCGGTAAACCATCGCAAGTCCTAACCCTGTTCCTTTCTTCTTTTTTGAAAAATAAGGTAGAAAGACGTCTTCCAGGTCTTCCTGCGCAATGCCTCGGCCTTCATCCGCAACATCTATCCAAACTTGCTTGTCGCCTGCGCGATGGGCAACGGTTATGACGATCCGTCCCTTATGGTCCATGGCTTCAATCGCGTTATCAAAGAGGTTGATAAACACACGCTTCATTTGTTCACGATCGAGGTTTACTTCCGGCAAGGCCGGGTCAAATTGCGATTGGATCACAATATTTTCATGTCCTGCCTCATAGAGACGGACCACCTCCCGTACAATCGGCTCAATCCGTTGTCGAACAAGATGTGGGGCCGGCATGCGGGCAAATTTAGAGAATTCATTGACAAGCGTTTTCATCCCCTCGACCTCATGAATAATCGTTTGGGTACACTCATCAAAAATAGCGTGAAAGTCCTGTGTCTGCGATCCCTGCGGGGAAGGTGACCCTTCCTGGACAGATGAGGGCAGATCGGTGCCACGCCATTGCGCGTACTTTTTTCGCAGTCGTTCGGTGGCCAATTGGATGGGGGTTAAGGGATTTTTAACGTCATGTGCGATTTGCTGCGCAACTTCTTTCCATGCGGCCAACCGCTGTGCCCGCGTCAATTCTGCCCGGCTCTGTTTAAGCTCAGTCGTCATTCTGTTAAAGGAATCTACCAGGGTCCCCAGCTCGTCGGTCACTCGCACGTCAATCTTAAAATCAAGATCGCCGGATGCAACCGCCTGTGTTCCTTCCGCCAACTTTTGAATGGGAATGCTAATACTTCTTGCCAAGTAAAAGCCAAACCAAACCGCGGCAAAAATGACCAGTAAGACAATCACGAAGAAGGATAGCATGTAGCTAATTTTAATGGGCGTCTTAAAGACCTTGCGCTGTTTGTATCCTGCGGCGGCCTGTTCCACGCGTTCCATTTTTTCAATCAATTCTCTGGGAACATGCCCTCTTTTTTCTTCATAGTATTCTTGAGCGATATACAGGGCATCGTCCAATGCCTGTTCCACCGGAGTGGAAAACCAGTTCTCAACGCTACGGGTTAAGAGCCCACTCGCTACAATAGACAAAAGCAGTGTTGGAATGAGGGCGATACTCAGTAGGGCCGCCACCAGCTTCGTCTTGATGCGCGCTTGTTTTTGTTTGCGTTCAAAGTAGAATTTGATCGCATTGCGCGACAGCAGCAGTAAAAGCCATAGGACAAGCGTGGCATTGATGTTCATCAACGTTACCACCATAATATTCGTGGGGGATGCCCCTGCCTGTCCTACCCAAAAATAAACCGTTAAACCGATAGAAACCGTCAAAAAGAAGAGCGTGATAAAAACATGACGGAGCCTTTTCGCCTGATGGAGCTTATCTTCGTGGGAGGGAGACAATGGGGAAGGGGTTGTCATTTGTGAGGAAGATCCTCGGAGCGCGACCACTCCGTATCCAGCTCAAGAAACGGAATAAAAAAGAGCAGATGGTCTAAATAAAGCGGCAGCCGGGTCGTCTGCATCTGCATTTTAACGCGAACATAGCGGCGACGAGAGGCTGCCAGCACGTCATCAGGCGCAAGCGGGATTCGCGTGATACTAGAGACGGCCGTCTTCATCTCCTCAAAACGATGGTAAATGGCTTCCGACTGATGCCCATCAAAGGTGGTAACCACCTGATAGATTTTTTTCAAGAGATCAAACCGAACGGCATAGTGGACTGTGACCGCGTGTAATTCTTCGTCAAACCAATTGCGTCGCTTCTGCATAAGAACGATGTAATAGTAGGTGTCCTTCGGAATGCCATTGTGCAGGTCAGTCCATGTTTCTTCCCGAAACTCACCGCTCATTACGGCTGAGACTACAATTTGGCCTTGAACCACCTCCGTCTTTAGATCGCTAATGCGTGCGTCGGCGGCATGGAGCACGGACGTCCCCCCCCCACAAAATAGCATAAAGAGGGTTAGACAATAGCGATAGATGGCCTTATCCACGCGGATGGCTTTCTGTGTGGATTCGCTTCAACTGGCTGCGGTCTACGTGGGTATAGATTTGTGTCGTTGAGATATCCACATGCCCAAGCATCATCTGGATGGCACGGATGTCGGCCCCCCGTGCTAAGAGGTGACTGGCAAAGGAGTGCCGTAACGCGTGTGGCGTTACCCGGAAGGCAATGCCGGCCTTTTGGGCATAGTGTTTTAGTTGTTTCCAAAACGCCTGTCGGCTGATGGCCTTCCCGGACGGACCCATAAAAAGGCTCTCAGAGACTTGTTTTTTAAGCAGTGACGGGCGGGCCGAAGAGAGATAGAGGGCAACCTTGCGTAGGGCATACTCGCCAATCGGCACCCGCCTCTCCTTGTTCCCTTTTCCGGTGGTGGTTAAACAGCCCATCTCCGTGTCAATGGCATTTACCGGCAAACGCACCAACTCTGAAACCCGCAATCCCGTCGCATAAAGCAGCTCAATCATGGCATCGTCTCGAACTCCCCGCGGTGTGTTCCCCTTGGGTAGATTTAAGAGCCGCATGATCTCATCGGAAGAGAGCGTCTTTGGAAGACGCAAAGGCGCTTTGGGTCCACGGATCAGACTGGTCGGGTTACTGCCGATCCGTCCCTCATTGACCAAAAACTGATAAAAGGCGCGTAATGCGGAGAGCAGGCGCAACGTTGACAACGCCGCCGGGGCAGTTTTCCGAGACTCCGATAAGAACATCACAATATGTTGGCGTTGTACCCGGCATAGGGCAATAGAGGAATGCCCTTCAAGATACCGCAACCATTTTTGAAGGTCGTGGGAATAGGCCGTAACCGTACTTAGAGAAAGTCCCTTCTCTACAAGCAGGGCATTTAAGAAACGACCTACCAGATTGTTGCTCTCCGGGTCCACGGCGTTATTCTAGCCAAAGCGCAATCTCCTTGACAAGGTAACGCCTGCGTCTTACCCTGTGTGCGTGATGCGTATTGCCCTGTCTCTTTTATTCCTGGTCATCGGCTTTCCTTGCTTTGATTGGGGGTTCTCTCAAGAAACCGCCACTTCATCCGTACAAGCGCTCTCGCCCGATAAAGAACGGTCCCTACTTGCCAGGGCGACAGACTTGTTTTATTTGAAAGACTATTTAGGCGCACGCACGGCGGCAGAGGAGTTTCTTCTGCGTTACCCCAAGAGTGCACACCTGCCTGCCGTTTACTTGCTACTCGGTCGTGCGGGACAAGCATTAGACCGTAAGAAGGCAATCCTTGCTTTAGAGACCTTACTTAAACAGTTTCCCAGCGACCCCCTTGCCACGCCGGCCCGCGTGGAGTTGGGTAAGGCTTATCTGGCAATCCACGCACCGGATAAAGCTATCACACTCTGGCAAAACGTAGAAGGGGAGACCGCCGAAAAAATTTCCGTTTATGATCAGGCTGCGCAGCTTGAGGAAACCACCCATCCAAAGCGTGCCATCCACGCCCTAAAATTGATGCATGATTTGCTTCTCGATATAGACAAACGGGAAGCGCTTAAAGAGCGTGTTCGATTGATCTTAACGGAACGGCTTGAAGAGGCGGACATCCGGGAGGTCATCGAAGCCTATCGTCCCATGTTCCCAGCCGACGAGGCCGCGATTGCCTTGATTGCCCTTTTAGATTCCAAGGAAGAATACGACCGTGAAATGCAGGTATTGGAAACATTTGTACCTCTTTTCCCTCATCATCCTTACGCGAAGACAATCCCGGAGGCACTGGCTGACTTACAAGACAAGATCAAAGCGCAGAAGTTTTTGATTGCTGCGATCTTTCCCCAGTCGGGAAAGGCCTCCACCTTCGGAGTCGCTGCCCTCAATGGGGTTCGACTGGCCATAGGACAATGGAGAGGGTCACGGCCGGAGGCTTCCATTGGACTCATTGTCAGCGATGAGAACAAAGGGAATATTCAGATGGAGCGGTGGTTGAAAGAGTATCGTCCAGTGGGCATTGTTGGCCCCCTATTGAGTAAGCAGGTCAATCGGATAGGAGCGATTGCCAAACGCTTAAAGTTATTTCTCATTACGCCGGCCGCAACGTCCGCCTCTTTAGTATCACTGGGGGAGTCTGTGATTCGTCACGCGATGACGCCACGGTCACAGTGTCTCGCAATGGTTGCCTATGCCGCCAAAAAAATGCGTGCTATTCGGTACGCCGTTCTCTATCCTGATGACCCAATGGGTTGGCTTACATGCTTTAGTGAGACGATAGAGCAATCGGGTGGGGTCCTTGTCCATGCCGAGTCTTACGTAAAGGGAACGACCGACTTTCGTCAGGCCATTAGCCGTCTGAAACCGGCAGGGGATGGTTCCGGGGCCCTTCAGCTAGGATTTGACGTCCTCCTCCTGCCCGGGGAGGCTAAAGATATTAGGCTTATTGCACCACAACTTAAGTTTTATGGTATCCAAAAGATTCCCCTCCTTGGATCGCATCATTGGGGCAATCCAGAGGTGTTGGCATCCGTTGCCGACGATGTGGATGGGGCAGTCTACGTGAGTGGATTTTTTCCACAAAGTCACAAACCCTACGTACAAGATTTTGTGGAGGCATACAAAACCCAGTTTCATATGGAACCCGACCTGTTTGCGGCACAGGCATACGACGCGACTACGCTCATCCTAACGGCAATGGATACGGGTAAGGACATAACCCCTCAGGCCGTTAGGGACGCCATCGGGCGGATGCGCGATGTGCCGGGGATAACCGGGGACCTATCGGGGGTACGGCATGGGGAAGCGATTCGGAGCCCTATTTTTGTTGAGATCGTCAATGGAAAGCATATACAAACGTCATTTATCCATACAAACCGGTAATCCGCATTGCGATGCGAATGCTAATTTCCTGCGATGGTCATCTGCGCAATTTTCAGGGTAGGGGCAGCGGTGCGTCGCAGCGGGTCTAAATCGTTCCCCACCTTCTCAATCTGCCGGTACATATCCTTTAAGTTTCCGGCGATGGTAATCTCATGAACCGGGTAAGTAAGCTCACCATTTTCAATCCAGAGGCCCACCGCACCGCGGGAGTAGTCGCCCGTCACCCCATTGACACCAAAACCAATCAGCTCCGTGACGTAGAGGCCGGACTTTACGGAGCCAATAATGGCCGAAGGCGACGTGTCGCCGACGGCCAAATGAAAATTAGTGGTTCCGACGGATGGAGCAACGCCGGTGGAACGAGAGGCATTGCCCGTTGATGGAAGCCCTAGCTTTCTCCCCGAATAGGTATCAAGTAAATAGCTTTTGAGGATTCCATTCTTAATGACTTCCTTGCGATAAGAAGGGAGCCCTTCATCGTCAAACGGCTGAGAACCCAGAGCCCCCGGTAGCGTGGGGTCGTCATAGACCGTGACAAGCGGTGACGCGATTTGCTGCCCCATCTGTCCGATCAAAAATGATGCGCCCTTGTAGATGGCGTCACCCGATACGGCAGACGCTAAATGACCCATCAACGACGCGGCCGTTTCAGGGTCAAAGATTACCGGTACTTGCTGTGTGGCAATTTTTCTAGCGCCAATGCGCCTAACCGTTCTTGCCGCCGCCACTCGCCCTACTGCTTCCGCCGTCTCCATCTGGTTGAGGCGTCTCCTGGCGCAATACCAATAGTCACGCTGCATCCGACCTTCCTTGGAAAGGGCAATGGGTGATACGGAAAGTGATACACCGGACGCGCGAAATTGGCCGTTAAAGCCGTTGCTGGCGGCATAGAGTATCTGCGTGTCGGAATGGCTGAAGTCGGCACCGTCGGATTGGGTGAGCCTCGCATCTTGCGAAAGTGCCACTTCTTCCGCCCGTTTGGCCATGTCAATTTTTTGATCAACGGAAAGCTTTTCTATCTCCGCGTCGGTGAGAGCAAGATCTGGGTAGGTTTTCGCACAGGATTCGTAGGCCGGAAGGCCCGCGGCGGTATCTTCTTCCGCAAGCGTTGCCAGCTTGTAGGTATCGGTGACCAACTGACGGAGTGACGCGGGGGCAAAATCGGACGTGGAGGTAATGGCAGATCGTGTCCCGACAAAGAGGCGCAACCCTAGGCTTTTCTCCTTCGTACCGCTAATTTTTTCAATCTCACCCAGACGCACCTGCACGGAAAAGGCCTCTTTGGTAAGAACCATAACATCGCCCTCTGTCGCGCCAAGTGACTTGGCCTGTTCCAAAAGCGCACGGGCCCAATCCAGATCAAACTCCATAAGGACTCCTCCTACCGACGAATATCTATCTCGTTTAAGGCGCAAGCCTAACACACTTTGTTAAGGGGAGGTTACTTCCAGCCAACCTTACATCTTTACGGGCACCTCTAAAAACCTACTGCGCGTCCCAATTGCTGCCCACCCCAAAACATTAAAACATTGTTTTGGGGGCCCCGGTGCGTTGCGCGGGGTCCCCAAGAGCAAGCTCTTGGGGTGCTGCGTGGTGCTCGGAATCCTCATGTACACAGCGTACATTGCGGTTCCTGTGCGCAGTAGCGCCTTGCACTTGGGCCGCTCGTGACGGTTTTTAGAGGTGTCCTTACCTATATCCCCACGACGGCTTGAACCCGCTCCCAAAGAGTCAACGGCTCAGCCTGAAGACCCGCCTCATTGGCAATCGTTTTGTATAAGAGGTGCTTGTCTTGTCCTACATGGGTAAAGGCACGGTCGCGAAGATAGGCAAGGATCGGATTTCCCGTATCCCACAGCCAGACGTACTCATCGGCGAGCCTTTGAAGACGTGTGACCGGTCCCTTTCGCGCTGCTTCGTAGGGGAGCAGGCTCTTTTTACTAAAGTCTCCCTTTTTGAAAGCATCTTGGATCACATTGGCCAGTACGCGGGCGTCTTCCAGCGCCTGCGTACTGCCCTGTGCGACATGGGGGTGTATCGCATGCGCCGCGTCACCTACCAGACAAGCGCCGTCCGTCACCCAGTGGTCTACCCTCACACGCGCACAGGGGGCGGTGGATACCTGATCCCACGAGGTAATCTCCGCGATAGGCAACCCCGGGTCAATGGCCGCAAGGGCTGACTTAAACGCGCCCACGTCCTGATCTCTAAGGTTCTTCATAAACCCACCGGACACCAAATAGAGACCACAGAGGGTTTCTCCTGAGATGGGGAATAGGCCCAAAATCTGATGCCTCCCCATGTAGTAATTCACCTCCGACGAAGCGGTCTTGATCCGACGGAGGGTAAAAGAGAGATACCCATCCTTATACCAGTAGAGTTGGTAGGGCATCTCGAGCAACGCGCGAATCCGTGAGTCCCTCCCGTCGGCACCCACAACCACTGCTGCCGTATATTCGTTCTTTTTGCCCTCTCTCTCAACGACCACACCGCTTACCCGATGATCGGTACGTACGGTATCAACCACCCTCGTCATCGGATGAATACACCCTTCCAAGCGCTTGCGTAAAACCTCCTGGGGCACATGGGGAAGGGTAATAATCGTGTAAGGGAAGGGATGGTTCAAAATACCATAATCTACCCGGCACAGTCTTGGACCCGTGATTTTGCGGAAATTAAATATTTCACACCGCTGGTGCGGCCTTTGGAGAACGTCCGAGAGAAGACCCAATTCGTTAAAAATATCAAGAAACCGTGGCTGAAGTATCTCCGGACGCACCATCGGCCTGACACCTTTATCCCGGTCTAGGAGCGCCACACGGTGCCCCTGCCGGGTTAGCAGCAGAGAGAGCGTAAGCCCCGCGATACTGGCCCCCACAACAATGACATCATATTTTTCTTGCATGACGACCTAGACGCGCTTATGAGGGGAGGAATCGCTTCGGGGAAAGTCTGGCATCTTCCTTTTTTTCAGGATGAAGAATGAGATCGGCCGCGTATCTTCCAATGGCCCAGCTTCCCGAAACCCCATGACCACCCAGGCCGGCAACCCAGAAGAAGCCCTTGAGACAGGGGTCCCATCCGATGACAAACCGTCCATCGGGGGTCTTTGTACGAAGACCTGCCCATGAGGTTTTGATGGGAAGATTCTGCAATGCCGGGTATGGTGCTAACCGTCTTTCAAGGAGCCGTGCCGCTTTTGGATCTGTAGAAGGTGTACAGGGAGGAGACAGGACGGTGTCACATGGGCTAAGCAACAATCCATCCCCTTCCGGACGAAAATAGACCGGACTCGCCACATCCCACACAAAAGGCCACCCGGGGTTGACCCGCGGAAGGGGAGCGGTTACAAAAAGATGCCTCCGATAGGAACATAGCGGAACTGGCATAGCACCGGCCATCTCTCCCACTTCTCCGGCCCACGCCCCTGCTGCATTGACCACGATTTTTGTCTTAACCCGTTTTGTTCCTGTAACCACACCTTCTACGCAGCCTTGCGCGCATTGTATATCAATGACCCGTGAGGACATAACCATCACGCCCGCGGCGGCAGCAGGCGCGAGGAACAAGGCAAGTAGTTTACGGATATCCACCACGCCGTCGGTAGGAGAGAAAATAGCCCCATCAAAACAAACGTTATTTAAGAGGGAGACTTTTTGGGCGGCTTTACCGGGAGAATAACGTTCAACCGCAACCCCCCTTGCGCTCGCCCGCTCGGCGTCCTGAACCAGTTGCTTCCATGTTTCCCCTGATCCTAAAAGAAGGGAGCCTGTCTGCCGAAACCCTGGCACATCCTGAATAAATCGGGCATTTTCTTTGACCAGTTCTCCGATTGCTTCATCCGACACCACCTGACGGATCATACCTGCGTTCCGTCCAGAGGCATGGGTTCCCGCCGACTTTTCCTGTTCTAGGATTAAAATATCCGTGTAGCCTTGTTGGATGAGGTGATAGGCCGTTGCAACACCGGAAAAACCGGCCCCAATAATAACGATTTCAGTATTCATAAGCGTTCAATCCCGTTGATTGCACTACGGGCAACGAGTTTGTTACCATCGTCGGTCGTGTGTAGTGGGGTCGGCCCTTCCGGGGGTCGTTTCGGGTTAATGACAGGGGGCTTTTTATTTTAGCGCAAATGGAGGAACCGGTTCAATGGCAGTCAGGATTCGATTAACACGCGTGGGTCGGCGCAAGCGGCCGTTTTATCGTATTGTTGCAGCCGACCAAGCATCACCACGGGATGGCCGATTTTTAGAAATTCTAGGCACCTATGATCCGTTTGTTTCACCCTCTGCGGTGCAGGTCAAGCAAGCGCGTCTATCATATTGGACAGGTAAGGGGGCCACAGTCAGCGATACCGTCCGTACCTTGTTGAGGGGGATAAAGCTCCCTCCTCCACCCAACAATGTGTCCAACCCCGCATTGGCACCTGTCCCTGAACCTGCGGCAGAACAGATATAGCGATGCCTAACTAAAAACCGATGTCAGTCGCCATTGGTACAGTCCTAAAACCGGTAGGGTTGCGAGGCGAGGTCAAAGTCGCCCCGTTAACCGACTTTTTGGAGCGGTTCTCTGCGCTTTCTGATGTCATGGTTCAAGTGAATACGCAAGGTACTTCGCGTTATAAAGTTGAGCGTGTACGATTTCGGGGCACGCTTGTTTATCTGATGCTGCAGGGTATTTCTTCCCTGACAGAGGCGGATAGATTAAGGGGGAAGACCCTTGAGGTAGCTGATGAACAGCGATGGGCGCTCCCGGAGGGGCGTTACTATATTGACGATATTGAAGGGATGGAGGTTTATCTCCCCCAGGGATCGCTACTTGGCACCGTTTACGAGGTACTACAGGGCAATGGCAACGATGTTTACGTGGTAAGAAACGGTCAACAGGAATGGCTCATTCCGGCTGTGCAAAAGGTCGTTACGGATATCTCTCTTGCAAAAAACCGGATGACTATTGCCCCGATTGACGGCCTATTGGATAACTTTGGATAACTATTGATAGCTGCATTTATAACGCCCGGCATTCCAGATTCGTCATTCCGGCGTGTCTTTAGTTGGAAAAGATATGCGCTGTGATGTGTTAACGCTTTTTCCAGGCATGGTCTCCCCGGTACTTCAGGAGAGCATATTGAAGCGGGCACAGAAGCGAGGATTGCTTGATGTGCGTGTTCATTCGCTGCGTCTTTTTGCAGAAGGCAAACACCATGTGACGGACGATGTACCGTATGGCGGCGGGCCTGGACAAGTCATGAAACCGGAGCCTATTTTTGCTGCCGTTGTTGCCATTACCAAAAGTTGTGGGCGGGTTCGGATTATTCTTCCTTCCCCGCGCGGGATACCCTTCAATCGGGCCATGGCCAAGTCGTTTGCAGAAGAAGATCGCAGCCTACTCTTTATCTGTGGACACTATGAAGGAATTGATGCCCGTGTGCAGAGGGGGCTAGAGGCTGAAGAGGTATCGGTTGGAGATTATATTTTAACCGGCGGCGAATTGGCTGCACTGATAATGATTGATGCGTCTGCCAGGCTGATTCCCGGCGTGTTGGGCAAAGACGCCTCCCTTAATGAAGAATCTTTCGAAGCGTCTTTGCTTGAATATCCACAATACACACGGCCTCGCGTGTTTCAGAAGATGGAGGTTCCGGAAGTGTTGGTATCCGGCAATCACCGTGCCATTGCAAAGTGGCGACGGGAGCAGTCTATTTTATGTACGTTACGGAACCGACCGGATATGCTTAGACGGGCAACATTAACGGCACGTGAACAGGAAAGGGTAATGGGAGGGGTCAATGAATAAGGTTGAACGTATGGAACGAACCATGGTCAAGCCTGATGTTCCCCATATCGTCATTGGGGGGCTTATCCGTGTCCACTTGCGTGTGGTTGAAGGGGAAAAAGAGCGTATTCAGGTCTACGAAGGAATTGTGATCGGCAAGCGTGGGGTACGTCATCGAACCATGATCACTGTCCGCAAAATCTCACATGGGGTCGGCGTCGAGCGCATTTTCCCACTCCATTCTCCCTTTATTCAAAAAATAGAGATACTTCAAGAAGGAGACGTTCATCGGGCAAAACTCTATTATCTGCGTGGACGGATTGGACGCTCTGCCCGTGTGGCGGAAAAGAAACGGGTGCCTCCGTTGAAATCGTCTTCTACTCCACGGGAGGAAGTCCCATCGGGTGAACCGGATGCCGTTGCGAGTGGTGTGGCTAGTGATGTCGCTGTCAATGATGTGGCGGCCGAAAACGCTTCCGCTTGACCGTTTTCCTTCTGGGCACCCCTACTTTCGGATGTAGGCTGTTATCACCCGGTCGTGCTGCATAACGTCAAGTAGGTCGTGGCCCGTCATCCTGCACCACTCCGTAACGTCTTTCTTCATCCCCTCGTCATCAGAGCGTACTTCTAGTGTCTGGCCGGGCGCCATCTGCTTGATTCTTCGGGCGGTTAGGATAATAGGGATTGGACAGAACAACCCCAGTGTATCGAGTACCACGTCCGGAACGATAGCGGCGGCCATCATGCGACTCTCCGCATATGCGCACGATAGAGGGGGGATACCTGACGCAAGCGCTCGACACACTCCGGGAATACAGAAAGGAGGGTACTAATATCTGCCTCTGTCGTCCCGGCCCCAAGGCTAAAAACGACGGCGCCCTGTGCGATGTTTGCCGGTATCCCCATCGCGGTTAAGACGGGGGATATTTTTAGGGCGTCTGCGCTACACGATGATCCGCTGGCAGCAAAGATGCCGTGTTGCTCAAGGGTACGGATTAAGGCCTCCCCGTCGGTGAACTCAACCGCAAAACTGGCTACATGGGGAAGCCTACGGTGCGGGTCTCCCGTTGCGTGTAAAAGGGGGACCTGTTTGAGCAATCCCTGCGTCAATAGATGACATAAGCCCGCCAGTCGCTCCCCCTCCGCACCGAGGTGTGCCTTGGCGTAAAGTGCCGCCGCCCCCATACCGGAGATACCGGCGACATTTTCCGTCCCTGCCCGCCGTCCGTCTTCTTGTACCCCACCTTCAATAATGGGGGCGAGGCGGACCCCCCGTCTAATGTAAAGTACTCCCACCCCTTTTGGCCCGCCAAACGACTGCGCCGAAATGGCAGCAAGGTCTACACCAAGAACGCCGATATCAATAGGGATAATACCGGCAGTCGCGACCATGTCGCTATGAAAGTACACGCCTGCCTTTTGTGTAATGGCCGCAATTTCTGAAACAGGTTGAATCGTGCCAATCTCGTTATTGGCGTGCATTATCGAAACAAGAGTGGTTTCCGGGCAGATGGTCCGTTCGACGTCAAGTGGCGAAACGCGCCCACAGCGATCAACGGGAAGCCACGTCACGCGATAGCCTTCCCGCTCAAGTCGTTTTAACGGATGGGCGACAGAAAAGTGCTCCACGCCGGAAGCAATGATATGGTTACCTTTTTTTTTGTGTGCGTGGACGACCCCTTTAATGGCCATATTATTGGCCTCGCTTCCGGAAGCGGTAAAAAAAATCTCCGGAGAGGTAGCGCCTATTAATTCGGCGACCGCTTGTCTTGCTTCTGCAACCCTTAAGCGCGGACGAGTGCCCAGGCCATGCCTGCTTTTCGGATTACCAAAATGCTCGGTCAGATACGGCAGCATCGCTTCCAGTGCCTCGGGAAGCAGCGGCGTTGCGGCAATATGATCAAGATAAGTAAACTTCATCGCGTAGAGATACTAACACGGCCGCGTTCTCTGTCAACTTAGGGCCGTTCCGGCCGAATGCGGAATAGCCCTCAAACGGCGTAAGCAAACAAGAAAAGGGCCAGTGCGATGCGATACCACGCAAAGGGTATCAGGGTATGTCTCCCAAGGAGACGTATAAAGAACTGAATGGCTAAGACCGCGCAGAAAAAGGCGGTGATCAGCCCAACCGCAAAAGTCAGAATGTCTGATGAGGTCAACAGGGAAAGGTTTTTATAGAGATCAAGGGTTATTGCGGCAATTAAAACCGGAACCGCAGCCAAAAACGAGTATTCGGCCGCCACGCTGCGCTCAACACCGACTATCATACCGCCGGCAATGGTTGATGCGGAACGGGAAACCCCTGGCCACAGGCTTAAAATTTGGAAACAACCGACCAGCAACGCTTCCCGTGCCCCTATCGTCTCTATCCCGGTTGTTCGTGCCCGCGGACGCCACCGCTCAACGGCCAGCATCCCTAACGCCCCCATGATAAGCCCCCATGCGACCGTGCTAATGCTAAACAAGTGCGTTTTAATGTACGTGTAGGCCGCTGCACCAAAAAGCAGTGCCGGCAGGGTTGTCAGAATCAGGAGATAGAGCCCTCGCCTCCCAGAGAACGGCGTATTGGCCTCTCCGGGTATCAGCAGGCCAAAGAACCGTTTTCTGTAGAGAACGACAACGGCTATCACGGCCCCAAGCTGGATAAAAATCTGGAACGTGCTGGATTTTCCTCCACCGCCCAACAGAGAACCTGCTAAGATCAGGTGCCCCGTGGAAGAGACCGGAATAAACTCGGTCAGTCCTTCTACAGCACCTAAAAGAACGACAGAAAAAAGGCTATCCAATTCAAACCACCCCTTCCCCTCCTTATCTAAGGAGGGGATTCCGAGACCGTTGCAGCACAGTTACACCCTTGTCCGGAGAGTATCTCTATGGCATGGGAAAGTATCGGAAGAATAGTCTCAAAACACTCTGAAACCGCACGAGGGCTGCCAGGCAGGTTGACGATCAACGTCTTTCCCCGGCTCCCGGCAACCGCGCGAGAGAGGATCGCGCGGGGATGTTTACGATACCCCTCAAGCCGCATGGCCTCCCCAAAACCGGGAAGGGTACGGTCAAGGACATCCATGGTCGCTTCCGGTGTCACATCGCGCGGAGACAGTCCCGTTCCCCCCGTCGTTAATATCAGGTGTACCGTTCGTTGATCGGAGAAAAATAGAAGGCGGTTTCGGATAGCTTCTCGGTCGTCCGGTACGATCTCGGAAGCCACCACCTCCGCCGGAATCTTCCGCACGAGTTCCCGAAGCAGCGCACCGCTCTCATCCTCGCGCTGCCCCACCGATCCTTTATCGCTGACAGTCAAAACAAACACAGAATACATGGCAACGATCTCTACTGTATCGTTGTACCGGCAGGCATGTCCTCTTGAAAGGTGGCAACCCCCAATACCTCTGTCCCACCGGCAGCCAAGAGCATCCCTTGAGACAAGACCCCCATGATCGTCACGGGTTCGAGATTCGCCACCAAGATAATCTGCTTTCCAACTAATGTTTCGGGGGCGTATCGCGCACCAATACCCGCAACGATCTGGCGCCGCTCACATCCAATATCAACAGAGAGCTTCAATAGCTTTTTGGAACCGGTGATCTTTTCAGCCGCAACGATTAACCCCACCCTCAAGTCCAGTTTCTTAAAGTCATCAATGGTTACTATCGGCTTATCTACCGGAGAAGAAGCCATCATGGGCCCTTGAGGAACGGGACATGACGATTCCATAGTGGCCGGGGGGGCCGGTTTTTCAAGACGAGGGAAGAGCGGCCCACTCTTTACGACACGAGCGCCAACAAGCCTCCCCCCCCAAAACGGGCGATCGTTCACAACCGCTTTGGAGTAGGAAGGGGGCAAGCCTAATTGTCTCTCGATCTCCTCCGCCGTACCAGGCATAAAGGGTCTAAGATAAAAAGCAATACACCGAATGGCTTCCGCCATATGGAAAAGCACCGTATCCAGTCTTTCCGACTGACTGGAATTTTTGGCCAACGCCCACGGAGCCGTGTGTTCAATATATCCATTGGTCCGACCCACCAACTTAAAAATATGGGCCAGGGCACGGTCAAATCTAAAAGTTGAAAGGTCATCCCGAATGTTATCACAAAGTGTGTTGGCGATGGCGACAATCTCTCGCTCAGACACGTCTATAACGCCATACGGCTTTGGGATAACACCACCTCGCAGTTGCCCGATGAGGCTGATCGTTCGACTGACGAGATTCCCTAGGTCGTTTGCCAAATCACCATTATAGCGCATCGTTAGGGCATCGTGGGAAAAATTACCATCCTGACCAAACGGGACTTCTCTTAACAGAAAGTAACGAAAGGCGTCCACCCCAACGGCATTAATAATCTTGTTGGGATGCACGACATTCCCCCGACTTTTAGACATTTTCGCGCCATCAAGGGTCCACCAACCATGGGCGAAAATGGTTTTCGGTAATGGCAACTTAAGCGCCATTAAGATCGTTGGCCAATAGACCGCATGGGTGGTAAGGATATCTTTCCCCACAAGATGGATGGCCGGCCAATGTCGTTCAAACCGTACATCGTCTACCGTATAACCGGGGACAGAGATATAGTTCACGAGGGCATCGAGCCACACATAGGTGACGTAATCGTTATCAAACGGTAGTGGGACTCCCCATGAGAGACGGCTTTGGGGGCGAGAGATACACAAATCACCCAGTGGCCTCTGCAGAAACCCCAGGACTTCATTCCTTCGATGTTCCGGCTGGATAAAATCGGTATGCTGCGTGATGTAGTCAAGCAGTGCTTCCCGATATTTCCCCATTCTGAAGAAGTAGTTTTTCTCCGAAAGGGGTTCCACGCGCTTACCACAGTCCGGGCAGTTACCTTGCGTCAGTTCTTTTTCCGTCCAGAAACGCTCATCAGAGAGACAATACCACCCTTCGTACATCGCCTCATAAATCTCGCCCCTTTCATATAATCTGGTAAGAACCGTCTGCACGACCTGTTTGTGGCGCGCTTCGGTTGTTCGGATAAAGTCATTGTGCGAAATATTCAGTTGTGCCCAAAGCTGCTGAAACCTAACAACCAGTGTATCGGCCTGTTGCTGCGGGGAAAGATTCAGATTGGAGGCCGCTTGGGCGACCTTCTGGCCATGTTCATCCGTTCCCGTCAATAAAAAAACGTCTTTTCCCAGAAGCCGTCCATAACGGGCCAGCACATCCGCCGCAACAGTCGTGTACGCATGACCGATATGCGGTTCGTCATTAACGTAATAAATAGGTGTCGTTACATAAAACACATCGGCACCAAAAAAAAACGGGCTAGGCAAGGTACCCCCTGCCTAGCCCGACATTGCACTTACAAACTAAGACCCGATCCCTTTACCGGTCTGGGTGCACGACCGAATCCTTCGGCGAAGGCTGCAGATCCGTCTCGGATGAATCTACCGAGAGATCAGAGTCAGACTTGATAATTCTAAACTCAACCCGCCGATCCCTCGCAGGATCACCCAACGTCTTCGTCTCTCCAAAGGAATCAGTCTTCACGCGGTCAGGACTGATACCGGCTGCCACAAGATAACGCCTAACTGCGTCGGAACGACGTTCGGACAAGGCCTCGTTGTAAGCCCTGTTATTGCGCGGATCAGCATGTCCCTCAAGCCCAATGACAATATCCGGATGTTTCGTCATAACAGCCACCACATCGTCAAGAATGGCCGCACTGGCAGGAGAAATACTGCT
>SBBL01000089.1 GCA_005239745.1 Candidatus Troglogloeales bacterium | reverse complement strand
CTATCAGCGGGGACCCCACAAGTGAGCTTGTGGGGTGTAGCGGGGTCCCCACAAGTGAGCTTGTGGGGTGTAGCGGGGTCCCCACAAGTGAGCTTGTGGGGTGTAGCGGGGCCCCCAAGAGTGAACTCTTGGGGTGTATCAAATACGCATCCATATCGTTTCCACTGGATTTACGGCTTTACAAAACAAACGGTTTTACTTTTCTTCGTTTTCCGCTTTTGCCCGGGCAATCAATTCGAGTGTCTGCCGCACGCCGGACACCCCACCCAGAACGGTAAAAAGGACCATGAGCCATGGGGCGGTCCCTAACCACCGGTCAAAAAAGTCGCCTATTAGATATCCAACGATCGGCCCGGCCGCAAGAAACGTCGGGATACAGACCAACAGTGCGGCCTGGCGCCATTGCTTATACCTAGAATTAGGCATGGACTATAGACAGTTCACATAAAGAATGTCAAATGGTGCCCTTAAGATGCGGGTGCGGTGCCCGTCAAATAATAAATTCGCCAAAGATATAGTTTGAAAAGGCACGGGTAATCGGCCAAATGGTTTTTTGCATCACGTGAAAGGGATCGAAAAAAACCATTAACATAATGATTGCCATGCCATAGGGTTCGAATCGGCGGATGAAGTTGGCAGGGGATTCCGGTAGAAGCCCGACGATCACCCGCCCACCGTCGAGCGGAGGGATGGGGATTAAATTAAAAACAAACAGGACAATATTGACGATAACCGATGTATGGAGCATCATCAGAAGCGGCGTCAGGACGGAGGTATCCGCGTTTACGGCACCGGAGAAGTGATTCATCTCTAAAGAGAGGTAAGCGTTCGGATTAAGGCTAATAAGACCCCGATACAAAAGGCCGCTAGCGACGGCAATCAGGAGGTTCATTAGCGGACCGGCAGCGGCAATCCAAGCCATGTCCTGGGCAGGTCTTCTCAACCTTGCGGTATTGACGGGCACCGGCTTTGCGTAGCCAAAGAGGGTTTGGGTGGTAACATACAGCACCAGCGGCATGATAATTGTGCCGAATGGGTCAATATGGGGAAGCGGGTTGAAGGTTAGTCTCCCGAGCTCCTTCGCCGTATCATCTCCTTTCTTGTCTGCCATCCATGCGTGGGCGGCCTCATGTAGCGTAACCGCGACAAGGATGGGAATAGCCGTAATGAAAAAAAAATGTACCCAAATCTCCATCGCTAGTCTCTCCTCAATCTCTCCTCTTAATCCCCCGCTAATATACCATGATTAGCCCAGGGTTAAGTCAATGAGATTCCTGCCAGAAGCACGCAGGAATGACAAATTTGGCGACTCCGTTGGCGATGACTTTGACGTAGCCTTAACTGCTCGATGCAGATACTTGACAGACAATTATCCTTCGGATAGAATCGCTCGACCGTTGTCGCGGCGTTGGCTAATGGCTGCGGTTAAGCGGATACGTTGAGTTTTATATTTGGAGTTGGGTGTCAATGGATGGTCGGAAGTGGGGAATACTCCTTTTTTGGGTAACGCTCGTGTTTTGTACGTGGATCATTGGATATGTCACAACTCCGCCATAGGCCGCCGAGTCGGCAGTAATCGGCAGTAAGAAGATACACCATCTGTATAAGGGTGTGGGGTTACGTTATCGTCGCCGTGGGGTTTTCGTGTTTTTGGGTGCGGAGGTCTTACATTGGTTGATCAGATGAATCGAGAAGAAGAAAAGTGGGGCATCGTTAAGACGGTTGTTGTATTTGCCGTTTTAATGGGGATATCGGCATTGTATTTCTATTGGTTAGATTGGGTGATGATGGGCCCTGCTCAGAATCTTCCGTTTCCATACAAATAGTTTTGGTGAGTTTCAAGGGGAGGGTTGAGATGGATATTTTTTCTCGTGTTAAGGCGTCTAAGACGATGCTGGCTTCGTTTCTTTCAATGGCAGTATTCCTGTTGTTTCTTCTTTCTTTCGCGCCGATAAGGTCGTCTGCCCAGGTGGCGGATGGCGCGGGTGCGGCACCGGCAGATACAGCCTCTGGGGGGGAGACGAAGGTTGAAAAAGGGAAAGATGTTTTCTATAGAGACGCCAAGGGGAAGCCCATCGAAGGGATCGTCTCGGGGCCCCCTGCTCCTAAGCTGAAATACCCGGACAACTATGGCTCATATGGTTCCTATCAAAGCCGCACCTTACTTTGGGTTGCCAATCAGCAGCACCTCTACTTCGGCAGTTTTGTATTGGCCGTTCCGATGTTTGTGTTCGTGGTTGAACTCATTGGAATGCTTCAAAAAGATAAGAAAATTGGGGTCAAATACGACAATTTGGCCCATGAGTTTATGAAGATCAGTCTGACCGCCTACTCCATCACTGCCATATTGGGTGGGGTGCTTATTTTTACCTTTCTCGCGCTTTACCCGGGGTTCTTTGGGTATCTCGCCAGTATATTTAAGCCGGTGATGCACGTATATGCGTTACTCTTTATCTTAGAGAGCGGTGTTTTATATGTGTACTACTATGGTTGGGATCGGATGAATGACGATGGTGGTTTCTGGAAGTGGACGCACCTCTCCATTTGCTTGTTCTTAAATACAGTAGGCTTGGTTCTGATGTTCTTTGCAAACACATGGGTCAGTTTTATGCAGTCTCCTGCCGGGGTGGACGAGCAGGGGCGGTTTTTGGGCAACATTTGGCGGGTGATTCACACGCCGCTTTGGATCCCTATTGTGGTGCATCGTATCTTAGGAAATGCGGCTTTTGGTGGAGGTGTCGTGGCGGCGTACGCGGCCTATCGTCTTCTTGCCGCAAAATCGGCTGAGGAAAAGGCCCACTATGACTGGATGAGCTATACCGCAATGTTTATGGGGGTGTTGAGCCTTATCCCGCTTCCATTTGCCGGGTACTGGCTAATGCGTGAAGTGTATGCGTACCGGCAGCAGATGGGGATTACCCTGATGGGGGGACTTTTGGCATGGGTTTTTATCATGCAGGCCACGATGATTGCCGTCTTGTTTATCTCGGTGAATTATTATCTGTGGCAGGCTATGGGTCGGATGCCTGGGGCAGAGCGGTACTACCGGTTTTTTAAGTACATGTTGTTGGTCATTATTGTATCGGTGATTGCGTGGTTGACGCCGCACACCCTGGTGATGACGCCGGCGGAGTTGAAGGCGATGGGGGGCCAACAGCACCCTGTGATTGGGAACTATGGGGTGATGTCGGCTAAAAATACGGCGATTAACACGATCATTACCACAACGGTGCTTTGTTTTATCCTCTATCAGCGCTCCAATTACGTCATTACCGTAAAATGGGCCAAATGGGGCAACTTGGCCTTGGTGGCGTTGTTTGCGGGTGCGGAAATCAACATTATCTTCTTGGGCATTTACGGCTACTACATTCCGGCAAACGTCCGGATTGGCCTTTCGGTGCCTCAAGTTTGTTCGACGCTGACGACGCTATTTTTGGGAGTGACGCTAAACACGATGATGCTAAAGAACGCCCGCTCGTTGGGTGAGATCCGCTGGGGAACGATTTCCGTGCGCGGTGCGTACGCCTTGTTTTTGCTTGCGGTAGCCTTTACGTGGACGATGGCGGTGATGGGCTATATCCGTTCGTCTGTCCGTCTGCACTGGCACGTGAACGAGATTATGCGGGACGTATCCCCGTGGGCATTTACCAATCCGCTTGGATATGCCGGAAACATTAACTCCATGAATGTTTTGATCTTCTGGACAATGTTGCTTTTTGTGTTTTGGTTAAGTTCTCTGTCTGCTCAAAAGGCGCCGGTCTCCGTAAGAAAAGAGGGGTTTGGGGAAGGGGCCGTCCAGGTGGGAAGTCACTAACAGTGGTACGTTACCCGAT
>SBBL01000025.1 GCA_005239745.1 Candidatus Troglogloeales bacterium | reverse complement strand
GTAAGCGCCACGGACGCCTGCCCCTCCTGATCCCCCATGATCTCCAGATTGTCCAAGTCCACCCGCGTCCCGTCCGGACGAACACGCGCGCCCAGAATATCCACCTCCTTCGGATCGGCCGTCGTCGTACCGGGAATCGCCACTCTCCTCTCCCAGGCCGCAATAAACTGATCACCGTCCCAGATCACCGCCGGATAAGCGTTCCCGCCCCGCTGCACCGATATCACAACCTCAGAAAACGTTCCTCCGCCGGGATTCACCCCTCCTCCCAAAATCCGACTACCGGAGGCCGGGTCAAAGGAATCCAGCCGTCGCCCCGTTGCGGTATACGCATAACTGCTGTAGATAAACAGAAACCCATTCCCTCGAGACGCAATATTAAAATTCCCCACCCGCTCATAAATGGATTTCCCAAATAACCATCCAGAAAGCACCTCACCCGTGGGGGAGACGGGAACCACCTTAATTTCAGATGAAATCGTCGTCGTAGACACCACCAGGTAGTTGCTCCCACTAAAAGTAAGCCCGAAGCTTGCCGACAAGGGAAGCTTAATCCGGTTGTCTATCTCTGGAAAGCCAATGGCTCCTGGAGAGACGTAGCGATCCATCACTTCTCCAGAAGCTGTCACTCGGCTTGCACAGATGCTGCATTGGCCATACGAGCTAAACCAAACCACTAGAAAATTGGTTCCGTTTGAGGCCACCTGAGGAGAAGAGTCATGCCACGGTACGGAGTCCGGGCGAATCGAGACCCAAATGTCCGACGATACCTCCGGTGGATGTGTTCCTTGTGGCGTGACAAAGGCGCCATAAATATCAAACGGGTCAGCTCTTCCCGAACGAGCGTCTTCCCAAACCACAAAATACTTTCCTCCCCCAAAGCTAATTTTCGGCTTACTTTGCTGACTCACTGCCTTCGTAATTAAAATCCCTTGCTTGTCCAGTACTTCTCCCTCCGGTGTCACACGGGCGCCAAAAATATCGTACCCACACTCGCTAAAGAAGTACGGAGGTTCGTTGAGGGGGAAAAGTGAGCTACAGGAGCGGCCATCTTGCCACACCACAAAATAGTTCGTGCCATCAAAGGCAGCCGCAGGGGCCCCTTGCAGACCCACGGCAACCCCAATCGGGATCGGATCGGGGCGCAGGTTGAGAACGATATTTATCCCCTCCGTCGCCGCACCTATGCCCGCCGACACCTTCGTCCGATCCTCCGGCAGGTCTGTTTTATCCTGGGATTCACCGGCCCCGTTGTAAAACTCGGACCGGGCCGGAAGGAGGGCTGGCGGTCTGATCGGCCCTACCCCACTGAGATCTGCAATGCGCGGATCAATCGGTTCCACCTCCACGAGATAGTCCCCCGGGGGCAGTCCCATTGCCTCATAAAGCCCTTCAAGCCCTGCAGGAGAGGGAGAGTCGCCCTCCACTCGGGGAAGAAACCGGGCGCCGGAAACTGCGGACACGGCCTCAACGGGACTGCCAATCGGCCTCCCCTGGGCATCGGTCTGTCCCGCAACCACCTTCCGTAAGACCACATTGGCTCCCTGAAACGGAAACGTTCCTGCTAAAATCTCCCCCCGGATTGTGGCAGTTGTAGAGGCAAAGTCGGAAGATGGATAAAGCGTGGCCATGGCTGCTTGATCGTCCAGATGAAGCGTGTCGGAATCGGTGTGGATAAACGGGAACATAGTGGGAAGCTCAATATCATTGATCGGATCAAGGTCTCGATCCGCGTCTGGGGTCAGCATAAGTTGGGAGTGCCCCAGCCCAAGCAAATGGCCCATCTCGTGCAGGAGTGTGCCTAACATCTCCGCGCGGGTACGATCAGGCGCTCCATCGTTGTTGTTTCCGTTGACAAAGAGACCGTTTAGAATAATTCTTCCCTCTAGAAGGGTAGGCCCGCCCGCGCTAACCGTTTTAGACTCTATCGTGGCAAGCCCTATGATACGTCGTTCACAAAAGAAATCCACATCGGGGCAAAACTCATGGATCATTGTTCCGTCGGCATCGAAGATGACGGGGTTGATGCCGTCGCCGGGAGTCAGGAGGCGGTCCATATTTGCGGCGGTGACGTCTTCCGAAAGCGGATCCCCTATAGCGATATCCACTAAAGCGGTATGCGGGGTGGATTTCCAGATGGCAATGGCTTCTTCAACGAGGGCCTTCCCATCGTATGGCCCAAACGGCCCGGGGTCGAGTCGCAAGGTGATAGGCCCGCGCCATCGGTAAGGCGTTCCGTCGGTATGCACACTCTCCGGGCCGCCCGCGTGGGCAGGGCTACTGACTGCCAACAAGAGGATGGCTAGCAACACGTATAACCTGTTGCGAGGAATCCCCTCCTTATTCAAGGAGGGGAAGGGGGTGCGACCCCTGCGAGGGGTGGTTTCTTTTTTCCTCATTTGGGCCCCATCTTCCCCATCTTATGGATGAGCTTGATCAGCACGCCCAGATCAACAGGGCCTGCTTGCTCCATAGTCTTTGCCTCTTCCAGAGTCAGATCGTACTTCTCAGACAGTGTCTCTTTTTTGGTCAGATCGGACAGATTAATCAGCCAACCGGAAGGCGCAGACGGAGGGCCTTCAAACTCTTCGTCAACGAAAGGCTCCTTTCCCGGTGGAAACTTCATCTCTACTGAGAGGGGAACTTGGGAGGCGGGTAGCAGGACAGCGCTTTGATAGCCATCGGCACGGGCCTTTCCTGGGCCCGTAAAGACAAGGAATTGGTCACCGATCTGGTAGTTGTGGGCATACGCGTACAGGCTACCGCATAACGGTGACCCTGGCGCGTTGGGGGTGCATTCTTTGAGGGTAATGGTCTCCCCTTCGTGGGCAGGGCCTTTTATCTTTCGGAGGACGTGAAACTGGGTAAACCTAGCGATCTGTGGGGAAGAAGGATGCTGGGAGGGTTTTCGGGGTGCGTGATCGGTTTTGATTTCAGTGGCGGTGACCTGCCCCAGAAACACCCACGGAGCATTGCTGATGGTCTGGAGGCTGCGTCCCCCCGGCAGATTAGTGCTGGCGGTTGCAGGAGAGACCAGGGTCAGGACAAGGACGACAACCCAACGAGAAAACCGGCCTCTCCCCAAGTATCGCATGTTCCCCCTCCGTTATGGGATTTACCTTCAAGGGGCAGTAAGGGGCAGTCTGGTATGACCCGGTTTCGTTATCAAGATGGAGAATTCTCCATCTTGACTTAAGACAGCAAACTGTGCCTAGGGCCCACAGAAACAGGCGCCCAGATTCGCCGGCGCTCATAATATGTTATGGCAACTTTAGAGGGCCCCGTACACATAGTTGTACAATGGAATGAGTTTCTGGGGTTCGCTCTTTGGCTTAAGCAATGCCTCCAGATGGCCGATTGCCTCTGGTTCCAGCAGCGTGTCACCGCATACGGAACAAACCTCTGCCGGAACATGATCAAAGACAAATATTTCATCACCTTTGTGCACGGTATGAACGATACGTTTGTATTCGTATTCGCCGGAACAGCCCCGAATGCTACACATCATATACTCTCTTCCTCTGGTAAGGAGTAATCCACTTGGGTGGCTTTAGCTCGTAAACTGTTATGATAATCTCAACCTCCAGGATACCGTACAGACAATATGGAGGTAACGGCCTGATTTCACCTGGCCGCAAACTAAACAGCACGGCCCACGCCGGTGATCGGGGTAATTTTCAAGAAGGACAGAGTTGCAGAGAGCCTCTTGCATTGCCCCGTTGGGTATGTCCTCCTCCACCATTTTCTGATGGGCATGAAGTGTTACCCGCAGCTTTCCATCCAACCCCTGCCTTTGCAGACGTCTAAGAATAACCTCTGTGTCTCTGAGGTCAGCTTCAACCATGCCCTCGATTCCACGCTTAACCCCCTCTAAATTCGCTCGCCGCCCCTATGCAAACACAAAAATCCATAACAGTACAAGTAAAGGCTACCGCATAACGGTGACCCTGGCGCATGGGCGGTATTGGGTCTATTGCCGCGCCAATGAAAGAACAATATCACGAGACACACTTCTTGGGTAGATGGAGAGTTTACGGATAGGGGATTCTTGCACACCGTCCACAGTGGCAACGCGCTGCTTCCTCCTCAACAAGTACATACTCCAAAACTCAATCCGGTTGAACACCTGTGGGACGATTTGCGGGGAAAAAGTTTTCATAACCGCGTCTTCCAGAGTTTGGATGCGCTTGAAGACCACCTCTGCGCCGCTTTACGGCAGATGGAATCCGATCCCACCCGAGTCAAATCCATCACCGCCTGGCCATGGATAATCAAAGCACTAAAGAAATAGGGCACCTCTAAAAACCTACTGCGCGGCCTGACTGCTGCCCACCCTAAAACATTAAAACATTGTTTTGGGGGCCCCGGTGCGAGCTGCTGTGCTCGGAATCCTGCGGGGTCCCCAAGCGCAAGCGCTTGGGGTGCTGCCATGTACACAACGTACATTGCGGTTCCTGCGCTCCGTGCGCCTTGCATTCAGGCCGCTCGCTACGGTTTTTAGAGGTGCCCAATAGAAATGGAATGAGAGGTGCCCGTCACCTTTTTCTGAACCTCTCGGTGCGCGTGACCATCCCCTGATAGGCGCGATGAAACTCCTCCGTGGAGTGTTTTGGGTCTAAGAGATATTCTAAAT
>SBBL01000036.1 GCA_005239745.1 Candidatus Troglogloeales bacterium | reverse complement strand
GCAAACGAGTCGCCCTGTTTGCAAGGCGCGAGGAGCGCGCATACCCTTCTGTATGTAAGCGACGAGCAACGCAGCAAACAGGGATGAATCGGCAGCCCGGCTGCATAGGTTATTCCTTGACAAGCCCTTAGTGAGCCTCGGTGATGAGACCCTCAATCTATTTAGGGGTGCCCTTACCTATCACGTAGTTCATAATCATAATTCGGCGCTTCTTTGGTAATAATGACATCGTGGGGGTGACTTTCACGAAGTCCCGCACTACTAACCCGCATAAAGCGCGCCTTTTTCTGTAACTCGGTCAGGTTGCGACAGCCACAGTAACCCATTCCTGCCCTCAACCCCCCCATCAGTTGACCGATCACGCCGGACATCGCACCCCGATGAGGTACACGGCCTTCAATGCCCTCTGGAACCAGCTTAGCGGTTGGTTCAAACTCCTGAAAGTAGCGATCTTTTCCGCCCTGTTCCATGGCACCCAAAGAACCCATGCCTCGGTAGACCTTATACGTTCTCCCCTGTAGAAAAACGGTTTCCCCCGGACTTTCTTGTGTGCCAGCAAAGAGGCTGCCGATCATAATAGTATCGGCACCGGCAGCGATAGCCTTCGTGATATCACCCGAGAACTTAATGCCACCATCCGCAATAATGGGGACCTTGTGGCGCTTGGCAGCCTTTGCACATGCCGCCACGGCGGTCAACTGAGGCACCCCGGCACCCGCCACTATGCGCGTGGTACAAATTGATCCCGGCCCGATGCCGACTTTCACCGCATCCACGCCGGCCTTAATTAATGCCAGAGTGGCTTCAGCCGTGGCCACATTGCCGCCGGCAATCTCTAAACCGGGGTAACGCTTTCGAACGGTTCGAATCATGGAAAGCACGGCCGCCGAATGCCCGTGCGCCGTATCTATAACCAGTAAATCCACCCCGGCGCGCACCAACGCGTCTGCCCTCTCTTCGGCATCCTTACCAATGCCGATAGCAGCCCCCACGCGCAGCCGCCCAAGATCATCCTTGCAAGCATGAGGATACTTGATGCGTTTTTGAATGTCCTTAATGGTAATGAGCCCTTTTAACGTAAAAGCATCGTTGACGACGGGTAATTTCTCAATGCGGTGTTGGTGCAGAATTTTTCTGGCCTCATCGAGCGTGGTACCCACGGGGGCCGTAATAAGACCCTCTTTCGTCATTACCTCCGAAACCTTTCTTCCTAATCGCGTCTCAAATCGGATGTCACGGTTAGTCAGTATCCCCACCAGCTTACCGTTAAGGGTAACCGGAATCCCTGAGATGTGGTACTGCTGCATGAGTCGTAGCCCTTCGTGCAGGTGTTGATCGGGAGAAATGGTTACGGGATCGGCAATCATCCCGCTTTCTGATTTTTTTACCCGATCAACCTCCGCAACCTGCCGCTCAATGGAGAGCGCGCGATGAAGAATGCCCATGCCTCCTTCTCTGGATATGGCAATGGCCAACTGTGATTCCGTTACCGTGTCCATTGCCGCACTCACTAAGGGAATATGAATAGAAATATGGCGGGAAATTCGCGTACGCAGATCAACGTCTCGCGGCACCACCTCGGAAGGCCCAGGCACCAATACAACATCGTCAAAGGTTAACCCCTCTGACAGGCGATCACTTAACATAAGACGTCAACCCCCATTTCTTGGGGCCGGTGTTTTGGCTTTCGCCGACTGAAGCTCCGCCTCGATTATCCGGACAAACGCCTCTATGGGTTTTGCCCCTACTAGACGCCGGCCGTTGACGAAAAAGGTAGGGGTGCCACTGACCCCCAAGCGCCTGCCTTCTTGAATATCAAGATTGATTTTTTCTTCGTACTTGTTACCGTCAAGCGCTTTTGTAAACTCCTCCTCATCTAACTTAAGTTCTTTAGCATACGCCACCAGATGCTGGCGCTTCATTGCCGCTTGATTTGAAAAGATCAAGTCATGCATTTCCCAAAACTTTCCCTGCTCTCCCGCCGCTAGGGCTGCCGTATGGGCCAATGGGGCGTCCGGATGAAAATCCAGTGGAAAATGCTTAAAGACCCAGCGAACCTGCTTAGGGTAGCGCTGTAAAACATCCCGTAGGGTGGGGAGTACCCTGCCGCAAAAGGGGCATTGAAAATCGGAGAACTCTACGATAACCACCGGGGCATCTTCCGGCCCGATCGCGTATGCGTCCTGGATGTTGACCTCCACAACAGGGGCATCCTCCTCCGGGGAACCCTGCTCCGGTGATGCCGGGACAATCCCCAGTGCAATATCGATTGCCCGTTTAAAGTCCGCTGCAGAACGCGTCCCCACCAGCTTGCGGCCGTTGATAAAAAATGTCGGTGCGTCTGTTACCCCAAGCCCCTTTGCCTCTCGCACTTGTTGGAGGATCATATTTTTAAATCGGTGAGTTTTTATATCGGAGGAGAACTTTTTAGAATCCAGCTTGAGCGCTTTTGCATAACCCAGCAACGTCTCTTGAGTGGTTGACTTCTGATTGGCAAGGATTTTCTCATACATTTCCCAGAACTTCCCCTGCCCTCCCGCGGCCATGGCTGCCTCATGGGCTAAGATGGCGTTCTCGGTCAAGAGGGAAGGGTAGTGCTTAAAGACAACCTGGATATCATCAGGATATGACTCCATGACCTTATCTAGCGTCCGGATCGCCCGGCTGGATGTCGGTGCGAGAAAATCGGTGTAGGCGATGATGTTAACGGCTGCCTGATCCGGGCCTTTTACCGGCGTAACCATCGTTCCTTCTACTACCGTGCCACAAAACCCGGTTTTCGGATCACAGCCCGCCTCCTCAAGGGCATAAAGGGCACCCGTAAGCATAAGCAGCACTACCCCGAATACTAAATATCCCACTTCCTTGATGACTTTTATCTTCATTCGCTCTCCTTACCGAAGGGTGGTCAGCCGATCCTTTGCAACCATCGTTTCTTCAGAGTTGGGAAATCGTTCGATCACGTCCTTCAAAAGGCGCTTGGCCATTGTATGGTCGCCCAGCTCCAGATACGCAAATCCCTCTTTTAATAAGGCGCCGGGGGCATGCCGACTGGTAGGGTGTTCCTGCTGAACCCGATTAAAAAACGAGATAGCCTCTTCGTAGGCTTTTTTGTGATAGTGGCTTTCGCCCATAAAATAAAGGGCCTGTGGCACAAGGTAGGACGTCGGGTACTGTTTCATAAAGGCTTGGAACCCGGCCGCCGCCAGATCGTCATTGCCTTTTAAGTAATCGTCATAGGCAACACGATAGGCTTCTTCCGGGGAGAGGCTACCTCCTAAGTCCGTCGGTTTCGTCGCGGGCGTCGCATTGGAGTTTGGTCGGGGCAACCCCTTTTCCAAGACACGCGATTCAAGCGTATCTATGCGTTGAACGAGTGTCTGTGTCAGGCGGAATTGCCGTTCTCCTTCCGTTACTGCCCGAGCAACTAGATGTTCATTCTCCTCCACGCGGCCAAGCAACGTCCGTATACGTGCCTCTAACGCATCTACCTGTCCGGACGCAGACTCAACCTTTTTGGGACTTTTAGACAATTCTTCGATCTGCGTGAGACGCCCCTGAATCTCTTGCTGATGTCGTCTAAGAGCGTCAACTTCCACCTCCAGATCAACAAGGTTAGACTGGGCCGCACACCCTGTTAATAGAACAAAACCGGCGCATCTTAAGAGCTTTGATTTTGCCAAACAAGGCATACGCTGCCCCTGTGATAGGAATGGCCGACTGTAATAAAAACGGTATGGTGGTTGCAAGCCTTAAGCGGTATGATCCGCCGAAGACACCGTACGAGCGGGTATCGGCCTCTCCCGATTAGAAACCGCACAACCCGGTTGCAGCGATGCCGCGTTTACGCCCCGTTTCTTAGGCAGGCACAGCCACCGCTAAAACGGACGGCCTATTGACAGCCGAACGATGATCTAATACCTTGAGGGCATATTGGAGGGCATACTGCAAGAGGCCGGTGCCGACAGCTTTTCTGAAGGGGGTGTAATGGGAGCGAACAGGCCAAATCAGTTGTCTAGCGAGTGATGCAGCCATATCGGGTTGGACGACTCCTTATCCCGGCCGTCGCAATCGTCTTCTCTAGCTTTGTTTTATACGATGTATCCCTTCTGCGCGTTCTCGAACAAAATACCCTTGATCTGCGGTTTAAACTACGCAAGGCACTGCCTGCCGACGATAACATCGTTATTGTGGCACTGGATGAGGCAACCTTTCGAAAGTTGGGGATATGGCCATTCCCCAGGGCAACGCTCGCTTCTCTGATTGATCGGATTGCATCCGGAAAACCGAGGGTCATTGCACTGGACATGCTCTTTTCAGAACGACGTGGAGGAAATACCGCTAACCACTTCTCGGACGATGCCGTCTTGCAAACGGCCTTCAAGCGCGCGGGAAACGTGATCTTATCCGTTGCATTTGACCTTCAGAAAAAGGACGCCGATTTAAAGGCTTCCCCCCAAGAAGTTCCCGACTTCATTCGAAACTTTGCGTATCTTAGGGTAAAACCTGGGTTCTTTGTCCCACTGGACGCGGAAGGGGTCCTGCCTCCTCTGAAGGTGTTTGCAGAAGCGGCAACCACCTTAGGCCACGTCTCTATCCTTACCGACCAGGACGAAGTCCTGCGGAAGGAACTCCTTGCCATCAAATACCAAGAGGAATACTACCCACCCCTTTCCCTGCAGATCGCTAGACGCTATCTGGGTCTTGATCCCATGGAGATGGTGTTACACTTGGGAGAGTCCGTGCAGTTGGGGGACATCACCATCCCTATGGATGAAGGGGGACGCATGCTCGTTAATTATCTGGGCCCCTCGGGCACATTTAAAACGTATTCCGCCATTAGTTTTCTAGAAGGCCGCTTGTCCACTGATCTCTTTACCGAAAAGATAGTTCTCATTGGAGTGACCGCCGTGGGCCATGGCGAGCTCAAGAAAAGTCCGTTCTCATCCATCCAAGGCGTCGAAAAAAATGCCCATGCCGTCAGCACCATCCTTAACCGGCGTTTCCTCCACCGTACGGAGTTGATGAAACTGACTGATATTGCGCTTATTCTTTTCTATGGATTTCTTTTTTGGAAGAGGTTGCCTGGGGCAAGTGCCTTGAGGTCGGCCGCCCTAGGGTGCGCTTTGCTTTTTATCCACGTTATGGCGACCACACTGCTTTTTACCCGTTTAGGGATCTGGATCTATATGGTTCATCCCGTAGGCTCTATTGCGGTTACCTATCTTGGTTTTACGACCTATCAGTATTTTGTGGAGGAACGTCAGGCACGTTACATCCGGCTGATGTTTGCAAGCTACGTTTCTCCTCGGGTTGTCGAAGAAATGACTAAAAGGCCGGAGCTTGCCCGTGTGGGGGGTGAGCAAAAAATGGTGACCATTTTGTTCTCGGATATCAAAGGATTCACAACGTATTGTGAGAGGCATTCCCCGGCCGATGTCGTTCGCGTGCTCAATCAATACCTAAGCGCAATGACGGAGGTGGTCTTTTACTGGGAAGGCACGCTGGACAAATTCGTGGGGGATGCCATCATGGTCTATTGGGGCGCGCCGCTGCCACAAGAGGACCATGCCGAACGGGCGATTCGTTGTGCGTTGCATATGCAGGACGCGCTTGAGAAACTAAATGAGAAGTTGCGTGCCGAAGGGATAGAACCTTTTGAGATGGGGGTGGGCATCAACACCGGTGAGGTCATCGTAGGGAATATGGGCGCCTCCGGCAAGAAGGTGGACTATACCGTTATCGGTGATGCCGTCAACATTGCGGCACGGGTAGAGGGTCTTACCCGTAAGCTGGGGGTACCCGTGGTTATCACGGATCATACCTACCAACAGGTCAAAGATATCGTTGATACGGCAGACAACCCATCGGCCCAACCACAAGAGGTTAAAGCCAAAAGGATTGGACGTGTGCTGCTGACCTCTTTTGCAAATATACTGGTAAAGGGAAAAACAGAGGAATTACATGTATTTGGCGTTACGGGGCTGCCACGCCAATTAAATCCGTCGGAGGCGAAAAGTGCAAGTTAGGGTGCTGGGTGGTTACGGCTCGGATTTTTGTTCCGTACAAAAACAGGGGGGGAAAAAACGTTACAATCCCACCGGTTTTTTAATTAATCAATCGGTCATCCTAGATGCCGGAACGATTTGCGGGGCATTAACGCTTTCTGAATTGACTACCATCCGTTACGTTTTTTTAACCCATGCCCATCTTGACCATGTGCAAGGTCTGGCCTATTTGGCCGAAGCCCTCTTCGATAAAATCCATCAGCCGGTTACCGTGGTTGCCCATAAAGAGGCGATTGGGACACTTCGAGAGCATTTTTTTAACGACAAATTATGGCCTGATTTCACGTGTTTGCCTTCAAAAAAGGCGCCCATTCTATCCTACCAAATACTGGAATCGGGGAAATCTATTAAGCTTGAAGGGCTCACAGTCACTCCCATTGCCGTTCATCACATCGTCCCTGCGGTAGGCTTCATCATACAAGACAGCCAGGCGGGAATCGTTTTTAGCGGAGACACCTACAAAACGGAAGCGATTTGGGGACGGGCGAAGCAAACCTCTAGGTTGAAGGCGGCCTTTATTGAATGTTCCTTCCCGAACGGGTTTGAAAAATTGGCCTATGATTCCGGACACCTGGTCCCAAGACTTGCCTATCAGGAGTTTCTGAAAATAAAGCGGTCCGTTCCACTCTATCTCTACCACATGAAACCTCGCTATTTAGAAAAAATCCAAGCGGAGGTATCAGCGCTTGGATCGAGAGAGGTTTATTTGTTGGACGATGGTCAGACCCTTGAGTTTTAACGGGGAATGCGCTTTTGCTATCTTGATTCGTCGCTTGCTTTTTGATACGCTGCGGCGCTGTTTGGCAGACCTAGGTTGGCGCATATAGGCGGAGGGATGATGTCCAAGTTTCTAAAATATACGTGGGGGGCCGTTGGGCTACTGCTGCTTTTTGCGTCTTTGGGGGCAGCGGAGACGGGGACTATCAGCGATTATCGCGATATTGCCGGGGTAGGCAGTCGAAACGCCATCTGGATTATCGCTCAGGTGCATCTGCTTTTTGCGGGCTTTGTGTTGGGGGTGCCTATATTCGCGTTCATCTGCGAGTACATCGGATATAAAACGGGAGACCAACGCTACGATAAACTGGCGAAAGAGTTCACGAAACTTCTAACGGCATCGTTTGGAACGACCGCCATGTTTGGCGGCATCCTTTTGTTCCTCTTTATCGGTCTCTATCCGAAGTTCTTTAGTTTGCTCACCGAAGTCTTCTATCTCACTTTCTTTATCTATGCCGGCCTCTTTATCGCTGAAACCATTGTTCTCTACCTCTACTGGTACGGTTGGGATGCCATGATGGACAAAAAGCGCACCCACCTTGCGCTTGGGTTTCTCTTAAACGTTATCGGCATCCTGATTATGATGGTGTCCGATGCGTGGTTGACATTCCAAAATAGCCCGGTGGTACTTTCCGAGAAACTGGTAGGGTGGGAGCGCGTGTGGGCGGCCGTGCACAACCCCACGTGGAATCCGGTCAACATTCATAGGGTCATCGGTAACGTCGTCTTGGGCGGTTTTATGTGCGGGGCATATGCAGGCATTCGATACCTTGGAGCAAGTACGCCAAAAGAGCGGGAACATTACGACTGGATGGGTTACGTCGGGAACTTTATCGGTATCTTTGGGCTGTTGCCGCTTCCCTTTGCCGGCTACTGGCTAATGCGAGAGATTTATGAGTACAGCCCGCAAATGGGTATTACGCTGATGGGGGGCATTCTCTCTTGGCTCTTTATTTTACAAGCGGTGCTTATCGGCAGCCTCTTTCTTGGGGCTAATTACTATCTTTGGCAGGGATTACTTGCGAGGACCGGAGAGGGGATTAGGTACAAGCGGTATATCACCCTCATGCTCATAACGCTGCTTGGCTGTTTCATGATTTGGATGACACCGCACTCGCTGGTTGCCAGTATGGAAGAGGCCAGAAAGATGGGGGGGACACACCATCCGGTGCTAGGCGTACTGGGCGTGATGTCGGCCAAGTTGACGGTAGTGAATATTATGATTTTAACCACCTTTATCAGTTTTCTCTTTTATTGGCGGGCAGGCCAGCAAGTGACGGTGAAATGGGGTCCTGCGGCGCGTAT
>SBBL01000068.1 GCA_005239745.1 Candidatus Troglogloeales bacterium | reverse complement strand
CCGGGCGTCCTGTAGAAAACGAAGGGGGTCGCGACTGAAGAAGAGAATTCCTGTCACCGTCGGTATGTTGTCATCGGTGATGCTTTTGAGCGCCTTGAGGTACGGATGGATCTCATCCTGCTTGCAAGGACGTCCATAGGCCGTTTTGCAAAACGACTGGAAGACGTGCATATCCAGATCGTCAAGCCTGCTTCCCCGGACGGGTTGTTCGTCAAAGTGGAAATTCACCGATTCAAGAGACCGGATCAGTTCGCTGCCGGTCGCGGGCCGGGATTGGCTGCCGTCGCGGATATAAAAGATGCCGTTAATCGAGTAGGGGCGATTGGGAGAGTAACTGGGGACATCCACAACCAAAACATATTCCTCATCCACCTTTACCTGGCAACGCGTGGTGACAATGGCCGGTCGTATCGTATCCTGGCAGATTTGCGATATCTGACGTATAAGAGCGTCCGCCTGATCACGCGTTCCAATTCCGCTAATGGTTCCGTCGTCCTCAATGCCCAGGAAAATCTGACCACCTTCGGTATTGGCCAAGGCAGAGACCTCTTTGGCAAAGTCACGCCCATCGACCTTGTAATCCGCCTTGGCAACACCCTTCAACTCAGTAAGGGTGTCTTCTCTGAGTCCGAGTCGTATGCGCTCTTTTAGGTGGCTTGGGTCTATGGGCATGGGTCTCTCCTACGGAGGCAGATCAGAAACATATAACACGATGTCCAATAGATATTGCACTGCTTGGGGTCGGTCCGCCATCCCAATGGTAAAAAATGCTCCACGGTCGCCCGGCCAATCCCGGCCTGCCCCCGGTAATCAGCACCACCCGGTCTGCCGTGGTCGCAGCCTACTGAATTCACCTGAGAAGATTCAAGAGAAACCGCGTTGCAATTTGGAGAATGTCAAGTTTTTAGTTGAAATTTTTCGGGTAGCTCTTGGTTTTTCATTAAGCCGCCTTCCTTTCTTCGTAAGAACGCTTGCCTTGTTCTGCCTCAATGGCAGAGACAACCTCCAGGCCCTCCTCGCATTTAGGTTCGTCGCATTGACTTTGCTAAGCGGCCTCTTTTACGATCCGGTCGTGGGGGGGAGCCGTGTCGAGCGCACCGTCTTATTTGCCTATCCTTATTTTTATCTTTGTTGCCTTAGGGTTTGGAACCGTCAGCCTTCTGGCGGGGCGGGTGCTACGTCCGAGAGCACCATATCAAGAAAAGCTCTATCCTTATGAGAGCGGCATTCATCCCCTAACAGACGCGCGTCAGACCTTCCCGCTGCGTTACTATATTACGGCCATGCTTTTCGTAATATTTGACATCGAGGTTGTTTTTCTCTATCCGTGGGCGGTATCCTTTTATCAACTGGGAGGCGTTGCCCTCCTCTCAATGTTATTTTTTATCGGTATCTTGCTGGTTGGTTTTTTTTACGCGTGGCAGAAGGGGGCCTTTGTATGGGACTGATGGATCGGCAGTTCGAGTCAAACATCCTAACCACTTCGCTGGATTCGCTCGTCAACTGGTCGCGTAAATCTGCCCTGTGGCCCATGACGTTTGGGCTGGCCTGCTGTGCTATTGAAATGATCGGTGCCGTTTCCGCCCGATACGATCTGGACCGCTTTGGGGCAGGGGTCTTCCGTGCCTCTCCCAGACAGTCGGACTTGATGATTGTGGCAGGCACCGTCTGTCGCAAAATGGCACCCGTCATCCGGCGCATCTATGACCAAATGCCGGAACCGCGTTACGTCATTTCCATGGGCTCTTGTGCGACTTCGGGAAACATTTACAACAGCTACAGCGTTGTGCAAGGAGTTGATCGGTTTATCCCGGTAGATATCTACGTCCCAGGATGCCCGCCACGCCCGGAGGCTTTGCTCGCGGGCATCTTGGAACTTCAAAAGAAGATTATGGAAAAGAAAGTCTTTAGCCTGTAACCCGCCTCTAGAATGCACGCCATCGTACAGAAGATCGTAGCGCAGTGTCCGAATGCAATGGTCAGCGTGTCTGAGGCGCTAGGCGAGGTGTCCGTCCTGATTCAACGGGAGTCCATCGTACCCGTTTGCCGCCTGCTTCGTGATGATCCCACGCTTGATTTTGATCATATCACCACAATCTGTTCAGTGGATTTCCCAGGTGAAACGCCTCGGTTTGAGGTCGTCTATCACTTATATTCCATCGGCAAAAATCACCGTATCCGGATCAAGGCCCGTGTCCCTGAAGAGGATTGCACGATTGATTCGGTGGTGGGAGTTTGGCCGGGGGCCAATTTTCTGGAACGGGAGGTCTACGATATGATGGGGATCCGGTTCAAGGGCCACCCCGACCTTAGACGGATTCTCATGACGGAAGATTATAACGAAGGGTTCCCGCTGCGGAAAGATTTCCCTGTAGAAGGGAAAGGATGGAGAGATACCTTTGAGTTTGTATGAGCGTCCCTCACACTTTGAGGAAGACAATGTGCCTAAAGGGGCACGCCGAACGGAAGATATGCTCCTGAATATGGGGCCTCAGCATCCTTCAACTCACGGGGTACTGCGTGTGGTTCTTGACTTAGAGGGGGAGACTATCGTTAAGGCCACGCCTCATCTGGGGTACCTGCACCGTGGGGTTGAGAAGCTTTCTGAAAATGCGACGTACCCACAAATTATCCCCTTGACGGATCGGTTGGACTACGTCTGTTCAATGACCACTAACTTTGCCTTTGTTCGTACCGTTGAAAAGCTGTTGCAGGTTAAAATCCCTATTCGTGCGGAATATATCCGCACCATCGTTGCGGAGATGCAGCGGTTGACCGGACACCTCTTCTGGCTTGGCACACAGGCGCTGGATATCGGCGCCATGACCGTTTTCTTCTACACCTTTCGCGAACGGGAAGTCTTGATCGATCTTTTTGAGATGCTCTGTGGCGCCCGATTGACGATGAGCTATTACCGTGTCGGCGGTGTGGACCGCGACCTCACGCCGGAGATTGTCACACGCCTTTACGCCTTCCTTGAAACCTTTCCTGACAAGATTGACGAATACAATACCCTCCTTGAGAATAATCGTATTTGGACAAGTCGCACCCAGGGGATTGCGGTTATCTCAGCCAAAGACGCTATCGCCTTTGGGTTGACCGGTCCCGTCCTGCGCGGCTCCGGAGTCGCCTATGACGTGCGCAAGGCAGAGCCGTATGGCGTCTACGATAAGGTGGAATGGGAGGTGCCGGTCGGGAAGAATGGAGATACGTACGATCGCTATTTTATTCGCGTTCAAGAGATGCGCCAGAGCGCCAGGATCATCAAACAATGTTTGGATCAGTTGCCGAGCGGACCCATCTGTGCCGATTTGCCGGAGGTAACCTACCCTCCCAAAGACCACGTCATGACGGATATGGAGAGTTTAATTCATCACTTCATGATTGCCACACGCGGGTTTGATGTGCCACCCGGAGAGGTTTACTGCCCCACCGAAGTGCCCAAGGGGGAGTTGGGGTTTTATATCCTTAGCCAAGGCGGCAACAAACCGTACCGGTGTCATATCCGTTCGCCTTCCTTTATCCACATGGGGGCCTTTGACCATATGGCGCGCGGCTACATGATTGCCGACGTGGTGACCATTTTTGGGACCTACGATATCGTGATGGGAGAGTGTGACCGGTGAAGTTGCGTGTCCTTTCTAGTGCCGCTGAAGCGGCAATCACGTTGGAGTTTGAAAAGTATCCAGATAAACGCTCCGTGCTGTTGCATGCCTTGCGGGTGGCCCAGCAAGAGACGGGCTATCTATCTGAGGAGGCCATGAGGGACGTCGCCACATTGCTGGAGTTAACGCCGGTGCAGGTATACGATGTCGCCACTTTCTATACCCTCTTCCATCTGCAACCCGTCGGAAAGCACGTCATTTACGCGTGCAAGTCGCTTCCGTGTGCCCTGGTGGGGGCCTCCGCCCTGTGTCGGCATATCCAGAACAGGTTAGGCGTCGGGATCGGGGAGACTACCTCGGACAACCAATTTACGCTTAAACAGACTGAGTGTTTGGCCTCGTGTGGCAGTGGCCCCATGGTGCAGATCAACGATAATTATTATGAATATCTCACGCCTGCCAAGGTGGACCGTCTTCTAGACGATTTAAGGGCGCGCGGCAAATCAGACCTCGCCTCCAAACCGTTCAAGATTCCGAATGTCACGGGAGCGTAGAGCTGTGAGCAAGACGGCTGATAACCCGTTGCCCAACCCAATCTAACGTACATGCCGAGCCCCCGCCAGCCGTACGTGGTAACGTGTATCGGTTCACCGCTTTTGTTCTCTGCGATATCGGAAATCGTTAATCGGTTGACGCTTGAAGGTTTCCACCTCCATCGGATGCCGTCTCTTTCTGAAGGGGTGTGTCTTGAGATGGTTGTGTCCGCCCTCTCCCCAAAGACAGTCCCGCATTTAATTGACCCAAGATCGCTGACGCACAAACTGGCGGCAGCGCTATCCCCGTGGCGGGTTGATATTGTTGTGCAGCCACAAGCGTTGTATAGGCGCAAGAAGCGTTTACTGGTGATGGATATGGATTCGACGCTTGTGCAAATGGAGGGTATTGACGAATTGGCTAAAGAGGCCGGAGTGGGCCAACAGGTCGCCCAAATTACCTATCGTGCCATGAATGGAGAAATCGCCTTTGGGGAAGCCCTCCGCGAGCGGGTACGCCTTTTGAAAGGGCTGCCGGTGGAGGCGATGCATCGCGTCTACAAACGAACGGTCATAACCCCGGGGGCCGAAAAACTCATCGCCGTTGTTAAGAAGTTAGGGTGCAAGGTGGCTGTCCTGTCCGGTGGATTTGATTACTTTGTCTCCCGTGTTCAAAAAAAGCTTGGGATTGATCATTCCCTCTTCCACGTACTGCAGATCAAGAACGGCAAGCTAACGGGAGAGATTGTGGGTGGGATTGTGGATGGGGAAGTGAAGCTCAGACAAATGAAAGTGATCATGCAGCGGGAAGGGATTCAACGCGACGAAGTGATTGTGATCGGGGATGGGGCCAACGATTTACCAATGATTACCCACGCCGGTCTAGGGATCGCCTTTAATGCAAAGCCGCGGGTACGAGAACTCGCCCCCTGCCATCTAACCAGAATAGACACCGCGCTTTACCTGCTTGGCCTGTCGGAGGCACAGATTGTACGGATGACGGGTTGAGGCCCCCACCTCTATATCTACAGGGCACCCCTCTAATGCCCCATAAGCCTCTGCATGTAATCGTTTACCCCGGCGCCCAACGAGTGAAACGGCTCTACAAAGCCAGCCCCGCGTAACTTATCTATCTTGGCCTCTGTAAAATACTGGTACCGTGGACGGATATCCTCCGGCGTATCCATCCATTCGATGGACACGGGCCTATCCATTGCAGAAAAAACACACTTTGCAAGAGATAAAAAACTGTTTGCGTGACCGGAACCCACATTGTAAATGCCCGCATTTTGCGTCTGATCCATAAAAAACAGGCAGACCTTGACGACATCCTTTACGTAAACAAAATCACGTGATTGCTCACCATCCGCAATATCCTCTCGATGTGAGCGAAAAAGTCGAACGCGTCCCGCGGCCTGAATTTGGCAAAATGCATGGAAGACCACCGAGGCCATGCGCCCCTTATGCGACTCCGGTGACCCATAGACGTTGAAAAACTTAAGCCCCGCCCAGAAAGGAGGCGCCGTCTCTTGTTGTAGCACCCATTCGTCGAAGGCCTGCTTAGATGCGCCGTAAGGGTTAAGCGGTTTCAGTAGGGGAACCCGTGCGTGGTCGTCGTCGTAACCAAACTCTCCAAGCCCGTATGTCGCTGCCGACGAGGCATAGATCAGTGGCACACGGGCAGCGACACAACTGCGCCACACCTGTTTTGAATAATCCAGATTCAGACAATTTAGGAGGAGGATATCGTGCTCGGCCGTATTCGTCCGTGCCCCCAAATGAAAAACCACGGCCACATCGGCATGATGCCGACCCCACCAGCTAAAAAACCGGTCCCGGTGGACGGATTCCCGATAGACGGCACATACAAGATTTTGTGCTTTGTCGGGGCGGGAAAAGTCATCCACTACAACGATATCGCGGTAACCTGCATCGTTAAGCGCCGTTACTAGAGCGCTTGCGATAAATCCGGCGGCACCCGTTACCACAATCATAAGGATTCTATTTATGGCGTGTCGGCGATACTAAAACGGCGCTGCGTGTAGCCTCCCGCCCCACCGTACACCGTCACGACCTTTTTACTCTGGCGGACATGGTAGCTTCCCCAGGCATTAGGCTCACCCTTGTAATAAGCCTCTGGATCCGTTCCAGAAGCGTTCAGATAATCCGGCTCTGAAAGCCCTGCGTCCATGACCTCGGCCATGAGACACTCCGTTACAAATCCGTTGCCCCGCAGCGCAACGTCTGATAACACACTCAGAATCTCTACACTATTCGTTAAAACAATCGGTTCCATTTTCCTATTTCCTATCCAAATTGGTTTTTTCTTCTTATCAAATGGGTAAGCCCTCTACTCCACTCCTTAAGGTCAAGGAGGGCTTGGGATGGTTTGACGAATGGGCGGATGGTATTCGGGGTTGCCTGGAGTGCCGTTGCATTGCAACGGCACTCCAGTGAGGCAACGCCTACGGCTCTACGGAAACGACAATCTCTTTATGCGTGTGGTCGGCGGGCTTGGAGCCATGTGACCAGGTGTGCTCGTAGGCAATAACCTTCCACCGCTCTTCTTCCGTCAGCTTCTCTTTCCACGCAGGCATCTTGGTCTTGGGAACCCCTTCCGAGACGCGCCAAAACCAGTAGGCATCGGAGAACCGGTTCATGGCTTTTTCGGCACGGAAATCCTGTGCCCCACGCGTTACCGGACGATCCTTCGCTTTATCAATGGCGTGGCAGGTTAAACAACCCTTTTCTATCTTTACCATTTTCTTCGCCCTTTTATCTTCTATCTCGTGCTTAGCCGTTTCAAAAAGACGCTGCCCCTCTTTGATGATCGCAGCGTCCGTCCACCACCCCTTTGGCATGTGCTTATCGGCATACGCCTTGGGCACCGGTTTCAGTTCTTCTTCCTTCTCGGCGGAAGCCTGCCCAACCCACACAAAAAGCAACAGCAATAGCACTGCACCAACTCGTTTCTTCATAAATCCCCCCTTGATTTGACTGAAAAACTAACCCTCTCAAACCACCCCTTCCCCTCCTTGGATAAGGAGGGGATTCAATACCACACTAATCGTGGTTTATCATACTATGGCAGTACAAGCAATTCTTTTGCTTAATCAAATCTTCCCCTCCGGCAATCAGCGCCTTGTTGTGGGCAGGCTCTGCCTCAGGTACGTAGTCCCCCATGATGTAGGCTACTAACTGACGCAGCTCGCTGTCGGGTATGCCGAAATTGGGCATCGGGCTATCCGGACGGATACTTTGCGGATCCTTAAGCCATGCAAAGACCCAATCAGGCTTAAGCCGCTTACTGCTCTTCGACAAATCCGGACCGACAATCCCGCCGTTGCCACCCTCCGGCGGCTTGTGACAGGCATCGCAGGAATAGGTATCGAAGAAAAGATCCCGCCCCGCCTGTCCGTCCTCATCAGATAACGACAACCCCTCTACCGACCCCACGCGAGCGTCTTTCTGATCCATTAAAAACGCAACAAGGGCAGCGCGCTCTTCCTTAGAAAAATAAAAATTGGGCATTTTCGTCTTTGTCAACGGGATGAATCCTACCGGCCGTATCTGCTCCGGGTGCGTAAGAAACCGATCAAGCCAAGCCCTGTTAAGTTTTGTACCCTCCCCAGCGAGATTAGGGGCAATCTGGTGGGTGCTTTGAGGGATATGGCATATCCGACACTCTTTCTCTCCGCCGCTTACGACATCGGCAAGGCGCACTGCCTTCTCTGCACTTTCTCCTAACGTGCGAATATAGGCAACAAGGCTCGTGATTTGTCCACTGGATAGCGTCTTCCCCCACGGAGGCATCGCCGGCGCCAAATCAACGGCAAATCCCCCTTTTTCAATCACCTCGTAGATTTCATCGTCAGAGAATGAGGCCATCTCGTCCCGCGTCAAATCCGCGGGAGACGGGTCGAGGTACTTTGCATTCGGGCCATTCCCGGCACCGGAGAGGCCGTGACAGACGGCGCAGTAATGCTTAAAGATATGTTTTCCCTTCGAAGCGTCACCCGGCGCGGCAGCAGGTGGAACACCGTCGGCTGCCGGCAGAGAGATAGTGGTAGATTCCACAACACCTACGGCTACCAATAGAACGGTAATAATACGGACAACTTTACTTGGGAACATAGACTGGCTTTGCAATGGCCCTTAGATAGGCGATGATATCCCATCGACTTTTCTCTGAGATCGTGTGCTTCCATGCCGGCATATTCACGGACTTGCTAATCCCCTGTCCCCCATCCGAGATGGCGTTGAAAAGCTGTTTATCGGTGCGATCGTTCATCCCATCACCTTTTCGCTTACCCTGACCGTCGGTGTGATCACGCGGGGCAGGGTCCAGCAGTCTTGCGAGTTGCCCCTTCCCATCGCCTTCCATCCCGTGGCACGGCGTACAGTACATGCTGTAGAGCTTGCGCCCATGCACCGGGTCTCCCTGCTTGATGGGGGACTTTCCGTTAAATGTCTGAAGCGCCAGGAACTGATCCGCCGTCATAAACTCCTTTGCATCGGCGACACCTGCAAGGAACAAAGCACAAAGACCTAACAACAAACCTTTCATCGTATCCCCCTATGGCCAATAATAGACGCGCACCGGCACCCAGTCGAGCCTAAAGTCGCGCGACGTGGAACTCGATACATCAATTACCCGCACACGGAAATTGGTGTTGGTAAAGTTATTTACACTCCATGTCCGACCCCACGTATCCGTCCAACTCCCCAAAGTATAGGTCGCCATCGTGGTACTCAGGGTCGGGGTTGCCTTGGCTGTAGTCCAAGAGACACCCGCATCCCATGAAAGCTTTACGCAGATCTTCGGGGAACCCGAAGTGCTGTCCACTTTTGCATCTAACCGCACTTCGATCCCCTTGATCGTTGCTCCGGTAGGAACGCTAACATTGTAGCTGGAGAAACGGTGCACATCCTTCTCACTGCTGTTGCAGAAGGGGCTGGTACCGCTCCCGCTGTCGGTGTCTAGCGCGCTGAGTGTATCATCGGCATAGGCATAGGTGGGATTCGTCTGATAACCGTTGTTATCCCCGGCCGAAGAGGTCTTGGCGGCGTTGGCGGTCGGATTAAGCCAACCGGTATTCCGCAAAGGAGTGAGAGTCGTGGTGGGATAATTATTACTGCCATCGGGATCGTTGAGGCTGGGAATTGCCTCTGCTTGGGCCCTCATCGTAACTACACTGGTCCGACCCGCCAAGTCGTAAGGAATTGCGACAGAGACAATCTGTCCAACCGCTAGGGTCCCCAAGCTACAGGTGACCGTTCCCGTTCCAGAACAATTTGAGGGCAATATCGCTTGGCTGCCAGGCAGGTCTCCCCACACGTTTACGACCGCATTGCCCTGAATATTCGGGCCTCTGTTTGTGACGGTGGCGGTAAACGTAGCCATCGTACCGCTTGTTTGTGCGCCGCTGAGGGTGGCAGACAAGTCCGCAGCCGAAGGGGTGAACGTAGTAGAGGAAACATTGTTACTGCCGTTAGGATCGTTGATGCTGGAGGTTGTCGTCACTTGGGCCTGCATTGTGAAGGGGGTACTCCGACCCGCCAGATTATAAGTAATCGCAATAGTAACTTGGCTGACCGCCAAATCTCCTAAAATACACGTGATTGTCACCGTACCCGTTATGGAACAACCCGGTGGCAGCGGTAATTGCGCTTGGCCGGTCGGTAGATCGCCCGATAGGTTCACAACCACGTTGCCCTGAATATCCGGGCCGTTGTTGGTGACTGTGGCTGTAACCGTGGCCGTAGCACCCGTTTGGGAGACACTGATGGTAGACGACAGGTCCGAGGCCATCTGGTAGTCCCAAATGCCACGGCCATAAGTGCCTGTGCGGATGATCTGATTATCCCTCACAGCCTCGCATGAATAGTACACGTTTACTGGCGCTTCGACGCCCGAAACATCCACCCATGCAGTGGCGCCTGGGTCTCTGCGGTAGGCCGCTGTTTCAGTGCCGGCAAACAAAGTCCCGCTACCATTGGGTGCCTCGCACAGACTATAGGTCATGGTTTCGGGCAAACCCTGATTGTAGGCCTGGAAGCTCTGTCCGCCGTCGTTACTGCGCTGGATTCCGATGGAGCCGCCATAACCGCCACCGCCTATATAAACAGTTTGGGCGTTTTTGCCGCTTGCGAGCAGCGCGTGACCATACGTGTAGTGTGGCGCCGGCCCAGCCGTGCTGGACTGTGTCCATGTAACGCCTTTATCGGATGAATAGAACACGCGACCTTTAGTGGTCGCTGCAAAGGCGAGATTATGGTCGAGCGGAGAGAAGGTCAAGGCAGAGATGTATTCACTGTTGTCGTTGCTGAGGTCTACATTCAATCCACCCCATTGTACGTAAGACCATGTATTCGCACTAGCATCCTTAGTGTAGCGATAAATCTTCTCCCCAGCCACAAAGAAACTGGTAATATCCAAAGGATCAGCCGCAATTACCGGCAGCCATGCCATTGCCTCGCCGCTACCGCCTGGTGGCAGATCAGCTATCTTCCAATACGGCGGGTCGGTCTCGCCGATCCCGACGTATACGGAGCCTGGGGCCACGGAATAGACGTATTGGTGTGTGCCGTCGCCCGAGACTACACGCCCGTAATCACCTAGATACAGCTGGTTGAATGACAACAAGGTCTGTGGTGGACTGGTGGTGCCGTTATGGTACTGGTAGCCTTGGTCTTGGGAACCCGCCGCGATGCGATTGGGGTCCAAGGTCGAGGTATGCGTACCGTAGTACTGGCTGATGCGCAAACCGCTGAGCGACAGGTTTTGCACGCTGGCCACGCCGTCGCGCGACCGGTACAGGCCTCCGTCGGTACTGATATACCATAGCTCGCCACTTGGGCACGTGCTGGCATTGATCGCGCACGGAATCACATCAATCCCCGGAATGTCCGCATGTAGGTAGATGTTTGGGGCTTGAGGATTTATGGGAACATGGCTTGTTGGGTAGTACTTCCCCCAGTCGTTCACCTTGGTAAAGCTAGTGCCGCCATCTACGCTACGCCACATCTCCATTCCGCCATAGGCGAATAGGTCGGCATTGACCGTGGACGCAGAGAGACTACGGTTGTCCCAATAGTCCGTGATCGCTCCTTTGTAGCTCCAAGTCACACCAGCATCATCCGAACGATAGAGGTTGCGTGTACCACCTGCCGCGGCAATCACCCACAGGCGCGGTGCCCCCGCCTCGCTTCCAGTGAGGCCAATATCAGTCGCTGAAACCGGTAGAGTTCCAAGACCATTACTACTCCAAGTCGCGCCGTTATCGCTGCTGCGTCGTACAGTATTGTTTGCCACGGAGAAGATATTACCGAGGCCGGTACGTGGAACCCATAAGTCACCCTTCCCAATCCCCATGTCTAAGACTTGAACAAAGCTCTGGGCACGATCCGTCGAACGATAAACTTTTGTAGAATAATTCGCTCCCGACCAGAAGGACATCACCAATAAAATAGTAGTGTTATCACGGGCAACAGCGATTCGCTGTACCTCGCTCCATTGGGGAGGAGGGTTCAGGAGTCCAGCAGGTACAGTCCAAGTAGCACCCATATCGCGGGTCACATGCACCAGTCCCGCATCGGTTCCGCGCACGATGACATCTGGGTCGGACGCTGTGGCCCCCGGGATGACGGCCAGAGAGTGGGCCCCGCTATAGAGATTGTCACTCAAGGGTGCCCAGCTTTGTCCATCTAGGTCTCCGCGCCACACACCGGACATGGCCGAGCCCACATAGAGGTATGAGCCATTCGGCGAATGGGCGGCGACATGCACGCGCCCGGCTTGGTTATTGCTGCCCCGTTCGGTCCAACGATTGGCGTCTGCAACTGCAGCTGCTGTTGTTAAGGCCATGCCCGTGCCCGATCCGGTGGTGGTGGACATGCCCCGGGGCTCTACACCGCGGTGCTTTTCTCTGAGTTTGTTGCGCTTGATGCGCTGGGCCTCGCCGTTGGCGTTCTCTATTTTCCTCCAGTCCACACCCGGCGGTGCCTTGTGCATTTCCTCAAACCAAGCCTTGCGATCGCGATTACTTCTCTTCTCGGTCTCTATGTCCATCCATCCCGCTTCGGTCGGGGCAGGATAGCTAAGACCTGAGCTAGCCACCGGTCGGCTTTGCCCACCCATGCTGGCGCAGGAGGACAACAAGAGAACACCGGCGGCCAGCAACCCTTTTTTTAGGCCGTATCTTCTTACATTACTCAACAATGATTTTCCCCCTCATCTCCATGTGCACGGAACCGCACCAGTTACTGCAGTAGAAATCGAACTCGCCACCCTTGTCCAATTCAAACTCCAGTGTTGCCGCGACACCACGTGGCAGGAGCACCTGGGTCTGTTCGGCATAGCCGTTGATGGCAAATCCATGTACCACATCGGCATTATCAATCAAGTTGCCCTTCTCATCTATATTTTGGATGACGAGCTTGACGGTATCGCCTTCTGTCACGAATATTTCGTTGGGGGCAAACTGATGGCTAAAGGCGTTTAGGTAAACCTCCGGCCCATCCGCAGCATCGAACACCCCGGGCTTATGCGGCTTGGCCGGACCATAGGTCAGCTTTACCTTCTGCTTGGCCGGAAGATCGAGCTTGCGCCCCTTGGCCACGGCGTCCTTTCCTGCCTCTAGCGCGCCCGCCTTAATGGAACTCGCCGGTACGATCACAATACCAAACGGCTCTCCGGGGACGGGCTTTTGCCCAACCGTCTTCCCAGATTTCAGATCAATCATCTGAATGCTAGTGGGGTTTACACCGCCCCCGCCGTCAACCGTTGCCTTGAACGCCTCAAAGAGGCCGGTAGAGTATTTATTCAGGACAAAGAGGGTGGCATCATCCGGTGAGATGCCTAACTGACCCGGACGGGAATTGATATCGAACGTCCCAACGACTTTCTGGCCAGCGATATCCACCTTTTTTACCACGTTTCCAAGGAAGGCCGATTGGTAGGCAAACTGTCCCTTAGAGTCAATCACAATGTCGATAGGAACCGCACTCGTGTTGATGGTCTTCACTACCGCCATCTTGGCGATATCCATAAAGGCCATATTGGCGGAGAACTTGTTGCTGATGAGCGCCGTCTTGCCATCTGGGGTGATCGCAATGCCGTGTGGATTATCGCCGCCGGACGGAACGGACTTGGTCACCTTGAACGGATTAAGGGTCACTACCCAGACCACAGAGTTCACATAGTCGGAGACAAGACAAGTTTTACCGTCTCCGGTAATGGCCGCGTAGACGGGGGCGGCCGGTTTCATGGGCACCTTCGCCGATTCCACCTTTCCAGACGCGGTATCCACCTTCGCGATGCTGCCGGAAAGCTCTCCTGCCACACAAAGCGACTTCCCATCAGAAGAGAGGGCTACGCTATTGGGACCAAACTTGGCGGGTAGGGGGATGGTCTTGGCAATCTTTGATGTCGCCATGTCCATGACCACTACCTTGTTGGCAGCCTTATCAACGGCGTACAACAGCTTCCCATCGAGGACTGGGCCGTGCAGATCAATCCCTGTAGGTACTTCTTTTAGCAATTGCAGACTGGGTGCCCCAAAGGCCATGACCTTTCCGTTATAACCACCCGCCGTATAGGCCACCCACGCATCCTTTGCCCATGCCGCCTGCGGTAAAAACAACAATATCCCTACCAGCACAAACCGCCTCATCCCCATAAAAACCTCCTCATGTACAATCCCTTTACCCCAAAAGCCCGCCTTTTTGGCCTATGGAACCTGAACTTCAGACTGTTTTCCGACAACCACCAGCGCGTACGTCTCCGGATTGAGATACCGACGGGCTACACGCAGCACATCCTCCCGTGTCACCCCGTTGATATATTGACTATACCGATCAAAGTAATCCAGACCAAGCTGATGAAACTCTATATAGCACAGCAAAAAGGCAAGTTTGGCCGTGGTATCTATGCGAAGCGGGAAGCTACCTGTTAGATACCGCTGAGCATCCGACAACTCCGCCTCCGTCACTTCCGATTCCCGAATTTTAGAAATCTCCTGTAGCACTCCCTCTATTGCCTGCTTGGCACTCTGGTTTTTTGTTTGTAAGCTAACGGCAAAAGACTCTGGGTGGCGACCCACGGAAAAGTGAGAACTAATCGCATAAACAAGACCTTCTTCGTCGCGTATTTTCGTCATCATTCGAGAGGAAAACCCGCCACCGCCCAAGATGTAGTCCATCACACCGGCGGCATAATAATCCGGGTGAGACCGGGGGATGCCGAGGTAGCCCAGTAAGACGCTAGACTGAGTTAGATCCTTATCAATCTTTTCTACCTGTTTAGAGGTAAGCGGCAAGGCGGGCTGCACTTTAGAAGAGGGGATAACCCCCGTCTCCCAGCTTCCCAAAAACTTCTCTGTCAACAACAGCGCTTCCTCTTTGGTAATATCCCCCACCATTGCCATGATCGTGTTGTTGGGACGATAGTGGGTGCCGTGAAAGGCGACGATATCGGCTTGGGTGATCCGAGGAAGGCTTTCCTCCTCTCCGTCAACGGGATTGCGGTAGGGGTGCTTGCCGAAGATCTGCTTCCGAAATGCCTTCGTGGCAATCGCCATGGGTTCGTCCTTTTCGGCAAGTATGCCACCCATGATGCGCTTTCTCACCTTTTCAATTTCCTTAGGATCAAACGCCGGACGCATGAGAACATCCGAGAGCAGATCTAGCCCCAACGGAAGGTCTTTTTTCAGGACTTTAAGCGAGACCTTTGTGGCATCGTAGGAGGCCGATGCGGAGAGGCTTGCGCCGACAGAATCCAGCATATCGGCAATGGCAACCGACGTGCGTGTCTTTGTCCCTTCGTCCAGGAGGGCTGCCGTGGCGTTGGCAAGGCCCGCTTTTTCAGCGGGATCATCAATGGCCCCAGCCTTGATCCACGTCTGAATACTGACGACGGGGAGAGACGGACGCGGCAGTATCAGGAGCGTCATGCCGTGTTTGGTAACCACACGCTCGACTCTACCCCCCAAACCAGTTTGGGGGG
>SBBL01000088.1 GCA_005239745.1 Candidatus Troglogloeales bacterium | reverse complement strand
TTCGTGGGCGGTTTAAGACGTGTAAGCGTGTCCGTGCCGTTCTTCAGGACGGCACCTTCACCTTTGAAGAAGACGCCGTCCTGGCCACCACCGGATAGAGTCCCCTCCGGTTGAGGGGATCGGAATGCCGAGGACGGTGGGTTTCTTTTCATTTCAAGTGGGTCACTTAGAGGCAGGGGGATAGCATTAGAAAACAAATGAGAATAATTAAAAAAATTCCCTTTATTTTTGTCCTTTTCTTCATCGGTTTTTTCTCTCCGGTTTCTTTTTCCTCGGCCGAAACCATTGCTGATTCTTGGAGTCATCTCATTCGGTGGCGGTTATCCGGGTCTGGAGAGCCGGTGGCACCGATCCATGTTTCACTCCTTCCTAATGGACGTCTGTCTTTGTTTGGGAAAGTCCAGGAAGAACCGACTGCCACTTCCATTTTTCCAAAACAGATAGCTTTTGGTATGTTGCCTACGGCTCCCGGCGCAGAACCTTTTGAAGTTACGGTCTCGGAAGTGCCAATGCCGCTCGAACTCCCTTATCCTGGGGCGCCTTACGGACAATGGGATGCTATTTGGGATAGTTTCTACTGTAGCGGCCATGCCTTAATGGCCGATGGGACCCTTTTTACCGCCGGAGGCACGCGGGCAGCGGTACGCTATGAGTCTGGCACCACAAAAATTATTGATGCCTTTACCGTTGGTCTTCCTTATGCCACCCGCTTAAATGCAATCAATAAATCTTGGACAAAGGTCCCTGAGCCGATGCTGGGTCAGGGGGAACTCTCACTTCGTGCTCGCTGGTATCCTACCGTTACCCGATTGGGCGATGACCGGATGCTGGTAACCGGTGGTTCGGATTACTTTAACCTGGGGACAGATACTTTCTCCCCTAATCGAAGCGTTGAGACTTATAGCCCCGGGTCTAGCGGTTGGAACCCTTGGAAACTGCTTTCTTCACACAGCGAGTCTCCATCAGAGATTTTTAACGTTGACTATACTCATGTTTTCCAATTACCGACAAGGGTTGCCGATGTTTTTGATATTCTCATGTTTGGGCAGGCCGGAAAGCCGGTGTTTATGTCCAGTGATAATACCTCCAGTCAACGCTGGTTAGTGAGACCTAACCTTAGACCGGGAGTGATGCCGCCACCGCCTTCGCTGCCTTCTTCTTTGGCATTTTATGCACCCAATTACGGTACTTCAACGGTTTTACTTCCATTGCGAATAAACAACGACAATGGTGAAGTGGGTTATCATAATGGCAGTGTTTTAATGGTGGGAGGTTATCACGATTCAACTTATGAGCGTACCCTTAGATACGTATGATCCAATTGCTGATCGCTGGATTGCCCAGATCGACATGGGGATAAGACGACATCATCCATCAACCGTGATTCTTCCTGATGGCCGCATCTTAATTCTCGCCGGTCATGATGACATCAAACAGGATCCGACTGTTGGGGTCGCCCAGTATCTTGACCCCCAAAACAATTTTTCATTGACTTCAGGCACAGCCTCAATGCCCGAAGTGCGGGGGTATCACGCTATTACGATGCTCCTACCTGATGGCCGAGTCATGGTGGGCGGTGCAAGCCCGGATGGAAATGCAGGCCATGAGCGATCAGACTTCCGTTATTACTCGCCGGACTATATGCAAAAGCCAAGGCCGGCTCTTTATGTTAATCCTTCCATTAAGCTTCAAAAGAATTTTAACGTGCTCTGGAGCGCCTCGACAAGTATTACACATGCTATGCTAATTGGCCTGGGCTCTATGACCCATTCATTTGACATGGGGCAGCGTGCCATTGAACTTGAGGTTGTGCGAACCTCCCCGACCGTTTATGGCCCGACCGTGTTTGGCGCTGAAATTAAAGCGCCGGCGACAGCCCAGATCGCGCCGCCAGGCTACTATATGCTTTTTATCCTCGATGCTAACCGTGTCCCTTCAGTTGGAAGAATTATCAAAGTAGAGCGGTGATGGAGAAACCACCTCTCTAAGGGCTTGTCAAGGAATAACCTATACCGTCGGGCTGTAGATTCATCCCTGTTTGCTGCGTTGCTCGTCGCTTACATACCAGAGGGGTATGCGCGCTCCTCGCGCCTTGCAGACAGGGCGACTCGTTTGCCCTTTGTGTATACGTTATTCCTTGACAAGCCCTTAGGCTAAGAAGGAGAAGGGCAAATACATGTTTATGCCGTTCCTGGCCTTTCTTCTCATGGCCGCTCCCGCGTGGGGAGGTCAGGAACCGCCCCTCCTTATCCGTGCCGAGAGACTAGCGCACCTTCGTCAGGAAACGGGAGACATCTACGACGCAGAAGGGTCGGTAAAAGTCACACAAGGCCCTCTGCAACTGACGGCCGGTCGCTTGACGGTTCTCACGGCAAAGGCCGAACTGGTGGCAACCGGTGGCGCCTCGTTTACCCTGTGTGACTGCAAAACAAGCCCCGCATGGAGCATTGCCGCAGATTACCTACACCTGAAGATGGATCAGCGCTTTGTTGCGCGCCGCGCCCTTTTCTATATTCGCGGTGTGCCGGTAGCTTATCTTCCCTATTTCACCTATCCCGTCTCACGGCAAAGCGGGTTACTGATCCCTCGATTGGGGTACAGCTCACGATGGGGGGTTTCTTATAAACAGCCCATTTACTGGGCCATTGCGCCTGATAAGGATGCGACCCTGACGCTTGAGTCTAAGGGGAGCCGGGGAGAGGGTGTCGGCGTCGAGTATCGTTCCCGCCCGAACGGCACAGAGGAAACCCACCTACAGGTTGAATACTTCCGCGACCGTGAATTTCAGGTAGATCGGTGGGCACTAGAATCTAGATACCGGAAACACCTAACGGACCAGGCAGACGTCAGGCTACGACTCTCCTACGTTAACTACAATGACCACCACCGGGCACTTTCGGACCTCTCCGGCAGGCGCGCTGACAGTCAAGCGGAATCTGATCTTCTCGTCACGTATCGCACACAAAAATCGCTTGCTTATCTTCTAACCCGCTATACCTTAAATCTCTCCACCCCAAGCAACAACACCACGGTGCAGCGCTTGCCGGAAATAGGCTACCAACTCACTCAAACCCGCCTGTCCAGGTTTCCCGTCTATGCGGGCCTTACCAGCAGCGCAGTCCACTTTTTTCGCCAGGCGGGCGAGAGACTGGTACGATTTGATCTATATCCAAAACTTTCCATGCCGATGGCATTGTCGCAGCAAGTCACCCTAACCCCGTGGGCAGGGGCAAGAATGGTATCATATGACCGTTCCACGAGGTCTAGGGAGTCTTTTCTGAGGACAGCGGTGCCGGTGGGTGTCCATCTGGAGGGCCGGTTTCTATCACCGTTTGAGACGGTACGTCTTACGACAACATCGGCTTTGACGTACGAAAATATTGCCACAAACGGACGGCAAGACGCCCCGCAATTCGATGACTTAGACAAGATACACAACCGGCAAAGCGTGACGGCCACCTTCTCACAACGGCTCCATTCGTCCGATGCGTCTCCAGATGTACTCTATTGGCATCTTGCAGAAACCATCAGCCACGCAACCCCGTCGGCATCGGATCTCTATGGTATATTTCGTTTTCGGCCGTTGCCGATGCTTTCAATCGGTAACAACTTTTTCTATAGGTGGGCCGACCACTCATTTTCTGCATGGAACACGAACCTCACGCTAGACCCTTCCCCTTTATTTAGCGTCGTACTCGGCAGACGCTCGACCCGGCATGCCACCCTTCCACAACGGGGAGACGTATTCAATACATCCTATTTGGGAGATTTGGAATCCGTTGCCCCTATACGCGCGTGGAGCGGACAGATAACGGCGAGTCTGCCCGGTGGGATAGGCTTTACCAGCAGCACCTACTTTGATGGCAACCAGAAGCAGTTTGCGGAGATGCAGTATACGCTAAGGATAGACAGACAGTGCTGGGCGGCAGAGCTTAGCTACCTTGATCTGCCGACCCGTAACGACTTACTCTTTACGATTCAAATGAAAGGGCTGTAAACTGTTCCTGAGGGACGGTATTGTGCAGCAATTCGACGTCCAGTCCAAGGCTCTGCAATTCCTTCACAAGAACGTTAAACGACTCCGGAAGACCGGGCTCAAGGATATGATCCCCCTTGATAATGGATTCGTAAATCCTGGAACGGCCATGCACATCATCCGATTTAACCGTTAGGAACTCTTGCAATAGCGCTGCCGCACTATACGCCTGAAGCGCCCAGACTTCCATCTCCCCCAACCGTTGTCCGCCGAATTGTGCCTTCCCCCCCAACGGCTGTTGGGTGACCAGTGAATAGGGACCGACCGACCGGGCGTGCATCTTATCGTCCACTAAGTGGTTGAGCTTAAGCATGTACATCACACCGACGGTCACCGGACGATCAAACGGCTCCCCCGTTACCCCATCGTAAAGTACAATCTGTCCGGAGGTGGGTAGATGCGCGCGCTCCAACAACCCTTTAATCTCCGACTCCGTAACGCCGTCAAAAACGGGGCTGGCGACATTCATGCCAAGGGTGTCGGCCGCCCACCCCAGGTGGGTCTCTAAAATCTGTCCCACGTTCATACGGGAAGGAACCCCCAACGGATTTAAGATAATGTCCACCGGACGACCATCCGGCAAACTTGGCATATCCTCTATGGCGAGAATTTTTGAGACCACACCCTTATTCCCATGCCTCCCCGCCATCTTATCGCCTACTTGTAGTTTTCGTTTCGTGGCGATAAAAACAACCACAACCTTGATAACCCCAGGTGGAAGCTCATCTCTGCGCTTTAGGCGTCCGATCTTCTCGTCATAGGCGGATTGGATGGCCTCAATCTGTTCCTTAGCGGCGGCATCAAGCTGATGGATGCGCTCTTGGCCCCCTCTATCGCTCAATACGACATTTTTTAGATCGTCATCCTCTATCCGTAATAATACCTCTTTGGTAATAATCTTTTTTTTCTTCAGAAAGATTTCCCCCACTTCCGCGTCAACAACATCGGAACCGGAAACTTTAGACAAGAGAAGCTGCCGGATTTTGTTATATTTCTCTTCTTGAATGATGCGAATCTCGTCCTGATAATTTTTCTGAAGCTCTAGGATATCCTCATTCTCAATGCTCTTGGAACGCTCATCTTGCTCACCGCCTTTTCTGGAAAGAATTTTGACATCAACCACGACCCCCTCTAGACCGGGGGGCGCATAGAGAGAGGCGTCTTTAACATCGCCTGCATTCTCTCCAAAGATAGCTCGCAATAGTTTTTCTTCAGGGGTTAACTGGGTTTCTCCCTTAGGGGTAACCTTACCCACCAGAACATCCCCCGGTTTGACCTCGGCCCCGATTCTGATAATGCCGGACTCATCGAGGTTTCTAAGCATTTCATCGCTAATCGTGGGGATATCACGCGTAATCTCTTCCTTCCCAAGCTTGGTGTCGCGCGCCTCAATTTGGAATTCGTCCATGTGAATGGACGTGAAAACATCCTCTTTAATGAGCCGTTCCGAAACGATAATGGCGTCCTCAAAGTTATAGCCCCGCCACGGCATAAATGCGACCGTGACGTTACATCCCAGCGCCAGTTCCCCCCCTTGGGTCGCCGGACCATCCGCCAATACCTCCCCTTTTTTGACCCGCTGCCCTGGAGAAACGACCACACGTTGATTGATGCAGGTATTTTGGTTGGAACGTTTAAATTTACGTACCGGATAAACGTCCAGCGAAAACTCCGGGTCGTCATAAGCTGTCTGAGCAGCGCTCCCGCGCTTTGACGATTCCGCCTTAACAACAATACGCGTTGCGTCAACGCTTTCAACGACGCCACTGCGTTTTGCAAAAATAACATGTCCAGAATCACGCGCGACAACACTTTCCATGCCTGTCCCCACCACGGGGGCTTCCGGGCACAATAGCGGGACAGACTGACGCTGCATATTGGAGCCCATCAGCGCGCGGTTAGCATCGTCGTTTTCCAAAAACGGAATGAGGGCCGTTGCCACGCTAACGATCTGTTTTTGAGAAACATCCATGTAATCCACTTTTTCCGGAGATACGGTCACAAAGTTCCCGCCAAGCCGCGCCGCAACCGTGCCTTTCAGGCGTCCGTTTTGATCAATCTCCGTATCCGCCAGCGCAGTGACATACCGGTCGCTATCAACGGAGGAGATATATTCGACGCGATCAGAGCACACCCCGTTTTCAACCTTACGGTGTGGAGATTCGATGAACCCAAATTCATTGACACGCACGTAGGTCGCAAGGGACGCAATCAACCCAATATTGGGTCCTTCCGGGGTCTCGATAGGACAGATACGGCCATAGTGGCTGGGATGTACATCCCGAACCTCAAATCCGGCCCGATCACGGGTAAGGCCCCCGGGGCCTAAGGCTGAGAGACGCCTCCGGTGGGTAATCTCGGCAAGCGGATTGGTCTGATCCATAAATTGCGAAAGCTGGCTTCCCGCGAAAAACTCTTTAACGGCACCAGCCACCGGTTTTGTATTGACGAGATCGTGCGGGAGGGCGCTATCGAGATCGAGCAAATTCATGCGCTCCTTAGTGGTCTTCTCCATCCGCAGCAACCCCAGACGAAACTGATTCTCTAAAAGTTCCCCCACCGACCGGATGCGGCGATTGGCAAGATGGTCAATATCGTCAATTGCTCCACTGCCGGCCCTCAGGTTTATGATGTACCGAACCACCTCTACAATATCCACCGCCGTTAACTCCCGAACGGACAGTGGCAGCGTCAGCCCAAGTTTTTTATTCAACTTCATTCGGCCAACATGGGAGAGGTCATAACGCTTTGCATGAACAAAAAGACTCTCAAACAGATTTTTCGCAATCTCTAGGGTAGGAACCTCCCCCGGCCGGACACGACGATAAATTTCAACCATTGCCTCATCAGGAGAAGCCGCCTTTTCTAGCGCCAGCGTATCCAGAATCACCGGAAGCGAACGGATATTATCAATATGAAGTAATTGGATGGACGGCACCCCTGCTTCCACCATGCGGTGAAGATGCTCCTCTCCGAGGGCGCCTCCTCCTTCTACAATGACTTCTCCAGTCGTCTGGGCAACAACATCATGGAGCACTACCTTCCCGACTAACGCCTCTGTGGGATAGGCGATTTCTAAAACGTCATCGGCAATCATTTTTCGAATAACGGACGCCGTTATCTTACTACCGGCTTTGGTGAGAACCGCTTTGCTACGCTTTTCTACGATATCGGAAAACGCCCGCATCCCCGCGTGAATATCCGCGTTTAGCTTCAGATAGTACTTCCCGTCCGAGAGACGAACCGTTTCAATGGGATAGAAGGTCTTTAGAATAACCTCCTGCACCGTAGCGCCTACAACCTTGCCCTCCCGTCCCTGTAGGCTATACCGAACGCCGTTCGTGGCACTTTCTTTTTTAATAAACGCTTTCAGAAAAATGGTCGCCGGCATCTTTTTCTTTCGATCAATGCGGACATGCAAGACGTCTTTGACATCAAACTCAAAATCAACCCACGAACCGCGATAAGGGATAATACAGCCGGAGTAAAGGATTTTCCCGCTGGCATGGCTTTTCCCTTTATCATGGGAAAAGGTTACCCCGGGAGAGCGCTGGATCTGGCTGACCACGACACGCTCCACCCCATTGATCAAAAAGGTGCCGTTCTCCGTCATGAGCGGGATTTCACCGACATAAATCTCTTGCGCCCGCAACTCGCGTACCGTCCTCCCCTCTGCCTGCCCCTTTTCGAAAAGTTCAAGCCTGACCTGCATCTTTAGGGAGGCCGCATAGGTGATGCCGTTATCCATACATTCCCTGGCATCATGTTGTGCCGGCCCCACGGTGTAGCCGACAAATTCGATTTTGGCAGAACCGTTAAAGTCAACGATCGGGAAAACGCTGGTAAACGCGGCTTGCAACCCCATGTTCTCCCGACGTTCCGGGGGTGTTTCCAATTGCAAAAAGCGATCGTACGAGTGCTTTTGCACTTCGATAAGATTAGGAATAGCAAGCGCGGAACGCTCTTTAGAAAAAAGCGTCCGTACCCGGCGATTTCGACCCTGGCCGACTAACGACATGACCTCCTCCACAAACGGCAACGAGAGGTTTTGGTTGACCAACAAGTGCGATAGGGCATTTACGATGCCCTTTACTTTACCTGCACCGTTGCACCGGATTCCTCAAGCTTCTTTTTGATGCTTTCTGCCTCTTCCTTGCTAACGCCGGTCTTAACCGGCTTTGGCGCCCCCTCAACAAGGTCTTTCGCATCTTTCAACCCAAGGCTGGTGAGCTCCCGCACCACTTTAATGACCTGAATCTTTTTCTCCCCGGCACTCACCAAGGTAACATCGAAGGCTGTCTGCTCTTCCACGGCAGCGGCTCCGGCAGATCCCCCGGAAGCAGGCGCTGCCACGGCAACAGCGGCGGCGGCCGTTACACCGAACCGTTCTTCCATGGCTTTGATCAGACCCACCAACTGGAGCACGGGCATCTTCTCAACAGCCCCCAAAATCTGCTCATTCGATAACACGGCTTCTGCGGTTTCCATTGTCCCCCCTTATCTAAATTTGTTTACTACCCTACGTTGCTGCTTGACGTTTTTCTAGCACGGCAGACAGTGTGCGTGCACACTTTGCAACGATCCCATTGAGGCACCCCACCAGCGAAGAAAGCGGTGCCCTGACTTGGCCTACCAATTGACCGAGTACCACTCCTCTGGGTGGGAGGAGTGCAACACCTAAGAACCCAGCGACATCAACCACCTGACCTTCAATCACCGCGGAGCGTATTTTTAAAGCGTTATAGTTGTCTGCAGCACCTTTTAATGCCTTTGCGGGGCCTATCGGGTCTGAGAATGAAAACACGACCGCCGTTGCACCCTTAAAATGGGGGGCAAGCGGTTCCACCATCGTACCGGAAGACGCCAGAACGGCCATTGTATTTTTAACAACCGCCCACTCTCCCTTTGCCTGGCGGAGCTGACCCTTAACCGCCCGAATCTCCTCCGCACGCATTCCGGTGAAATCGGTCAATACCACCATCGTGACCCGTGAGAACTGTTCACGCAACCGCGCGACAGACGCCTCTTTCTCCAGTCGTTTTTGCATTTTTGCCCTAACGTTCCTAAGAAGATGTCTGAATGGTCAACGGATCAATGGCAATGCTGGGTCCCATGGTAGACGAGAGAGCCACGTTTACAATGTACTTCCCCTTGCAGGAGGCAGGCTTAGCCCGAACGACGGAATCGGTGATGGCCGTCGCGTTCTGCAACAGTGCTTCCGGTGTAAACGAAACACGCCCAATGGACGCATGAACAATCCCCGCCTTGTCAACCCGGTATTCGACCCTTCCCTGCCGAATCTCTTTGATGGCTTTTTCGAGCTGAAAAGTCACCGTCCCTGTTTTGGGATTTGGCATCAGCCCCCTCGGACCCAGAATCTTCCCCAATTTACCGACCGATACCATTAGGTCGGGTGTTGCCAAAACAGTATCAAACTCCAGCCAACCGCCGTTAATCTTCTCGATAAGGGTATCCACCCCCACATAGTCCGCCCCGGCCGCGGTGGCCTCTTTCCCCTTTTCACCTTCTGCAAAAACAAGGATTCGAACCTTCTTGCCGGTGCCATTCGGCAACAAGACCGAACCGCGCACCATTTGATCGGAGTGTTTCGGGTCTACCCCTAGACGCACGGCGATATCCACGCTTTCATCAAACTTCGCATAGTGGGCACCCTTTACCCAAGTACACGCCTCAAGCAACGAGTAGTACTTTTTTTCAACCGTACTTGCAGCCTTTTCGTATTTCTTCCCCATCAAAGACCCCTTACTCTACGGCAATGCCCATACTACGGGCCGTTCCGGCGATAATCCGTCGCGCACCGGAAATATCAACCGCGTTTAAGTCAGCCGTCTTAACTTTTACAATACTCTCAATCTGTGCGGCCGTGATTTTACCCACAACTTCTTTGCGCGGCTTCGTCGCCCCTTTGATGATGCCGGCAGCTTTCTTCAAGAGGTCAGAGGCCGGAGGACTTTTTGTAATAAAGGTAAAGGTTCGGTCCGAGTACACCGTTATAAGCGCTGGAATAATCGTCCCCTCTTGCCCTTGCGTCTGCGCATTAAAAGCCTTACAAAACTCCATAATGTTAATGCCATGTTGACCAAGCGCCGGCCCCACCGGAGGGGCGGGATTCGCCTTACCGGCTGAGATCTGAAGCTTTACGGTTGCAGTGACTACCTTTGCCATTCCTGCTCCTTAGGGCTTGTCAAGGAATAACCTATGCAGTCGGGCTGCCGATTCATTCCCGTTTGCTGCGTTGCTCGTCGCTTACATACAGAAGGGTATGCGCGCTCCTCGCGCTTTGCAAACAGGGCGACTCGTTTGCCCTTTGTGTATACGTTATTCCTTGACAAGCCTTTAACCCTTTTCAACTTGCAAGAAGCTCAATTCCACGGGAGTCGAACGCCCAAAAATGGTAACGAGCACCTGCACCTTATCGTGGTCAATATCCACACTGTTAACCACACCGTTGAATCCCATGAACGGACCATCCACGATGCGCACTTTATCTCCTTCGTCAAACTTTGCCTCTGCCAGGTGTGGAATTAAGCCCTCATCCACCTGTTTTAGCAACACGGCCGCCTCGCTTGACGAAAGAGCCTCCGGTATATCACCGCTACCCAAAAACCCCGTTACCTTCGGCGTGTTTTGTATAAGATGCTGCAGCTCCGCGTCAAGCTGTAACTCGATCAAAACATACCCAGGGAAGTATTTCCGGGTTGAAATACGTTTCTTCCCCTCCTTGATATTGATCACTTCTTCGGTGGGAACAAGTACCCGTCCAACCCGATCCGAGAGGGACAACGTCTTCACACGCTCCTCAAGGCTTGCCTTCACGCGACCCTCGTACCCTGAATAGGTGCGGACAACGTACCAACTTCTTTCCATTTTTTCCTAAATCTCTAAAATCTATAGGGGATGGACCATTAGACGATCAAACGCAACAACTGGCCCAACAAATAATCGGCGATGGATAAGAAGACGGTAAACAAAACCGTGAAGACAACCACAACAACCGTTGATCCCATTGTTTCATCTTTGCCGGGGAATGCAACACGGGAAAGTTCCGACCGCACGTCTTTTACAAAGGACACCGCCGTTTCAACCGCTTTCTTCACCCTAATTCCGCCACTCTATCACCCAACACCACGACACGACAACGAGCAGGCCAGGAGGGACTCGAACCCACAACATGCGGTTTTGGAGACCGCTGCTCTAACCAGTTGGAGCTACTGGCCTGTGGCTACCACCTTTTGGGGGTCCATTTAAATTCAGCATGCCGCACAACAACACCACACACACTGTGTTATTTCGTCTCTTTATGTGCTTGGTGTTTACCGCATCGCTGGCAATGTCTCTTAGCCTCCAGCCGATCCGGATGGTTCCGCTTATTTTTGGTTGTTGTGTAATTTCTTTCCTTACAGACGGCACATGCCAGCGTAATAATCTCCCTCATCAGAAATCTCCCACTACCCGTGAGCCCTTGACCGGGATTGAACCGGTGACCTCATCCTTACCAAGGATGTGCTCTGCCAACTGAGCTACAAGGGCAGAGCGGGAAACGGGATTCGAACCCGCGACCCCTAGCTTGGAAGGCTAGCGCTCTACCAACTGAGCTATTCCCGCACCGTCTTGCTTTCGTGGACCCCGACGGTGGGGAGGGGAGGATTCGAACCCCCGAAGCCCTGAGGCAACAGATTTACAGTCTGCTCCATTTGCCCACTCTGGAACCTCCCCGCGTGCACCCCAAAAGCTTGCTTTCGGGGACCCGCCCCACTCCACCTAGGCTTTAAGAGCTGGCGAAGGGAATTGAACCCCCGACCTGCTGATTACAAGTCAGCTGCTCTACCAACTGAGCTACGCCAGCTTGACTTGCGACTTGCACCCCAAAAACCAGTTTTCGGGGACCCCGCTTTGCACCCCAAAAACCAGTTTTCGGGGACCCCGCTTTTTTTCGGGGACCCCGCTACACCCCCAAAATCGGGCGGAACAACGC
>SBBL01000145.1 GCA_005239745.1 Candidatus Troglogloeales bacterium | reverse complement strand
CCGTCACAAGATAACACCCCGACGCAACCTAAAGAAACGTCTAAGAAGCCTAGACGACCGATTTGCGAGCACGCCGCTTGCGACTTCCAGTTTGTGATTCCCCCCTGGGGCTCTGACGGCATCCAGTACAGAGCCACACGCCCCGGCCTTTGGATCAACGGCGGCAAATACAAGACGATCAATCCGTGCATGGACAACCGCCCCGGCACACATCGCACACGGCTCCAACGTGGTATACAAAGTTCCGCCTAGGCGCCAGCCTCTCAAATGCAGGGCCGCTTCCCGGATAACCACCATCTCCGCGTGGGCCGTCGGGTCCCCATCTTGCTCTTTTCGGTTGCCCGCGATAAAGGTTCGATCCCCACAGATCAAAACCGCACCCACCGGCACATCTCCAGCCCGATAGGCGCGTGCGGCAGCAGACAGGGCCTGCCGCATCCATCGCACGTCATCTCGTCTACTATCCGTACACAAACACAAAAACCCATAGAGGTGCAAGAGGCGATATCACCGGCCATCCACGCACAATCCGCCCCTATTTAAGCCCGGTGTAGCAAATCCAGAAACTCTGTCCGCGTTTTAGGGTCATCTCTGAAAACCCCCAACATGGTACTGGTCACCGTTTTGGCGTTTTGCTTTTCGACCCCACGCATCATCATGCAAAGGTGATGCGCCTCTATCACAACGCCGACGCCCAACGGGTGGATGTTCTGTAAAATAGCCTCTGCAATATCGGCGGTTAGTCTCTCCTGGAGCTGAAGTCGCCGGCTATAAACCTCTACAATGCGCGGTAGCTTGCTCAACCCCACTACCGTTTTATCCGGCAGGTAGGCCACGTGACATTTGCCGAAAAAGGGAAGCAGGTGATGCTCGCACAGTGAAAAAAAATCAATGTCCTTGACCATGACCATGTCTTTATGGTCAACGCTAAAGAAAGCACCGTTTAAGACACCTGCAACCTGCTGACGATATCCCTGTGTCAAAAATTGGAGTGAGCTTGAGACGCGTTCAGGGGTGCCGACGAGACCTTCGCGCGTCGGATTCTCCCCAAGGGCCACAATGAGCTGTTCAATGAGACGGGCAATATGGTCATTCACCGAAATGACACCTTATCATCAATAAGCGATGGCGGGCACGTTTACCGTCTAGGGAAGAGACGATTTTATCCATGCTTGCCTATGATCGTCAACGGCCCGATGACGCATACCCGGTCCATGGTACAATGGGGCCGACTCTACTCACAACCGTGTTTTTCGCGCGTTTACCCAAGTGCCCGTTTATTTTGTCCATACTTCCCAAATTCACAGTGATGGAGACGGTGGGACTCTCTCCATCACGGGTAAACTTTTTCATCATCTAAGCCGGGTGCTCCGCGTAAGTGTGGGTGAAACCCTACGGCTCTCCGATGAGCATGCAACGTGCTACACCGCCGCCGTGGCACGTATCTCTTCTTCCCTCATAACCCTCGATATTACCGGCAAAGAAGCAGCACCTACGGATGTCCCTGCATCCATACGTCTAGGCATCGGCCTGATTGACCCGGATCGAATGACTTGGGTTTTACAAAAGGCCACCGAGTTGGGGGTATGGCGTATCTCGCCTCTCTACACCACACGGTCGCTACCTAAGCCCTCACCTGAGCGTCTTATTAAGCAGCATGATCGCTGGATGCGTATTGCCGCGGCATCAGCCCAGCAAGCACAACGGCGGATGCCACCCATTGTGGATCCGCCATGCAATTTTTCCACCTTCTTGACAGAAACCGCCTCGTGCAACTTAAAATCACTTTTCTTCGAGGAAGAGGCAGGCAGAGGTGCCTCTGCCATCCCGCAGGTAAGCGCCGGCCCCGAAGGCGGCCGTCCGTCTGTCGCGCTACTCGTGGGTCCGGTGGGTGGATGGGCAGCGGAGGAAGTGGCAGCGGCCACTGCCAGCGGGTATATTACGTTGTCGTTAGGTGAGACGATTCTTCGAGCCGAGACGGCGGCTGTCGCGGCCGTCGCCATTGTGCAATACGTGCTTCGCGTTCGGGGCGGGTATGATTGATATAGAAGAATCGGCCCAACGTTCAGAGCCGAACGTCGCAACCGATTGGGTGCCCGTGGGGCCGGCGGGTTTTTTGTCTAGGGCACTTGCCTTCGGCCTGGATCTTGTGTTGGTCCACTTCCTCTATCTTTTTCTGATCGTGGCCGGCATGATGGGCATCTATATGGGAACAACCGGTCATTATGCCGCAGACCCTACCATATTGTTTGCGATAACAACACCCTTTGTGATGGTTTGGCCGGCGCTTTTTGTCGGATATTTTACTTATTTCCACGTAACAACCGGGCAAACCCCCGGGAAGGCGGTGCTCCGGATTCAAGTGGTTACCCAGACCGGTAGACGGCTTTCAACCTCCCAAGCCGTCATCCGTGTGTTTTGCTACGGTCTTTCCGGTTTCTTTTTTGGACTGGGATTTCTGATTGCCCTGGTGAGAAAAGACGGCAAAGCCCTACATGATCTGTTGGTGGGGTCGCAGGTGGTCTTAGCCTAATGTTGACGGACAAGCCGGCCGAACTTAAAACGCTTGCAGGTGCCATCGCGAGCAGAATGCGTCTTTATCAGATGCTAGGGGTTGATTTTTTCCCGGGGTCACCGGCTTCGGTATCGGCGTTGGACGCTCTGTTATGTGTTCGTGATACGCTCGGCGATTGTCGGCGGTGCAAACTCTGCACCGGACGGACAAACATTGTTTTTGGGTCAGGGAACCCGAACGCAACATTAATGTTTGTGGGGGAGGGCCCAGGGGAGGAAGAAGACCATCAGGGGCTGCCGTTTGTCGGACGGGCCGGCCAACTGCTGACGAAGATGATTGTTGCGATGGGGGTTGCAAGAGAGGATGTCTATATCGCTAATGTCGTCAAGTGTCGTCCTCCCAATAACCGTCCGCCGCAGCCGGACGAGATTGCGGCGTGCCGGCCGTTTCTTTACGGACAAATAGAGGCCATCCGGCCAACGGTTATCTGTACGCTTGGCACATTTGCCACACAGACATTACTTCAAACACAGCAGGTCATCTCAAGTCTGCGCGGCATCTTTCACCCGCTTCGCGGCAGCCGCCATGCATGTGATATCCTCCCCACGTACCATCCGGCCTATCTTCTGAGAAATCCCAACGCCAAGACGCAGGTTTGGGGAGATTTACAAAAGATCATGCTTAGATTGCAATGGCCTTCTCCAAGGGGGACGACATAGGCAATGGAACGACTGTGGTCACCTTGGCGTATGGCTTACATTAAAGAGGAAAAACCGGCAGGCTGCGTGCTTTGCCACGCGCTGAATGCGAACCCCTCGGACGACCGCGAGCACCTTGTCTTAAAACGCGGGTCTCACGCGTTGATTGTGATGAACCTTTATCCGTATAACAACGGTCATTTGATGGTTGTGCCGCACTCACATGCAGGCACCCTGGAGACGCTTTCCGATGAGGCGCTAAGTGAAATGATGCAACTGATCAAAGAGGCCATCGCGGCGCTTGGGGTCGCCTTTGGGCCTGAGGGATTTAACGTGGGGTTGAATCTAGGCAAAGTCGCCGGTGCCGGCATTGAAGCGCACATCCACTTTCACGTGGTACCGCGCTGGGGGGGAGACACTAACTTTATGACCGTCACATCGGGCACGCGTGTGATCCCGGAAGACATCAGAACTACCTATGATCAGATCAAACCCCACCTGCGTCACCTTCAAACCGCCCCTAACCCATCCTTAACTAAGGAGGGGAATAAAGGAGGGGAATAAAGGAGAAAAGACATTACCCCCCTAATGAAGCAGTACATGGAGATGAAGGGGCAACACCCCAATACCCTCCTCCTCTTCCAAGTCGGGGACTTCTACGAGATATTTTTCAATGATGCCGTCGTAGCCGCCCGTATTTTGCAGATCACCCTTACTTCGCGCGACAAAGAGATACCTCTTTGCGGCTTTCCTATCCATGCCGCTACCCACTACATGGGAAAACTGCTGCTTGCAGGACATGCCATTACCCTGTGCGAACAGGTAGAAGAGGCGCAAGCGGGCAAAGGGCTGGTTCGACGTGCCATCACCCGCGTCATCACGCCCGGCACCATTATCGAACCGTCTTTACTTAAACAGAAAGAACCCAATTATCTGGCGGCGTTGTGGCAATTAGAAAAAGATGCTTCCTCCGAAGCGGCAAAGGGCCGAATGGGTCTTGCCTATCTGGACCTCTCAACGGGGGATTTCCGAATGACCTCGTCTTCCAGTTGGCAACCGATGATAGACGAGCTTTGCAAGGTTGCCCCAAAAGAAATTCTTCTCCCGGTGAAACTTCAAGCCCACCTACAACCCATGATACCGGCAGAGTTTTTACTCCGCAGTCTCTCTCCTTCCTTCTTTGCCCTGAAAGAGACCACACCGCTACTGACAAAACAATTCGGCGTCTATTCCATCGCGGCGCTCGGAGGTGATCCGGCGGCGATGGCGGCAGCAGGGGCCATCTTACGGACGGTTGTTGAGACCCACAAAGACGCCCTAAAAAATATACGGTCGCTGCACCCCTATTCCATCGGCGCTTACATGAACCTTCCCGTATCCACGCAGCGCCATCTGGCCTTAATACCAACCGGCCGTGAATCCGGCAGCGAATCCGGAGACACGTTATTTACCCTTTTGGACCAGACCCAGACGGCGATGGGCGGGCGTCTGCTTCGTGAATGGATTCTCCATCCACTCTTAAATCCGGAATGCATTGCCTATCGCCAAGAAGGTGTTGCGTTTTTCTATGATCATCTCGCTACGCGCACCCACCTGCGCGCCTTATTGGCTAAGGTTGCCGATCTGGCTCGGTTGATTGGGAGAATCTCGGTGGGAACTGCCTCCGTGCGGGATTTCATTGCAATGGCCCATTCCATCCGCATTTTACCGGAGATCGCCGCACGGTTCCCGTCTTTCCCCTCCGGGGAGACTTATCCCGTGCCCATTCAAGAGGTTTTTACGGCGTGGGACAATTTAGAAGACCTCCGCGCTACCATCGAACAGACGCTCGTTGCCGAGCCGCCACCTACCCTGAAAGACGGCGGGGTCATACGCGAGGGATATTCCGAAGCCCTGGATCACCTGCGACATTTTCAGAGGGATGGGCGTGCGCACCTGACACAAATTGAACAGGATGAAAAGAATCGGACGGGGATTGACTCTCTTAAGGTTCGCTATAACCAGTTGCAGGGTTATTACATTGAGGTCAGTGAAAAACAACTCTCCAAAGTGCCCGCCGATTATACGCGCAAGCAGACACTTACCCGTGCAGAACGGTTTACTATCCCAGCGCTTCGAGAGATAGAAGAAAAAATGGCGGGGGCGTCGGCTGCGATCCTTCGTTTAGAAGAGGAGGCTTTTAGTCATCTTTGTACCGCCTGCTCGGCGGAAGCCGCACGTGTTCAAGCGGTAGCGGGTCGGGTTGCCTTATTGGATGTTTTTGCGGCGCTTGCCGAAGTCGCGCATAAAAATAGATACATCCGCCCGGTCGTACACGGCGAAAAAACAATCCACATCCTGGATGGGCGGCATCCCCTACTTGAAAAAGGCAATCCGACATTTGTCGCCAACGATACCACGCTGGGGCCTCCGTCCGATCAGATTCTTATGCTCACAGGCCCGAACATGGCGGGAAAATCTACCTATATGCAACAGGTTGCGCTTATTGTCCTGTTGGGGCAGATAGGAAGTTTCGTTCCCGCAAAGGAGGCAGCCATTGGCATCGTTGACGCCATCTTTACCCGTGTGGGTGCAAGCGACCATATACAGCAGGGAATGAGCACGTTCATGGTAGAAATGACGGAAGTGGCCTATCTCCTGCACGCAGGAACCGATCGCAGTCTTTTTCTGCTTGATGAAGTAGGGCGCGGCACAAGCACGTTCGATGGGGTGAGCATTGCTTGCGCCATTGTGGAATACGTGCACAAGATGAAGGTTCGCACGCTTTTTGCCACCCACTATCATGAACTGACGCGGCTCGCACGGACCTACCCGGGCATCCGAAATCTACGCATGTGGGTACAAGAGCGGGGGGAGGAAATTGTTTTTATGAGAAGGCTCATAGAAGGCGGGGCGGATAAAAGCTACGGGATCGCGGTTGCCCGACTGGCCGGAATTCCACAAGAAGTCATTGAGCGGGCTAAACATATCTTAGCGACACTGGAGACACAAGCGACATTTTCTCCTATACCCGCCCCTCCCT
>SBBL01000084.1 GCA_005239745.1 Candidatus Troglogloeales bacterium | reverse complement strand
CACTGGAGGGGGTTTCCGCTCACCGACCCGTTGTCCCTCCGCGAAGCGGAGGGACAACCAGTTATTAGCTGGACAGGCGGAGCAGACCATAAATCTATTATTCCTGTCAAGGTTTTTTGAACACTTGACATATCTTGCCGTATTTTATAGATTGTAAACATGACTAATATGAAATTTGTTGCATGTTTATAAAAATTAGACTAATATTCGTTTTTGAATATTAGTCGTCATTTTGGGCCTCCCGATGTTACCTATTCTAGACCAGGACAATGTCCGCGACAGCCTGGCGGCAGAGATCAAGACGCGGCACTATTCCGGGAAAACGCTCAAGGCCTATGCCGATTGGACACGCAAGTTCCAGGGCTTCCTGAAAGACAAACCGCCCGCAGAACTCTCAGCCACCGACAAAACGTGTTACCTCACACACGTTTCGCCACTCCTTTGCCACACATCTTTTGCAAGCCAATTACGATATCCGCACGATCCAGGCCCTACGGGGCATTCCGACATCCGAACAACGATGATTTACACCCATTGCGTGCCCAGCAAGACAATCAAAGAACTGAAAAGCCCGCTCGATTTTGAGGTAAGAACTCGAAAATGACCCAAACCCACGCACAACCAGAGCGGGGCCCACTAGAGCAAGCTCTTGGGGCGCAAGAGCGGGGCCCCCTAGAGCAAGCCCTTGGGGTGCAAACTGAGGCCACGCTGCTCACGGCACTTGACCGCTCCCAACTACCTAAACATGTGGCCATTATTATGGACGGGAATGGCCGGTGGGCGGCCGATCGGCATCTGCCCCGTATTATGGGCCACCACCGTGGGATTGATGCGGTGCGTGAGGTAGTGACTGTTGCACGGGAGGTGGGAATAGAAACGCTGACCCTTTACGCCTTTTCTTATGAGAATTGGCGGCGCCCAGCCACGGAAATTGGTCAACTGATGTTGCTGCTTGAGACCTACCTGAAAAAAGAAGTCAGGATGATGGTAAAAAATGGCATTCGGTTTTTAGCTATTGGACGAAGAGAGTCCCTTCCCCCTCCCATTGTTAAACTCATTCGGCGAGTGGAAGAGATGACCAGCCGGCAAAAGGAGATGACACTCATTGTAGCGCTGAGCTACGGCGGACGCGCTGAGATTGTAGACGCGGCAAATAAGCTGGTTCAAAGCGTTGTCAAAAAATACCGCGCAGGAGACCCTGTCCCAACGGTGGATGAAGCGCTTTTTTCGGTATGCCTCTATACCGGTGGTGTGCGTGACCCGGATTTGATGATCCGCACCAGCGGGGAACTACGTATTAGCAATTTCTTTTTATGGCAGATGGCCTATACGGAACTCTATTTTACAAAAGTCCGATGGCCTGATTTTAAGCGGAAAGATTTTCTTTTAGCCCTTCTTGACTATCAAGATAGGGAACGCCGTTTTGGACTTGTGTCAAAACCGACCTCGTCTGCACACGGCCCGACCGGACGCACAAAAAAGCAGATATGACTATTCCTAAAAACCGCCTTCTTGTAGCGGCTTTGCTCCTCCCCCCGCTTTGTTTCTTGGTCATTTGGCTTCCAGCCTTCCCCTTTACCCTCCTTATTGCAGTTCTTATCGTTGCCGTCCAGTACGAGTATTATGGGCTTTTTTATCAGAACGCATCCCCCGCCACATCGGGTGGCAGATATATCGGATTGGGGCTCGGTCTGCTCTTAACCGGATATATTTGGCAAGGAACGCTCTCCACCGTGTCCATTACCCTCCCCGCTCATGGACTGCTTTCCATTTTCGTCATTATCACATTCACTTATTATCTTTTTTGTTTTACCGATATCAGAAATGCTTTCGTGGAACCGGCCGTGGTCCTGATGGGGGTTGCCTACCCGGCAGGGCTGTTGACCTCGCTCATTCTCATCCGTGCCCTGCCAGACGGCGAATGGCTCATCCTTTTTCTGCTTATGGTTGTCTGGGGGTCGGATGCCATGGCCTATTATGTGGGGAGTTTTTTGGGAAAGCGCAAACTCTACCCAATCGTCAGTCCCCATAAAACGGTAGAAGGGGCGATCGGCGGCATGGTCGGTAGTGGGATGGCCTGCCTACTAGGCAAATGGATACTGCTTCCGGTAATGCAGTGGCGTGATGTTATCGCGCTTACCCTTTTGCTGGGGATTGCCGGTCAGGTGGGAGACTTGGTGGAATCGCTATTGAAGCGAAGTGTAGGGGTGAAAGACTCCAGCGGGCTCATCCCCGCACACGGCGGCCTACTCGACAAGGTGGATAGCCTTGCATTTGCCGCCCCTGTTTTTTACTATTACGCGTCGGTGTGCTGGACGATGGGATAAGTTATGGGCACCTCTAAAACCGTCACGAGCGGCCAAAATGCAAGATGCTACTGCGCACAGGGACCGCCCCCTCCCTGCCCTTCCTTAACCAAGGAGGGGAATGAGGTAAAGAGGTAAAAGAGGTAAAGAGGTAAAAATGAAGAAACCACCCAAACAAACCACCCACAACCCCGCAGTCGGCATCCCGACCTCCTTCGCTGGGGAGAGGGGTAGCGGCAAAAAGAATATCGTGGTGCTGGGGTCTACGGGGTCCATCGGCAAAAACACGCTCGATGTCATCCGGTGCTTTCCGGACACCTTTCAGGTAATCGGGCTGGTCGCTTGCAGCAACGACCAGAAGTTAGAAGCCCAAACCCGTGAATTTTCACCAAAAATTGTTTCCCTTACTGATGTAGCGTCGGCGGCGCGACTGAGGACGCGTATGCAAGGGATGGGGGTAGAAGTGCGCCATGGCATAGAGGGCGCCTGTGAGGTGGCGGCAATGGACAATGCGTCCTTGGTGGTGTCGGGCATTGTCGGTAGCGCCGGTCTGCGACCCACACTCGCGGCTATCCAAGCGGGAAAAACGATTGCACTTGCCAACAAAGAGGTTTTGGTGATGGCAGGCGAGTTTATACAACGGGAAGCCCGTCAGCGTCATGCCAGCATCATCCCCATTGATAGTGAACACTCTGCCATTTTTCAGGCCATGGCCGGGTCGCGCCGGGAGGTCGAAACGCCGGCTGCGGACGTCCGGCGCATCATTTTAACGGCATCGGGCGGGCCGCTCCTGGGTAAGACCCACCAAGAAAAAGCGTCGGTGTCCCTCCAAGAGGTCCTTTCTCACCCTACATGGAAAATGGGGCCTAAAATTTCCGTTGATTGTGCGACGCTGATTAATAAGGGGTTTGAGGTCATGGAGGCCCATTGGCTCTTTAATCTACCACCCGACCGTATTGACGTGATCGTCCACCGTCAGAGTATTATTCATTCAATGGTTGAATTTGTGGATCGGTCGGTGATTGCCCAGATGGGGCTCCCCGATATGCGTGTGCCGATCGCCTATGCCCTCCATTATCCAAACCGTGCTCCACTTCAACTACCCTCTCTTGATCTCGCGGCCGTGGGGCAGCTAACATTTGAGCAGCCCGATAGGTGCGCCTTCCCGCTTTTATCCGCCGCTTATGAAGCGCTTAAGGTGGGGGGAGCCATGCCTGCGGTTCTAAACGCCGCGAACGAAGAGGCAGTGACGGCATTTTTAGCAGAAAAAATACGGTTTGTGGATATTCCACACATTGTCCGCGACGTTATGGATACCCATGTCCTTCAGACAGTAAAGGCGATTGAGGATCTGTTCGAGGCAGATGCCTGGGCCAGGCGGGAAGCCAGTCGGCTGATCGGCAGAGTTCCCGCCTAAGGCCACTCAACCCAGGGACAAGGCCAGGTATACCTTAAGGATATGGCTTGCGTGATGTAGGCGGTGCGTGTAAACATAGAGGAGCCCATGTTTAGTCTGTCATCCATTGCTGTTTTTCTGTTCGTGTTAGGGGTTTTAGTGATTGTGCATGAGTTTGGTCATTTTATTGTAGCCCGTGCGTGTGGCATTCAAGTCGAAACATTTTCTATCGGCTTTGGACCAAAGATTTTTTCCAAAAAGTACGGAGATACGGAGTATTGTCTCTCGTTGCTTCCGCTGGGAGGTTATGTCCGGATGCTAGGAGATGATCCAACAGAAGAGGTACCGCCTGAATCTCAAGCACGGGCGTTTCTGACGCAACCGCTGCTTAATAAAACGGCGGTTGTGTTAGCAGGTCCAGGCTTTAATTTGTTGCTTGCGCTGGTCATTTTTATTGGACTTTTTATGGTGGGGGTCCCGTCGCTTGCACCGGTGGTCGGTGAAGTGCAGAAAGACATGCCGGCGGCAAACGGAGGCATGCGGCCGGGGGATCGCATTACCGAAGTGAATAGCGATCCCATCAAGCAGTGGGAAGACATCCAGCTTGCCCTCCAAGCGGGGGATGGAAAGACCATTGACATACGGGTAATGCGTGGAGACACACAGGTTGATTTGCGCGTTACCCCCATCTCAAAAACATTTCCAGATGTTTTTGGGGCAACGCATCCGCTTTGGGTCATCGGCATTATGCCTAAAGGAGAGCACTTTGTTACACGGCATGATCCGCTCACTGCTATTTTTCTGGGTGCACGGCGCACGTGGGAGATGACGGTACTTACAGGTGTCGGCATTGGAAAGCTCGTCACGGGACAACTTTCTTCCGATACCATCGGCGGCCCCATTCTGATCGCGCAGATGGCCGGCAAACAGGCTGCCGAAGGCGTTGGACCGGTGGTTCTTTTTATTGCCATCATGAGCATTAACTTAGGGGTCATCAATCTCTTACCCATCCCCGTGCTCGATGGGGGGCATCTGTTCTTTTTCCTCCTTGAAGCCATTATCGGTCGCCCGATTAGTGTGAAGATACGTGAAGGCGCACAACGGATTGGCATGGCCTTCATCCTTTCCGTCATGGTCTTTGCCTTCTACAACGATCTCGTCCGCATCTTCGTAAAACCGTAAGTTACCATGCACGTTGCTCGCAGAAAGACAAGAAAGATCAGTGTCGGCTCCGTCTCCATTGGCGGTGACGCGCCTATCGCTATCCAGTCCATGACAACCACCGACACGAGAGATATCAAGGCGACGCTTGCCGAGATTCATCGGTTGGAAGAGGCCGGTTGTGAGATCATTCGTGTTGCCGTGCCGGATACGGAATCGGCGGATGCCCTTCCCATCATCCGCGCGGGCATTCATATTCCACTGATTGCGGATATCCACTTTGATTATCACTTAGCACTTCTAGCACTAAAAGCCGGCGTCGAAGGGCTTCGTATTAACCCGGGCAATATCGGCTCCAGAGAACGGGTGGAACGCATTGTGCGGATGGCAAAGGACCAGGGCGTGTCCATCCGAATCGGCGTTAATGCAGGCTCTTTAGAGCGAGAACTACTGGAGCAATATGGTTACCCGACGGCTGAGGCGATGGTGGAATCGGCCATGCGACACATTCGCATTTTAGAGTCGCTGGATTTTTATGACATAAAAGTCTCGCTGAAGGCGTCTCATGTCGGCCTAGCGGTAGATGCCTATCGCCTTTTTTCTAAACAATCGGATTATCCGTTGCATCTTGGGATTACCGAAGCCGGAACGGAAATAACGGGTGCGGTAAAGTCTTCAGTGGGGCTTGGGCTACTCCTGGCCGAGGGTATCGGTGATACGATCAGGGTTTCACTCGCGGCTGACCCTGTCACGGAGGTGCGTGTCGGTTTTGAAATTTTGAAGGCGTTGCACCTGCGCCGGCGTGGGGTGAACGTTATCGCCTGTCCCACCTGTGGCCGTGTCGAAATTGATGTTTTTAAGCTTGCCACCCAATTAGAAACCAGGCTGGCGCATGTAACGGAACCGATTGATATTTCGGTGCTGGGTTGTGTGGTCAACGGCATCGGTGAGGGAAAAGAGGCCGATATTGGCGTTGCCGGAGGACGCGGGGTGGGGCTGTTATTCCGCGGGGGCGAGATCATACGCAAGGTTCCAATCGAGACCCTTGAGGACACACTCGTCGAAGAGGTTGAAACATTGGTCAGCAAGCGTCGCACTTTACGGACACCTTTCCTCCCCAAGGAAGCGGCGGGGCCCCCAAAGCCAAGCCGTCTGGGTGTAGCGGTTAGGAACGATCCGTCATGATTCAGTGGGCAATAGGCCTTTTGGTTCTCGTGTTGTTCTCCGGCTGTGTCAAGCAGGCGCCAGAGTCTGAACTGTTATCCTTGATGAAGGTGGGGTCCGAGGAGGTGGACTCGTCGGAGGAAGCGGGGGAGACCGTTTTTGATGCATTTACCCTATTAAAAATGGGAGAGGCCCATTATGTAAAGGAAGCGTATACTGAGGCGGCTGATGCCTACAAACGGTTTCTAAAACTTTATCCCCGTCATGCCATGAGCGATTTTGCGTGGTACCGGCTTGGCATGAGCTACAACTTACAACTCTTTGCACATAAGAGGAATATGGCCCCCCTAGAGTCGGCGCTGTCCGCGTTTGAAATGCTAGAGAACGACTTCCCTGAAAGTACGTATGCTCCCGAAGCACGAAAAAAGATAGAAGCTCTGAATGCACGCCGGGCGCAAGAGCATCTTGATATCGGGCTTTTTTACTACAAAAAAAGAGAGTATCCGGCCGCCATTGCACGGTTTGAAGGAGCGCAACTGTCACAGTTACACGGCCCTATTGCAGAAAAGGCACTTTATTACACTGTTCTTTCTTATGATGCCTCCGGTAATGCACAAGCCGCAAAGACGGCGGCGGCGTTACTTTTCGAAATGTATCCGGATACATCCTACAAAAAAGACCACGCGGTGCAGCGCGTCGCCGCATCACCCATACGTTAACCCCTTCCATCCTTCCCTCTGTCAAAGGAGGGACCGGGGGAGCTCTGGATTGACATGCTCATAGACACCCACTGTCACGTTACCTGGCCTGAGTTTAACGCAGACCGAACGGAGACGATTGCGCGGGCATACGCGGCGGGAGTGACGCAGATGGTCATTGTTGGCACGGATTTGGCCACCAGTCGCGCGGCTATCTTGCTCGCGGAGACCGATCCCGCGCTCTTTGCAACGGTAGGCATCCATCCACATGAAAGCGGACGGACAGACAGTGCCTTGATGCAGGAGTTATCCCTTCTAGCCGACCACCCTAAAGTGGTGGGTATAGGAGAGACGGGCCTGGACTTTTACTATAATCACGCCTCAGTCAGTTGCCAATGTGCTTCTTTTATAGAGCACATCCGCCTCGCTCAGCGTAAACGCCTTCCCCTTATCATTCACACGCGAGACGCTTGGAAAGAGACTTTTGAAATCCTTGCCCAAGAAGAGCGCCGGCACGCCTTAGCGTCTGGGATGGTTTTTCACTGTTTTACAGGAGACGCCGCTATAGCACAACAAGCAATGGCAATCGGCGCGTATATTTCGTTCTCCGGGATTGTTACCTTTCCAAAGGCGGTGGCGCTTCACGAGGCGGCGGCTATGGCCCATTCAGATCGTATTGTTATTGAGACGGACGCCCCCTATCTTGCCCCGCAGGGACACAGAGGGGGGCGCAACGAACCGGCCTACCTGCGGACGACCGCCGAGCAGATCGCAAAGCTACGATCTGCTTCCTTTGAGGACACTGCGAAACAGACGTCTGACAACGCAAGACGCCTATTTCGCCTTTTGTAGTAGTCTATTAGAGTGGACCCAACTGGACAATAAAAAGCCGTCAACATTCCTATAAGTTCCACAGGCCTGTGCTGAAGTAGCGCTCCCCCAGATCGGAAAAGATAGTCACGATGGAGACGGTTCTCTCACGTTTGGCTATCTCGTAGGCCGCATATAAATACGCGCCAGAGGATTGGCCAACAAATAGGCCTCGTCTGGCAAGTTTTTGGCAAACGGTAAAGGCCTCATCGGCCGAGACCGGCACCCATTCATCAATCACCGAATCGTCCAGTATTTTGGGCCGGATATCGTTAGGATGCGCCAGTGGCTTTAGCCCCTCAATCCCCGGAAACGTCTCCGGCAAAACGCTGATCACCTGAACGCCTGGGATGGCCTCTTTTAACCGCCTCCCCACGCCGGTTACCGTTCCGCCGGTTCCTACGCCCACCACCAAATGGGTGATTTTACCGTCCGTTTGGGCAAGGATTTCAGGCCCCGTGGTCTCATAGTGCGCCTTCCAGTTCCAGTCATTGGAGTACTGATCTGAAAAAAAATATTGCTCCGGCGTTTCCTCATACATCTTGTGACAGAGACGCAGGGCTTCATCGTAGCCGGCCACACCGTCCGAAAAGACAATTTGCGCTCCATGGGCCAATATCCTGCGTTTGCGCTCTGAACTTACGTTATCCGGCATGACGATTTTAACCGGACATCCCAAAATGCTACCCATCATGGCATAGGCAATCCCCGCATTCCCGGACGAGGAGTCCAAAATTGTCTTTTGGGGATGGAGGGCTCCGGAACGTATCCCCTCAAGGAGCATACGCATCACCGGCCGATCCTTAATGGAGCCACCCGGATTAAAGCACTCGATCTTGGAAAAGATGTTTGCCTGGGGCAGTTCCCGGGAGAACAGGTCTACGCGGACAAGCGGAGTGTTTCCAATAAGACCCAGTGAGGGGTATCTTTCGATACATTGCGCGAGCCACTGATCCATCAAGCGCCAGATACACCCGAATGGGCAACGGGGGTGTCATCAATCTTGATAGGGGCACCGTCGGGTGAAGGGATGAGTCCCAGAAATATCTTCATTTGCGTGCTAACAAATGTTCGTGCGGAAGGCTCGCTTAAGTTGAGCCGATATTCATTGACAATTTTTACAGACATATCACACCACGCTTGCCAACAGACACGACAGACCGTTGCACGCAACGTATCCCCCAACGGTCCGCCGTAGGGAATATCCGAAACCCCCTCTTGCGTCTGATGGCATCTGCGGCAAGCGACGTCCGCCATAAGGGCGCCTCCCACTACTCTACAGGACGGCCAAGCGTTGTCATGTAGACGACAATTTCATCAAGAGGTCGCCCAAGAAGCGCATTGGCTTCATCGTCGTAAAAACCACCTATGCCGCTTGCCCCCAATCCCAGCCGAATGGCTGCAAGATTCAGGCGCTGCCCGATGATACCCGCATCCATGTGCAAATACCGGTAGGCACGATCGCCATAGGCCGCAAGCGCAGGCTTAAAGTGCGCCATGTGCACAACCACCACCGCCGCATCTTTGGCCAGACTCTGGCCTAAACAACAGTGTACCGCTTCCCGCCGAAAGTCACCGAGCTTGATTGGAGAGAGGACGTGTCGCGTCGGATGATAGGCGTAGACCCCGGACCCCAGGCCAACCGCCCGATGAACCACAAGGTAGGTATCCAGCATTGAGGGGTCAAAAAGGGGAGACGGGGAAGACAACATCGGCTGATAGGCATAGGCCAGAATGGAAGAGATTTCCTCCAGAAGAAAGGCCTCTCCGGTAAACGCCCGTGTGGATCGTCGCAGCAAGATCGTTCTCTCAACGGCATCGTCCCAATCCGTTGGCAGAGATGAAAGGGCGATTTCCTCCCCCTTCGCGATAAGCGAAGCACGTTCTCCCTTTACAAAAGGCCCCCTCGGCAAAAGGTGTGCCCCGTCCGTCACTTCGATGGACGATGACCGATGTAGCTTAAGTTGCAGGCGCTCTTCGTCACGGCTTACGCCCGCCATGCGGGCAGGAGAGGCAAAGGCGGAAGGGGAAAAACTGACCGCCGCCGTTTGATCCGAAGACAGCAGGGCGACGACGGATAGCATCCCTTCCTTCCCTTCATCAAAAAACATCAAATGATTGATGGCGGTATCCGTAAAGCCGCCGATAAAATAAGGCGTGAATCCTTCTTTGGGCGCGTAGGCCGTTACGTTTCCTAAGACGTGCCCGGTATCGAGCAGAACTCGACGATAGGCGCGCTCTTGGTAGCGCCACGCACTCCGCTGAAACACTGCCGCCATCAGGAGGAGCACACTAGATTTTGCCACCGCCTCGTGCCCCATACAATAGTCACTGAATTTTGACCAAAAATCCCCTTCCCAGACGGGAACCAGGCTGTGCCCCTTCACATAAAAATTATAGATGCCCTTAGGAATGCCGGGGACGTCTCGGACGGCAACGTAAATCTCCGTGGGATAAAGGCCTCCGGCGGTTGGCGCTGCCCTAAGCATCAGTGAGCGGCCATTTTGATATTGGATAATGCCCGTTACCCCATTCGTGAAGTAGAGGAGCCGTGAAAGAGCGGCAAGGCCGAATGACATCTCTTCCGGTTGCGGCTGCGTGGGGTGGCCTGCAAAAACATTATTTTGAAAAGGTAGACACGGAACAAGGGAGATTGCCTTGTCGCTGTGGTACTCCTTGAACGGAGACGGCTGCGTCCCCCAATCCAGCGTCTGTTGATGTCTCAACATCGCCTCTTCCGAATACTTCGTTTCTTGGTGATAGACCTCCGCCAGCGCCTTGCCAACAACGGTCGCTGCAGAAGCTTTTAACGTCCTATCACTCATATTCAACCATCCCTACGTATCCATCCATTTGTACGTCCCGTTG
>SBBL01000059.1 GCA_005239745.1 Candidatus Troglogloeales bacterium | reverse complement strand
GCAAGCGCGCTCTGATAATCCCGCCTCTTTCAGGATTTCAGGCAGCCCCAGTTGCTGCCATACCTGATGGCCCACGTGGACCGGCCCCGCCTCACGCGCAGGATGGAGATTACCCTCTTAGAAGCTTTGTTACACTCACCACCACATCCTCTACATCATCCTCACTTAACTTTGCCGACAACGGCAATGAAACCGTTCGATCGGAAATAAACTTCGCGTGAGGAAAATCATCCGGTTGATATCCATACGTCTTTCGGTAATAGTCGTGAAGATGGAGTGAAACGAAATGAATCCCCGTTCCTATGTTCATCTCATAAAGCCTTTTCTGGAAGTCATCCCTGCTGGTTTTTGTTCTGTCAATATCCAGTAATAACGTATAAAGATGACGGGCATGTTTCGTGTCCGGTTCCGGAGGGGGGGGAAGCATGGCGGGAAGATCGGCAAAAGCCGTATCATACCTCTCCCAAATCTCTTCCCTTCTTTTCAGGTACTGGTCCACCCGCTTCATTTGGTGGATGCCGATGGAAGCCTGAATATCCATCATGTTATATTTAAAGCCTGGAAAGATGACTTGGTAATGCTTAAACCCGTCGTCCGAGTATCGCTTCCAGGCATCCTTGCTCATCCCATGCAGGCCGTACATTTTTATCTTATCGGCCCACCCCTCTTTATGGGTGGTTACCATCCCGCCCTCACCGGTCACAATATTCTTCGTCACGTAAAAGCTAAAACAGGTCATATCGCCTATAGTGCCAATTTTCCTTCCTTTGTACCACCCCTCGATACAATGGGCGGCATCTTCAACGACCATCAGGTTATTCTTCCGAGCGATTTCCATAATGGCGTCCATATGACAGGGGCGGCCTGCGAAGTGAACCGGCAATATTACCCTTGTTCTTGGCGTTAGGGCCTCTTCGATCCGGTTGGGGTCTATATTCCCGCTGTCTTTTTCCACGTCAACAAATACCGGTCGGCCGCCGGCATGAATAATGGCATTGGCCGTTGCGCAAAAGGTCAAAGGCGTTGTGATGACTTCGTCCCCTGGACGGAGCCCGGCCACCACCAACGCCAGGTGAAGACCCGCAGTACAGGAATTGAGGGCCAATGCATAGGGCGCTCCGATATACTCCTGAAAGGTTCGTTCGAACTGGTGTACCTTGGGACCGGTTCCAAGCCAACCGGATCGCACCGTTTTTGAAACCTCTTCAATCTCATCTTCTTCAATAGAAGGATTTCCAAAAATGAGCATCTTCTTTCGTATTCGTCTGCCTTCTTTATCCAACGACGGTACGTTCATCCCTCATCCCTCTCCTTGCTCAGTTCCTGATTATGACTAATCTCTTTTCCTATGTAATCTTTCAGCGCTTCTTCCCATGGGCGAAGGCAATACCCCAAAAACTGCCTCATTTTCTCGTTTGACAGAACAGAATACAAAGGCCGACGGGCCGGTCTGGGAAACGCCTCGGTCGAGCAAGGAGAGACCGTTACGGAAAGACCGGAAAGATTAATAATGACTTTGGCAAATTCGAACCAACTGCAGGCCCCACCGTTGGTCACATGAAAGACCCCTTCTCCGCCCCGTTCCAGAAGGGCATAGGTCGCCTGTGCTAAATCACCGACATAAGTGGGTGACCCTATCTGATCGTTGACCACTCGTATCTCCGGACGGGTTGCGGCTAAATCTTGGACCGTTCGAACAAAGTGAATTCCGCCTTTTCCGTATAACCACTGGGTTCGTATCACAAGATAGCGACAACCGCTTCCCAAGATTTGTCTCTCCCCCTCAAGTTTTGAGGCACCATAAACGGAAAGGGGATTCGGCGTATCCGCTTCGGAATACGGAGACCCTTTGCTTCCATCAAAAACGTAATCCGTACTAAAATGAACCAACAAAGCGCCAACCGATCGAGCGGTCTCGGCCAGTAAACCAACCGCCATCCCATTGACTTGTACCGCTTTTTCTTGTTGCGACTCGCAGTCATCGACACGGGTAAATGCTGCGGTGTTCAAAATGACATCGGGTCGGCATTGATCAACCGCTTCTTTGATCTGCCTTGAATCCGTAAGGTCGAGCCCTGCTTGGCTAAAGGGGAAAAGCGTTCCATGCCCCGGGAGGGTTTCCCGAAGCGCTCCCGCCAACATTCCTTCGGAGCCTGTTAAAAGGAACTTCATCGGCCTGCTAAAATAAGGCGCTTGCGCCCACTTCTTTCAAACGAGGCAGTTTGGCGTCCTTATCGGATAAGATCGGATCGTTGATCGGCCAAGCGATGGCGAGATCGGGGTCGTTCCACAAGATTCCGGCGTCATCTGTGGGCGAATATTCTTTAGTCACTTTGTAGGCTACTTCCGCCGTATCGCTCAGGACACAAAAACCATGGGCGAACCCCACGGGAATAAAAATCTGTTGCCGTTTCTCGGAAGATAAGGTAACCCCTTCCCACCTTCCAAACGTGGGCGAACCTTTTCGAAGGTCAACGGCGACGTCAAAAATGGTTCCCTCTACAACCTGAACAAGCTTGCCTTGCGCTTTTGGGGACCTTTGATAGTGAAGCCCCCGTAATACGCCGTTTTTTGATTGGGAAAAATTCTCCTGTATAAAAATCTCATTCAAGCCTAACGCCGCAAACTCGGACTGTTTATAACCTTCCCAAAAAACGCCCCGATGATCTTCATAGACTTTCGCCTCAATAAGCATCAGCCCGGAGATTGAAAGTCGTGTGACCCCAAAAGGCATCCGTTTCCCCTTGACAAGCCCTAAGTCGAGTGAGACCCGCCTTTTCCGGAAACTAAATCACCCGCCAGCAATAAAGAGTCTAGAGTGCCTGCGTCCGTCCACCAGCCATCGAGTACCTCCCATGTCATTTCACCCCGCTCGATATAGGCGTTATTGACATCGGTAATTTCTAACTCTCCCCGTCCGGAAGGTTTCAGTGTTCGGATAATTTCAAAGACCCTTGAGTCATAGAAATAGATGCCCGTTACGGCGTACCGGGAACGTGGTCGCTTGGGTTTTTCTTCAATTCGAATAATACGGTCTCCTTCAAAAACCGGCACGCCAAATCGCTTCGGATCGGGAATTTCCTTCAGAAGCAGTTTCGCCCCTTTTTCCTGCCGCTCAAATGCCTGGGCCGCATGGATAACATCTTTTTCAATAATATTATCCCCCAGGACTACGCAGAGCTTTTCCCCACCGCAGAAAAGTTCGGCCAGGCTTAACGCATCCGCGATGCCACCCTCGCCCTGCTGATAGGTATAATTGATCCGTCTGAGTCCAAATTCCTTACCGTTTCCTAAAAGCCGTAAAAAGTGCCCGGCGTCGTTGCCTCCGGTTACGATGAGAAGCTCCTGTATGCCGGTTTTTACAATTGTCTCAATCGGGTAATAAATCATCGGCTTGTTATACACGGGGAGGAGATGTTTGTTGGTCACCTTCGTCAACGGGTAAAGCCGTGTTCCCAATCCCCCTGCCAAAATCACCCCTTTCATGCAACCGTCTCCTCTTAAGGGCACCTCTAAAAATCGTCACGAGCGGCCCAAGTGCCAGGGCTACTGCGCACAGGAGCCGCACTGCCCTACCAGCGGCCTGCGTATTGTTGATCGTAATAATGCCGAAACGTCCCTGACTTAATCTTTTGCCACCATGCGGGATTGTCCCTGTACCAACGGACCGTCTCACGGAGCGTTTCTTCAAAGGGATGTCTTGGCCGGTACCCGAGCGCGCGAATCTTTTGATCACTTAACGCATAGCGGCGGTCATGTCCGGGCCGATCCGTAACAGACCGGATCAGCGAGGCCGGCTTATCCAACTCATTTAATATCAAATGCGTGAGTTCAATATTGGTACGCTCATTCCCACCGCCAATATTGTAAACCTCTCCCGTTTTGCCGTGATGAAGCGCTATGTCAATCGCAGCACAATGATCCAAGACATATATCCAATCCCGAACATTGCGCCCGTCTCCATAGAGGGGTAGCGGTTGATCTTCGAGGGCATGGGTCACAAAGAGCGGAATAATTTTCTCCGGATACTGATTGGGGCCAAAATTGTTTGAGCACCGCGTCAATATTGCCGGAAAGCCGTAGGTACGGGTATAGGACAATACCAGCAAGTCGCCCGCGGCCTTGGACGCGGCATAGGGACTGTTGGGTTGAAGAGGGGAGTCTTCCGTAAACGCACCTGTTTGAATACTTCCATAGACTTCATCGGTACTAATCTGTAGATAGCGACGATGATTGAATCGGCGTGCTGCCTCCATCAAAATATAGGTGCCGTGCACGTCGGTCCGGATAAAACCACCGGGTTCCAGAATGGAGCGATCTACATGGGTCTCTGCTGCGAAATTGACGATAACATCCACCTCTTGGGCCAATGTATTGACCATGACGGGATCACAAATATCCCCTTGCGCAAAGCGGTAATGGGGGTTCTCTTCTACGTCACGCAGATTGTCCAGGTTGCCGGCATAGGTCAATTTATCGAGATTAACGATCCGATACTTAGGATAGGCCTGAAGCAGGTAGCGGATAAAATGACTCCCGATAAATCCCGCCCCACCTGTAATGAGCAATCTCATGCGTATCCGCCGTATTCTAGGGCACTTCTCATATTTTACGGGAACTAAACCATTGAACGGTTCTTTTGAGTCCTTCTTCAAAGTCCACCCGCGGATGGTAACCGAGCAATCTCCGTGCCCGAGAGGTATCGGCGCAAGTATGTCGCACATCCCCAGGCCTAGGTGGGCGTTTTTCCAATAGGAGCTTCTTGCCCGTATATTTTTCTATTAATACTTTCACTTCATTGATACTTATTTGACTCCCACAAGCAATATTCAATGCCTCGCCCTCTAACTTTTGCTTGGATTCCATCGCCAGAATATTCGCCGTAACAACGTTATCAATGTAACAAAAATCCCTCGATTGCTTGCCATCTCCTTCAATAAAAGCCTTTTTCTTCTTTGGAAAATAAACCGATTCGAGCCAAGCCGACACAACGGTAGAGTAAGGCGAATCGCCATACTGGCCCGGCCCAAAAACATTGAAATAGCGCAGACAAACGGTATCCAACCCGAACAGTTCACTAAAAACCTTACAAAACGGCTCGCCAATATATTTTTGGATGGCATAAGGAGATCTTGGGTCGGGATAATTTTCGGACTCTTTTGTCGGTAACTTTTTCGCGCCACCATAAAGAGAGGATGACGACGAATAGATAAACCTCCTTACATCGTAATTTTTGGACATTTCAAGTAATGCGACCGTCCCAACGATATTCACTTCGCTTGTGCGGCGCGGATGTTCGACGGAATAGGAAACCCTGGGCAAAGCGGCAAAATGAAAAACATATTCCGGCCGGTGCCTGGAAAAAACCTTTTCCAAAATCCCCTCATCTAAAATGGATCCCTCATGGAGAATAACCGACGACTCAAGGGCCGCTCTTCTCCCGGTCGAAAAATCATCAATACCGATGATTTTTGATGTTGGGAATTTGTTCTTAAACTGCCTTACAAAATGGCTTCCGATAAAGCCTGCGCATCCCGTTACTAAAATTGTTTTTGGATTAACCACGTCATCCATTTCCATTACCGATGTCACCTATTCTACTCGGTGTAAAACGACTGAATCGCCTCGGTAACCCTTGCCTGCATCTTATGCGTCAGCTCCGGATAAATGGGGAGCGCCAGGGTCTCATTAGCCGCGCGTTCGGACTCCGGGAACGCCCCGGCCTTGTAACCGAGCGTCTTAAAGCATTCTTGGAGATGAAAGGGCACCGGATAATAAATCTCCGTCACAATACCGTTCTCGAGTAGGTATTCTCGGAGACGGTCTCGATGGGGAACCCGAATCACAAATTGATTGTAAATATGGTAGTGCGAGACCCCCGCCCCTTCATAAACGGCTTCCGGAAGAGACAATCCCGCCTTCTCCATTAACCCACTCTTTTTGAACAGGTCCCTATAAGTCTTCGCATTTTCTTGCCGCTGTTTTGTCCACCCATCTAAGTAATTGAGCTTGACATTAAGTACTGCGGCCTGAAGAGAATCGAGGCGAAAGTTCCCGCCAATGACCTTATGGTAATACTTGGGTTCCCCCCCATGAACACGAAGAATTCTGAGCTTCTCGGCCAGATCAGCGTCACTCGTTACCACCATGCCGGCATCTCCTAGGGCACCCAGGTTTTTACTGGGGAAGAAAGAGAAACACCCCAAGTGTCCCATGCTTCCGGCCCGTTTTCCGTCACGATATTCTGCCCCAATCGCCTGGGCAGCATCCTCGACCACCGAAAGTTGATGCGCGTTTGCCACCTTGAGGATCGGCTCCATGTCTGCCGACTGGCCGTATAAGTGCACGGGGATAATCGCCTTTGTCTTTTTCGTAATCGCCTCGGCAATTCGCTTGGGATCAATGTTATACGTCACCGGATCAATATCAACAAGAACCGGTCTTGCCCCCAATCGAACAATGGCCCCCGCCGTTGCAAAAAAAGAGTAAGGCGACGTGACCACCTCATCCCCGGGCCCAATCCCTAACGCCATCAGTGAGAGAAGCAGGGCGTCTGTTCCGGACGTCACTCCAACGGCAAACCGCGCCTTGCTATAGGCAGACACGCGCTCTTCGAGTTTTTTGACTTCTGGGCCCAGGATAAAGGCATTGCTGTCCAAGACCCTCTCAAGCGCCGCAAGAATTTCTTGCTTAATCGGTTGGTGGTGTGCCGCAAGGTCAAGCAGGGGAACCTTCATGGCCGATTTCCCATGACTACGCGACAATCTCGGTGCCAACGCCGCTGTCCGTAAAAATTTCAAGGAGTAAGGCATGAGGTACCCGGCCGTCAATAATGTGCGCCTTGCAAACCCCACGATCAATGGCATCGGTCGCCGCCCTAACCTTCGGGAGCATGCCCTTCGTAATCACTCCCCGCGCCGTAAGACGCCGAATCTCACGCTTGGAAAGGGTGGGCAGTAGGGTACCTCCCCCATCTATAATGCCTGGCACATCCGTCAGAAAAAGGAGTTTCTCCGCAGAGAGTGCAATCGCCACCGCAGAGGCCGCATCGTCGGCATTGATATTAAAATGTTTTCCCTTCGCATCTGTGCCAATCGGGGCAATCACGGGAATAAACGGCTGCTCAAATAACAATCGAAGGAGTCGCGGATTAACGCTTTTAACCCGACCCACCTGTCCCACGTGCATACCCGATGACTTAAACGGCTCAGCCAAGATCAGACTGCCGTCAATGCCCGTGAGGCCAACCGCACATCCCCCCTCTTGCTGAACGAGGGTGACGATTTCCTTGTTGATGGTACCACCCAGTACCATCTCTACCACTTCCATCGTCTCACTGTCCGTTACCCGCAAGCCTTTTGCAAATTGGGGTTCTTTTCCAAGACGCCTGAGCATCGAAGAAACAGCCGGTCCCCCGCCGTGGACCACCACCGGATTCATGCCGACATATTTCATCAACACCACGTCTTCAGCAAACTGGCGCTTCAGCTTTGGGTCGGTCATGGCGGAACCGCCATATTTAATCACGATGGTTTTATTGGAAAACGCCCGGATATACGGAAGGGCTTCAATGAGTACGCTGACGCGGTCTATTTTGTGCACGTCCGACATTACAAGATATACCGGCTGAGGTCTTGGTCTTTAACCACGTCATGGAGGTGCCTACGGACGTAGGCCGCGTCAACCACGACCTCTTTCTTTTCCATTTCCGCAGCATCAAATGAGACCGTCTCCAGTAGCCGCTCCATGACGGTAAAAAGCCTGCGTGCGCCGATATCTTCAGAGCGTGCATTCACCTCTACCGCAATCGAAGCAATCTCTTCAATGCCGTCCTTGGCAAACGAAAGACCAATGCCTTCGGTCTTAAGAAGTGCAACGTACTGCGTGCAGAGGGCGCTTTTGGGTTCGGTTAGAATACGAACAAGGTCCGCCTGCGTTAAAGACGAGAGTTCTACCCGAATGGGGAACCGTCCTTGCAGCTCCGGGATCAGATCGGTCGGTTTTACAGTGTGAAACGCGCCGGAGGCAATAAAAAGAATGTGGTCTGTCTTGACCACGCCGTATTTTGTGTGAACGGTGGAGCCTTCGACAATCGGAAGCAAATCGCGCTGAACGCCTTCACGTGAAACATCCGGCCCATATTTTTCCCGGCTGGCAATTTTGTCAATCTCATCAAGAAAAACAATGCCCTCATTCTCGGTACGGTGGATGGCGTCTCGCACCACCTCATCCATATCAATGATCTTCTGCAATTCCTCCTGGGTTAGCAGCGACAGTGCCTCGGATACCTTCACCCGCCGCTGCTTCTTCCGTGATGGCATCATATTCCCAAACATCTCCCTCAGGTGCGACTCGATCTCTTCCATCCCGACATTCGAGATAACACCGACGGTAGGGAGAGCTCTGTCGCGTACCTCTAATTCAACGGTCCGCTCCTTCAGAAGCCCATCACGCAAACGCTTGCGCATTTTTTCGCGGCTTTGCTCGTACGACCCGGAACGGGGAGCCTCCGTCTGTTCGCCCTCCCCCAGAGGAGGAGAGGGAGGAGGCAATAACAGATCAAGCAAGCGCTCTTCAGCTAATTGCTCCGCCTTTTCACTAAGAACTTCAGTACGCTGCTCCTTTACCATCCGAACGGCAAGCTCTATTAAGTCACGAATAATGGATTCAACGTCCCGTCCAATATAGCCCACTTCCGTAAATTTGGAGGCCTCTACCTTGATAAAGGGCGCACTGGTCAGCTTCGAGAGACGGCGAGAAATTTCCGTCTTACCAACCCCGGTGGGGCCGATCATGATGATGTTCTTAGGCATCACCTCATCCCTTAAATCTTCAGTTAGTTGTTGGCGACGCCATCGGTTACGCAGGGCAATGGCCACCATCCGCTTTGCCGGCTGCTGACCAATGACATGCTTATCCAACGCTTCTACGATTTTTCGGGGGGTGAGATAGCTATATTCTTCAGGCAACATCTTGAGATAGTTCCTCTATGATAATCTCTCGGTTTGTATAGATACAAAGATCGGCCGCAATGGTCATGGCGGCTTGGACAATCTCCGCAGCACTGCGTGAGGTATGGGCAACCAGCGCTGTTGCGGCAGCCTGCGCGTAGGTGCCCCCGGAACCAATGGCCAGAATACCGTCTGATGGTTCGATGACATCCCCATTTCCGGAAAGCAAAAAGGACTGTTTGCGGTCCGCAACGATCAGATACGCTTCCAGGCGGCGCAATACGCGATCGGAGCGCCATTCTTTCGTTAACTCGACCGCCGCACGGGCCAGATTTCCGTGGTATTGTTCTAATGTGGCTTCAAACTTCTCGATTAGCGTAAAAGCGTCGGCTGCCGTTCCGGCAAACCCTGCCAAGACGGAATCTTTATATAACCGACGTATTTTTTTCGCATTAGCCTTGACCACGGTAGTGCCAAGCGTCACCTGCCCGTCCCCTCCGATTGCGACTCGACCGTTATGCCGAACGGACAGAACGGTGGTTGACCTAATTGTTTGCATTGTTTCCCGTTGCCTCTCAAGGCAAGACTCTAGTAATATTGGGTAAAGGAGGCGTCGTGCGATACAACACCCCGTTTGCCCTCTCCGTGCGCTTTAACCGTTTCTTCCGAGGCTTTACCCTGTTAATTGTACTTCTTGGTATTGTCAGAAGCCTTGCCCATTCGTCGGAGATATACCAATTTGTAGATGCCTCCGGCACCATCCATTTTACCGACACCCCAACCCATACACGCTACCGTCCTATCTTATCTGAAGGTCGGAAGGTACCGATAAAAAAATCCAGCCGTTCGGTACACACAAAGGCACGCTACCCGCTGATGATTGATCAGATTGCTAGAGCACAAGACATGGACCCGGCGCTTATCAAGGCAGTTATCCGTGCCGAATCCGACTTTGACCCCAACGCGGTCTCCTCTAGCGGCGCACAAGGGCTTATGCAACTTATGCCAAAGACGGCGAAGGAAGTTCGGGTAGACAACCCGTTTGACCCCGAAGAGAACGTCCGAGGCGGCACGCAATACCTGCGCTCCTTGCTTCGTCGCTTCAATAATGACCTCCCCCGTGCCCTAGCGGCCTACCACGCCGGTGCGCAAACGGTTGAAAAGCACGGCGGCATTCCGCCTATTGAAGCCACCCAAACCTACATCAAGCGCGTGCTATCCTACTACAAGGGATACTCACCACCCAAGTCCGGTATCTATTACGCAACACTCCCCTCCGGCCAAACCCTTTACACCGACCAGCCGGAACGCTACACGGGCATCTCTTTTCAGCCGTTTTGACGCATGGTAGGGTTCTCTCTCATCTCACGTAGGTAGTTCCCCCTTAGAAAAGGGGGTCAGGGGGTTGTTCCTGTCTTAGGCGGTTTGGAATCGTCGTCATCATCGCTCAAGCCCTTTTTAAGTCCACGGATTGCCTTGCCGATGTTTTTTCCAACTTCTGGAAGCTTGCCTGCCCCAAAAATAATGAGCGCAATAAACAGAATGACAATGAGTTCCGGCATTCCAATATTTGGCATTTATTCCCTTACCTTTTCAGAAAATAATGCTCACGGTAAAAGACCAATTCTTCGATGGACTCACGAATATCATCGGCTGCCAAGTGTCTTCGTTTCTTCTTAAGGACTGGACCTCCCTGGGGGTACCAGCGCCGCACCAATTCCTTGACCGTGCTGACATCAACGTTTCTATAATGAAAATATGCCGATAACTTTGGCATGTAGCGTTCTAAAAACTTTCTATCATGGTGGATAGAGTTTCCGCACAAGGGTGACTTTTGTTTGCCTACATGCTGCTTGACAAAAGCCAGTGTTTGAGCTTCCGCTGCCTGGAGCGAAACGGTAGAGCTTGCGACCCGTTGCAACAGTCCGGATTTCGTGTGGACCCGTTGACTCCAGACTTCTATCGTCTCCAATCCCTCCCGTTCATGGTGAATCGGCAGGGCAGGCCCTTCTGCAATCACGTTCAAGTGGCTGTCCGTCACAATGGTTGCAATTTCTAAAATGGTACAGCGATCCGGGTCAAGCCCCGTCATCTCAAGGTCTAACCATACCAAATTTTCAGGCTCTTGCGACATATTGAGGTCCCCTTAGCAGGCGAAGGGCTTATAAGGGGCCAGAGAAACCATCTTTCCGAATACGCCAAAAATGGACGGCCATCAAGAGGCTTGCAACTAAAGGAAGACCTAAACAGTGCAGAACGTAGAATCGCAGGAGGGCACTTTGCCCAACAACAGTGCCGCCCAATAAAAGAAAGGTGATATCGTTACCAATGGTGAATCCAAGTTCCGGACCAAACGGTCCGGCATTGCCCACCAGCGGGGACGCCTCTGCCATCTTACTTCCCACGGTAACTGCCCAGAGAGCCAGCTGATCCCACGGCAGGAGATAGCCCGTCCAGCTAAGCAGCAGCGTGATCGAAAGAAGGACAACACCCACCACCCAATTGAATTCACGCGGCGGCTTATAAGAACCCGTAAAAAAGACACGGGTCATGTGAAGCCACACGGAAAGGACCATCGCATGCGCCGCCCACCGGTGCAGGTTCCGAAAGAGGGTGCCAAAATAGATCACCGTCCCCAGGTCTTTGATATCGTTGTAGGCCCTGCGTGTGTCGGGGACATAGTAGAACATAAGAAACACACCGGTAATCGTCAATAAAATAAAGAAAAAAAAGGTCAGACCCCCTAAACACCACGTAAACTTTACCTTTAGCGCTCCTCGCCGTACACGCACCGGGTGGAGGTGGAGGATGACGTTACTAAACATCACCAACGCACGATTGGCATCGGTATTGGGAAAATCGTGACGAAAAACAGACCGATAAATCTGCGACGACATCACCGCATCGCGCACCTGCTCAAAAAGTTTCTTCATCTCCAGACCCTTTCTCTCTCATTCAAAGTGGACAATTCCCCCCCAATAAATGGGGCCAGGGGGTTGTTACCCCCTCATAGCTCGATGGACATCGTCCTGCCTCTGCGTACCTGCCTACTACCCGAAGAACATTTTTCCGACCAACTCCCAACCCTTCACGTCATCTCTAAAACCGTATACGACCCCAAGATTAAACCGATTGGTCGGATAGTAGTGGACTCCAACCTGAAAAAGAGACTCGTCGTCATCTCCGTCGTAGTCAACACCCCCCGCAAGCTCGATATGCGGCGTTACAAGCGCCCTCACGGCTAATTTATAGGACCAGGTAGTATCGTTTTCCTCTGGGATTCCAGAGAATCCGCCTTTAAACTCAGTCGTTGTGTCACTCAGTGAGATGCTGGGAACGAGATCAATTTTTGGACTCAGTGGATAGTGGTAGCCTAACCCCATGTCAAACACCGAGCCCATTAAAAAGCCACGGGTTCCGAAACCAGGAAAGTCGTCAGTTTTGGCGGAACCATAACCACCAAAGATAAGCACGTTACTACCGGTGTCAAGAACTACGGTGATGCTATTCCCCTCGAAATCGAAATCAGGATCATCAGCCTCTCCCCACGTATGTGAAACTTGCAGGCTCGTGTACGGCAGTCTCTCCAGCCCTTTAGCCGCCGACACCTGCGCAAATACCAGCCAAATCACCCCTGCAACAAAAACCCTCATATAGCCCACCGTCCACTTCTCCTGTGATAATGGGTACCCCGACCTAGTGCCGTCGCGGGGCGCAAAAAGACGCGGGGCAAATACGAGGGCTCGAAAGAATCGAAAGAAGACGCAACCCCCGGACGCAAGTTTTTGCCCAACAGAGCATCCGCCCCGAAGACGCTCTCTTCCTTGGCTGTTAGCATACCCACCAGTGTAGCACTAGCGAAAACGGGATGCAAGGCGGAGGGGCCTTTCAAGAATTTCAACTAAAAATGGGATTGACTCGGAACGCCGTATCTTGAGGTAAGGAAGCCTGGACACCCAGCTATGGGAGCGACGTGTTTCCCCTCCTTATACTAAGGAGGGGTAGCATCTTCAAGCCCGGCGCCATACCAAAGACTTCTTGGTAGCAAAGAAGGGGCTCCTTGGGTAAGGAGGGTTAGCAAAGGAGGGTTAGCAAAGAAGGTAGAAGCCCTTAGCTAGGAAGGGGTAGCAATGTGGAGGATAAGCACCCCTAGCTCCGCCGTCGGCGTCCCGACTGTACTCGGTACTTCGGCCTCCTTAACCAAGGAGGGATTTCTCCTTGATTCGTAAGGACCGTCGCGAGGATGCCTTAAGGGTTCCCCATGGTTTATCCTTATCCTTAGAATAGGACTTTGGAATAGGACTTTTAACGGGGCGGATTGGCATGCCGACAATCGCCTTTGAAACAGAGGTTTCCAGGGGTACGTGAAAAACTGCTTGACAATGCGCTTAAGTTGCAGTATTAAGACGGGTCGTTTTCTCTAAGAGAGTAGTGGCGTCCTGTTGTTGAGGGGTGCGTGGGTATCGTGTAGAGGCGAAATGATTAGGCGCTCGTTGTATTTCCTGTTGGTTTTTTCGTTGTTTCCCCCCCTTTCTCAGGCCTCTGCCGCCGTCTCTTCCGACGGTAGCTCCACCGGCCTACTGGAACAGCCTCTGCCACCCGCTCTGTCATCTGATGATTTTTCTTTGCCTATTTTTGATGGATCGGAACAGGCCGACATGCCTCTCCAAGCTATTTTGGATGCCTATCACGCCGGTCGGTATCACGAAGCAGTTGATTCGGCAAAACGCCTACAGGAGGAGAGGGGCGGGGGGCCTGAGATGTTGCAATTTTTATTGGGGGACCTCTACGCGGCACTTGCGCAGACAGAGGGAGAGCCGGCCTTGCGGAGTGCAATTGCGGCATTCCGAAAAGCAGCGATTGCCAATCCTGGGTCCGAGAACGCGGTTCGTGCCTACTGGAGAATGGGACAAATTTACGGGCAACTGAAACTCTATACGGAATCTATCGGGAGCTTTACGCGGGTTATGAAGCGGCATCCGGAAAGCGTTTTTGTTTTGCCTGCGCGGCTTGGTATTGCAAGAACCTATCGTGCGGCACGTCAGTGGGAAAATGCCTCAGTGGCCTACGAAACGGTCAGGAGATTACCCCTTTCTCTGACGGATCTCGATGCCGTTCTTTTTGAGCAGGCCGATGTCATGTACCATATGGATAATTTCAATCGGGCCTATGACAATTACATACTGGGCGAGAAGGGTCGGCCCGGTTACTGGGGGCAAGACCCGATGGCGCTCTTTCAGTTTTCCGAGTCTGCCTATCGCACGGGGCGCTATGGTCAGGCAAGGGAGCTTTATATGGCGTTTCATAACGTCTACGTGCATAAGTTGGGAGACGTGGAGGCTAGAGCGCTTGCGTTGTCGAGGATAGGGGATACGTGGCGCGCGGAAGGGCGGGCGGAAGCTGCGGAGAAGGCATATGTCTTAGCAAGTTGGGCCAATAAGGGCGTCCCAGGGGCGAAGGGGAGTAAGCTGCTTGCCTTGAACGGTTTGCTAGCGGCAAAATATTGCCCGAAGGATGCGAAACGCTGTCAGCCTGAGAACATTCAGTTGGTATGGAGAAATGCTCCGACGGTAAAGGACACGGTGGAGCGGCTAGAGACGCTCCGTAATATGGGAAAGATAGGAAGGATACTCCTTAAGGAGGCGTCTCTCTCTCCCGTCGTTCAGGATGCTATTTTTGGGGCATCGAAGGTTCTGCAGCGGTACGGTGTTTACGAGGAGGCTTTGGAATTGGCTAATGGGTTAGCGCGCCGATTCTCGCAAGAAGCGCGTCCGTTTTCTAGTTCGTTTCGGAACGAGGTGGTTGCCTATATCCATCGTGCGACGGAGGAAGCCGTTTCTAAATGGACAGAGCAGAAAGATTATGGTAAGCCGATCTGGCTGTACGCTTCCTATCCTGCTTCTTTCACGCCAACCATGTTGACGGAGTCCGTGGGAATGTCTGTTGCTGAAAGCTATTATCAGACAGGGCTCTTTAGACAGGCACTGGACATCTATGAGCCGATTGCGGTAAGCGTAGGGAACTTGTTTTCCGAAAAGGCCTTGTCTCGTACGGGCGAGGTGCTGGTACGGCTTGAAGATTACGCAGAGGCAGAGTCCAGGATGGACGAGTTCTTGGTGCGCTACCCAACGAGCAGTCTTGCCCCTGTTGTCTTGTCGAATCTAGCAAAGATGTACCACAGCCAGGGGGAAATCAAAAAAGCCATAGAGGGATATGGAAAGTGGATTGAACTTTATCCCGAAAACCCTGATATGAAACGGATGTCTCTCTTGCTTGCAAAGGCCTATCAGCAAAGTGAGCAGTATGGAGAGGAAGTGGCAGTCTATCTTAGGTTGATAGATCAGTTCAAGGAAGAAGCACCGGCTTTTCGTTTTCTGGCAGCAGATGCCTATTATAATTCGTCCGACTTCAAGAAGGCGATTGAGTATTATACCCAAGCGTTGGAGGGTGGTGGTGGAGGGCGGGAGATAGGTCGGCTTAAGTTTCAGTTAGCCAACAGTTATCAAGCACTGGCTCAGATAGAGGAAGGCCGTGCAATTTTAGCAACGCTTGCGCAAAATGCGGATGACCCGCTCATGAGACGTGTCGCGGCGGAAAAGGCCCATATCGCAAAATAGCATCCTCAATAAGGGGGGTGGGGGGTATAAGTGGGACAGATGGTTGAGACGTTAAGGAAAGCCGGGGAGGAAATGGGCGGAGCAGTTTTGCGGCCGGTAGGTGTCCTGCCACAGGCGGTGCCGATACAGGCCCCGCCACCGGTCCATCCGGCGGCGTACCGTAGGATGATTGTTACTCAGGATCCTACCCTGCAGCGGTTGCTTGAAGAGGCTGCAGTGGTTGCCCCTACCGATGCAACGGTTTTGATTGAGGGAGAGAGCGGGACGGGGAAGGAGCTGGTAGCCCGCTATATACACGAAAAAAGCGCTCGCGCAGGTCGTCCTTTTGTGGCCATTAATTGCGCGGCGGTACCCGAAGGATTGCTTGAAAGCGAGCTTTTTGGATACGAAAAAGGGGCCTTTACCGGTGCACAGGGGAGGAGACTGGGGCGGTTCGAGATGGCTAGTTCCGGAACGCTGCTTCTTGACGAGATTGGCGAGATGCCCCTCTCGCTTCAAGTGAAGTTATTGCGTGTTCTGCAAGAACGTGAGATAGACCCCTTGGGTGGACGGGAGCCTGTGCCGCTTGATATTCGTGTGGTTGCGACGACAAACCGGTGCCTTAGTGACGATGTGGCTGCCGGGAGATTTCGGGAGGATCTATATTACCGGATTTGTACGTTTCCGTTGGCTATCCCACCGCTTCGGGAGCGTGTATGCGATATTCCTATCCTTCTTGACCACTTTATTAAGCGTGGCTCGATACGCTATAAGAAGGCAGTCTCCATTGGGCCGGAGGTGCTTGCCGCTTTGGAAGGACGTCAGTGGCGTGGCAATGTCAGGGAGTTTGAGGGGGTGATTGAGCGTGCGATTCTCCTGGCGCATAATGGACGTATTGCGCCGGAAGATTTATCGCCGCGTGTGTCTCTTCAGGGGAAGCGATCCCCCTATCGTGTAGGGAGTACGTTGCGTGAAGTGGAGCGGTCGTTTATTCTGGAGACGTTACAGCAGGTAGGGAACAATCGGACCTACGCCGCGCGCACGTTGGGGATCAGTATTCGAACGCTCCGAAATAAGTTGAGAGGGTACCGCGCTAGTATCTAGTGTAAGGGTGTGAGTAGAGAGGAAAAATGGAAGGGTTTGTAGGGGCAATGTTGGAAGGAACCGTTGGGTTAATGGGGCGGGCGCTTGATTTGCGTATGGACAGTCAGCGCGCGAGTTCGGCAAACATCGCGAATCAAGATACCCCTTATTATAAGGCTATCGAGGTGCCCTTTGAAGAGGCGATGCGTGCGTCCCTGCCGTCTTCTTCGGTACTTCCACTTACGACTACGCACCCGGGGCATCTTTCATCACTGGAGGCAATTCTATCACCGTCGTCCGGCGTGGCCGTGTTATCGCCTGATCCGCCTGTTCGCCTGGATGGTAACAACGTGAATGCGGAGAAGGAGATGGCGAGGATGATGGAGAATCAGCTAATGTATAATGCGACGATTCAGCTTCTTTCTCAAAAGATGCAGGGGTTGGGCAGTGCCATTCGGGAGGGTAGATAGGTGGATATTCAAGAGATGTTTGCGGTGTCGGCCTCCGGACTTGAGGCGCAGAGGAAGCGGCTTCATATCATTTCCAGTAACTTGGCCAACATCGAGTCAACCCGTACGCTTGAAGGCGGGCCGTATCGAAGACAAGATGTGGTTTTTACCGCGGCGCCGGTGGAGGGTTCGTTTGAGAACGCGTTGAGCGCAAAGTTGCGGGGGGTTTATCTTGGGGTAAACGTGACGGAAATTATAAAGGACCCTCGTCCGTTTAAGGCGGTCTATGAGCCGCAGCACCCGGACGCGGACGCGCAGGGCTATGTCCTGTATCCTAACGTGCATGCGATGGAGGAGATGGTGAATATGATCTCTGCACTTCGTTCGTATGAGGCAAATGTTACGGCGCTGAATGCCACTAAGAGTATGGCTTTGAAGGCGTTGGAGATCGGTCGGTAGGCGTTGAGATGAATATTCAGTCCATCATGGCGGCGACTTCCCTAGCATCTGGAGCGGTCCAGGCCTCTTCGGCGTCCGAGGTTGCCGGTACGCACTTTTTTGATATGGTTAAGTCTACGCTTCGGGATGTGGATGCGCTTCAGGCGAGTGCCGACCAGGCGATTGTCAATCTTGTTGTAAACGGAGACCAGAGTCTTCATCAGACGATGATTTCTATGGAGAAGGCTGACCTTGCGTTTCAGTTGGTGATGCAGGTCAGGAATAAGGTTGTTTCAGCGTATGAAGAAATTATTCGGATGCAAATTTAGTCACCCACCACACAACATGGAGCAAGGTAATCATGGCAGCACCTGGAAATCAGATTGGTAGAAACATTGCGGTAATGACGTTTGGACAGAGGATAACCCTCCTCTTAGTGGTGGCGGCTACCGTTGCCGCTTTGGTGGCGGTTTGGTTTTGGGCGCAAAAACCGGAGATGGGGCTGCTTTATTCAAACCTATCGTCGGAAGATGCCGGGGCCGTGGTTAAAAAACTCCAAGAAGGTGGTACCCCGTACGAGCTGACCGCCGCCGGATCTGCCGTTCTTGTTCCTTCCGATCGTGTTTACGATCTTCGGTTACAGCTTGCCGGAGAGGGGCTTCCGAATGACAGTGGTGTCGGGTTTGAGATTTTCGATCAGACCTCTATCGGGGTAACTGAGTTTGCACAGAAGGTAAATTACCGAAGGGCGTTGCAGGGAGAGTTGGCCCGTACGATTGGAAAGATGTCGGGGGTTAGTGCCGCGCGTGTCCAGATCAATATGCCGGACAAGTCGCTTTTTGCACGTCAGCAGGAGCCGGCCACGGCTTCGGTGATGGTTACACTCCGTTCCGGAAAGATGTTGTCTAAGGAACAGGTTCAGGGGATTGCTCACTTGGTATCGAGCAGTGTTACAGGCCTTGACCCGGGAATGGTTTCTGTTGTGGATCAGCATGGTAAGACCCTTTCAGAAACGGCGGATGATGCCGCTTTACTCACGGCCAATTCTCAATATGAATATCAGCAGAAATTTGAAAATGACATGCGGGACAAGCTGCTCTCTCTATTGGAAGAGGTTGTGGGTGAGGGGAATGCTGCGGTTCGCGTTTCGAGTTTGCTAGATCTTCGTAGAATAGAGTCAACGGAGGAAAAGTTCGACCCGGACTTCCAGGTTGCCCGCAGTGAACAACAACTGAAGGAGAGCGTGACCGGCTCTTCGCAGAGTACGCCGGGGGCGCCGGGGGTTTTAACCAACCTTCCGCCTGGGACACAACCTTCTCCGCAATCTACCGGGCAGAGCGCCTCGCAAAAGACGACGGTGGTTTCCAATTATGAGATTAGCAAGACGATCAACAAGATCATTGAGCCGATGGGTGTTATCAAGCGGCTCTCTGTGGCCGTTATGGTTGACGGCACTTATGAGGTTACGAAAGAGGGGGACAAAGAGATTAAGAAATACATTCCTCGAAGTGGTGAGGAGATGAAGAAGTTTGAGGAGTTGGTAAAGGCTGCGATGGGATTTACAGCGACGCGTGGGGACAAGCTAGAGATCACGAGTGTGCCGATGGGCTTGGATGAAGCTCCCGCTACCGCGAAGGAAGTAGCAGCAGAAGAGGAGGTGGCAGGGCCTGGGCTCAATATACTTCAGCTTGTGAAGTATCTGGTTGTGCTCGTTGCGGTTATCTTGGCCTTCTTGTTTATCATCAAACCTCTCATGGGTTCAGTGATGGGGCCGGCGCAGCTTACGCAAATGGCAGGCGTGGGCGGCCCTGGTGGTATGGTAGGTCCGTGGGGTGGTCCTGGTGTCGGAGGTGTTGGGGTAGGTCCGTGGGGTGGCCCTGGTGTCGGAGGTGTTGGGGCCGGCCCGTGGGGTACCGGACAGGAATTTGGGCCTGGTGGTCCAGGGACGGGTGGCGGTCCTGCTGGGATGGGTGCTGGGCCTGGTGGCTCAGGGACGGGCGGTGGACCAGCAGGTGGCGGTCCTGCTGGGATGGGTGCCGGGCCTGGTGGTCCAGGGACGGGTGGTGGTCCTGCTGGGATGGGTGCCGGTCAATGGGGTGGAGGTCCGGAGGCGGGTGGTGGCCCAGGTACGAGGGCAGGTGTAGGTGCTGGTGGTGTAGAAGGGGGTGTTGCGGGTACCATGACGGCAGAGCAGGCTATGGAAGAGGTGAAGCGGGATCCGCAGGCGGTTGCTACCGTTGTGCAGAAGTGGCTTAAGGAAAAAGACCAGGCAGTATAGGGTAGGTAAT
>SBBL01000134.1 GCA_005239745.1 Candidatus Troglogloeales bacterium | reverse complement strand
GATGGAAAGACAGATATTGCCCATGCACGCAGTGGGTGGGGATTTTGGACGGTATCAGTTTCAACCGGTTCCGGATTTACGTCGTCAAACTGGTGGACCGGTCCTTATTTGGCCATTGACCTCTTGTCTGACAAACAGGAGCAGGTGGTGACGGGGGATTTCAATGGGGATGGGAAGACGGATATTGCCCATGCACGCAGTGGGTGGGGATTTTGGACGGTATCAGTTTCAACCGGTTCCGGATTTACGCCGTCAAACTGGTGGACCGGTCCTTATTTGGCCATTGAGGGCCTGTCGGATGGCCATGAGCAGGTAGTGACGGGGGATTTCAACGGGGATGGAAAGACGGATATTGCCCACGCGCGCAGTGGGTGGGGATTTTGGCGGGTATCTCTTTCAACCCCCATGCCCGATCTGCTGACTAATATTTCTAACGGTATTGGGGGGACGGCAACCATTGCCTACACACCCTCAACCTCCTACAACAACACCCTACTGCCGTTTCCGGTGCAAACCGTGAGTGCAGTAACCATCGGCGATGGCAATGGGAACAACTCTACGACAACGTACAGTTATGTCAGTGGATATTATTACATTCCGGAACGTGATTTCCGTGGTTTCTTGGCTGCAAGCGTCACAGGTCCGATTGGCCCCGATGGCGAGCAGATTGTCACAGGGACATGGTTTCACCAAGGCAACGATACGGCAGCCCATGTCAATAATCCGGGGGTCCCTGTCGGCTACATGAAAGGAAAACCTTACTATGTCCAAGTCTTTGGTGCCGGGCGGCTCGACCGAGAAACAACCACCACGTATGTTGCTGACGGTACCGCACCCTATTTTAATCCACCCTCTCGGATAGATATGTCCATTTGTGATGGCGATGCCTGCGGTAAACAGACACGAACGGACTACCGTTATGATTGGTACGGTAACGTTGTTCAGGAAGATCAGTTGGGCGACATCAGTACTGTCGCGGACGACCGGACCATTTACAGAAGCTACGCGTATAATTCCACGGTATGGATGATGGGTCTTCTCTCTCGTGAACACGTGGTCACAGGCAGTGGGATGACAGTGGCCTTTACAGATTTTTATTATGATGGAGCCACTTCTTGTGAAACCGTTTCGACCAACATATTTCCTACCAAAGACAACCTGACACGGATTTCCCGTTGGAACCTCACGGGTCCAAGTGTTGAGACCCGTATGGCCTACGATGCATACGGAAACCCTACCTGTACGCGAGACGCCAACGGGAATATCAGCACGATTTCCTACGATAGCACCGGCACCTTTCCGACGGTCGTAACAAATCCCCTTGGCCATACCATAACCACCGCCTATTACAATGGCGCTGCGGCCGATTTGGGCCTCTGGGGCCAGCCAAAGACGGTTACCGACCCCAATGGCGCCGTCACCACCACCCAATACGATGTCTTCGGCCGGCAGAAGAGAATAGACCTGCCGGACGGTTCATGGACCACGTGGGACTATTATCTGACCTCTAAATATATCAACACCGTTACGCCGATCGGTCATAAACATCGCCACTTTGATGGGCTGGGTCGGACGATATGGGAAGATGGGACCGGACCAGGCGGTGTTTGGGTTGTCGTCTATACGAAGTATGATACACGTGGCGCCGTTCGACAGGTTTCACTGCCAAGTTTCTCAAGTTCCGCACAATATCAAACATTCACCCATGACCCCCTGGGCCGGGTGACACGGGTGACCCATCCGGACGGCAGTCGCACGCTGCATTGCTATAACGACTGGGTGGAAACCGCCATTGATGCGAACAATCACCAAAAGCGGTTTTTTCGTGATGCCGATGGCAATGTCATCAAGGTGCAAGAGTTTACGGGCACCTATACCACCTGTGCAACGACCGGTGGCACGGTCTATGCCACCACTACCTATCAGTACGACGTTCTGGGTCGTCTCCTATCAGTAACGGACAACCAAGGTAACGTCACAACGATGACGTACGACGTGTTGGGGCGAAAGATTGCCATGAAGGACCCCGACATGGGGAGTTGGAGCTATGCCTACGATCCGAACGGGAATCTCATTCAACAGACTGATGCCAAGGGGCAAAAGATATACTTTCAGTACGATGCGTTGAATCGTTTGCGTCAGAAGGATATTGGTGTGCAGAAGTCGTTGGGGGCAGGGGACGTCTACTATAGCTACGACGGGGCAACGTCTTATGGCAAGGGGCGATTGACTTCGGTGGTGGATCGTTCCGGGTCAAGTGTTTTCTACTATGATGCGGTGGGCCGAAACATCCGAACCGACCGGACAATAGACTTGGTACTCTACACCACAAAGACGACGTATGATTTAGGAGGTCGGGTTAGTGCCCTTACCTATCCCGACAATAGTGTGGTGACCTACAACTATTCCGGCACGACGTTGCGGTCTGTTGTGGAGGGAACAATGACCTATGCGACCTATAGCGGTTACACCGCCATCGGCCAGCCCGGTAGTGTGGCTCATGGCAATGGCGTGACGACAAACTATACCTACCTCTCGGCCAACTTTCGGCTCAATAGCTTGAGCACACTCAAGGGGACGACTACGCATCAAAACATGAGCTATAGCTACGACGCGGTAGGCAATGTTCAATTTATTGCCAATCCGATCAGTGGGGATCAGGGGTTTGTCTATGACGATTTAGATCGTCTGATCTTAGCTACCGGCCCATATGGTACGCACACGTATGCGTACAACACCATTGGGAATATGACCAGCAATTCCGCGATTGGCCCCTACACCTACCCAGCGAGTGGGGCAACGAGCGTTCGGCCCCATGCGGTGACGGTGGCCGGAGGGGTGACGTATGCCTATGATGCCAACGGGAACATGGTGTCGGGGAGCGCGGGGACGCTTATCTACGACGGTGAAAACCGGCTACAGAGTGTGGTGGGGAGTGGCGGGACGACGTCGTTTGTCTATGATGGCGATGGGGGTCGTGTAAAGACGGTGGTGGGTGGTGTCACCACGGTCTTTATTGGCCGGTTGTATGAATGCACCGGTGGGTCATGCAAGAGATATATTTTTGCCGGCAATGGCCTAATTGCAGTGAAAGATGGCGCCGGCACGTCCTATGTTCACGGGGACCATTTAGGCTCGACGAGTGTGACGACGGATGGGACTGGTGCCCTAGTCCAGCGGATTGTGTATGAGCCGTATGGCAAGGTTTATCAGTATACGCCCGCGCCCACG
>SBBL01000034.1 GCA_005239745.1 Candidatus Troglogloeales bacterium | reverse complement strand
GGACCTTCAAGAACTTCAAGACCATGATTTATCTCCTGACCGGAAAACTCGACTACACCCAAACCGGTTTACCCACTTGAAGTGAGAAAGAGCCATAAAATTGACCTGTTTGGCTATAAAGCATCGGTCTACGAAGAAATGAGGGGAAAGCTTGCCTCTTTGATGGGTGGCTTGTTGCCGGATGGGGCAATGACGATCCCGGTCTCTGCCGCTTGTGGGGATAACGTGGTGGAACGTTCGCCCCATACGGGATGGTATGGTGGCCCAACCCTTTTTGAGTGCATGGAAGGGCTTAAGATGAGCGATTCTCTTTCTGGAGGCCCCTTGCGTCTACCCGTGCAAGGGCTTTACAAAAACGGCGATGGAGGCCAAGTGATTGTCGCAGGCCGGGTGGAGAGTGGTACCCTGCAGGCCGGCCAAGCCATTCAGTTTGCCGTCAGCGGAGAGACGGGGAATGTGAAGAAAGTTTTAAGCGCCTGGGGAGACGGCCGGGCTGCCAAGGTTGGGGATAATATTGGGATTGTTTGTGATTGGCAGCTTAACTCTGTTGATCGCGGAGATGTCTGCTGCGCACGGGAAGCGGTTGCCATCCCCAAAAGCGAGGTAGAGGCACATACGATACTTCTTGAGCCGGTATCGGGACCGGTCATTGCGGAATGCGCAACAGCTTGGACAGAATGTGAAATCATCCGCCATGCAGACACAGAGATCGGGGAAGTGGGCGAAGTCATGCTTCGATTTAAGACTCCGATGGTTGTGGAGCGTGGACGGTCCAGCCTTAGCCGCTTGGCACTCAAACAAAGGGGGAAAATCATCGGTGTAGCGGTAGTTACGACATAAATAGGGGGTATTTTATAGGATAGGCCGAATGAGATTAAAGTGTTCTGGAGCAAGATACGGTGATGAATAATTTGATCTATCTGGTTATTGACAGTGCTCGCTATGACTCATTTATGTCGGCGGCAACCCCTAATATGCGTAACCTCGGTCCCGTGGAACGGCGGTACAGCTATGCCGGATGGACTTCCCCCTCCCATTTTGCCTACCTGATGGGGATGACGCCGCATCAGAGCCCGCCGGGGGTGTTTGCTTCAGAGGTCTATAAAAAAGACTACATGGACTGGGGTGACCGGCTGGGGATCAAAGGGCTTACGATGAAAGATTTCGTCCCTCATTTTTGGCTCCCCCAGTTTTTAAAATCAAAGGGCTACCAAACACATGCCAGAGTATCCATGCCTATCATCAATCCAGTCACGGTTTTGAACACGGGGTTCGATTCGTACAAGTTAATGGATCGCTACAATGACTTCGAAGCGGTCATCAATGAGGTATCGTTTGACGGGGTACCGGGTTTTTACCTATTGAATTTAGGGGAGGCACATTACCCCTATGGTATCCCCCCGGAGGAAATGCCCCCTCTTCGCGGAGAAGGAGGGATCTTCAGGCGATCGGGGGAAGATATAGGGGGACACCCACCCAACGTGGCCGACCTAACCGGCTATTATTTTGAGGAGAAACATCTGCACTTCTTCCGCGATCGGCAGATCGCTGCCATCGAGGGAGTTGACCGCTTAATGGAAAAGCTTTTTAAGAAGTGTCCGGTAGGGACCTACCTTATTATCACCTCCGACCATGGCGAGCTCTTCGGCGAAGAGGGCTATTTCGGCCACGGGCCGATTATGCACCCCAAGGTCCATGAGGTGCCTTATATTGGGGGAAAGATTTAGGACCTATCCGCAAATAATATTTGGGCACCTTTAAAAACCGTAGCGAGGCGGCTTGAAGTGCAAGGGCTACTGCGCACAGGAACCGCATGGATTGTCATAAGGCAACGCGTTTGGTTGCATAAGGTTTGAGAATAACGTTACACTGTCCGGCCTAAAGTCTTGGAAGCTCAAGACACAGGGTGGTGGCAAGCGCCTCTAAAATCGTACCAGGAAAGACGCTGATGTATATCGTCATTGTGGGCTGCGGAAAGGTGGGGTATCATCTTGGGAAGCTTCTATTGTCGGAGGCGCATGAGGTCCTCATCATCGAAAAAGATAAGGCACGGGTTGCCAAAGCATCGGCGGAGCTTGGAGAGGCCATCTTAGAAGGGAACGGTTCCCGTGTCAGTACGTTGCGAGAGGGAGGCGTCAATCGCGCGGATGTCTTGGTGGCCGCCACCGGTATTGATGAAGAAAATCTGGTCATCTGTCAGGTGGCAAAGTCTGTTTTTAGGTGCCGAAGAACCATCGCGCGCGTGAACGACCCCGGGAACGAGACACTTTTTTCAGAACTGGGCATAGACGCCACGGTAAGTGCGACACGCTTGATTGATGCCATTATCGAAGAACAGGTCAACGCAACGGATATGGTGATTCCACTGGTTACCCTGCGATCCGGAAATGCGGAAATTGTCGAGATCACTCTCTCGAGCACATCAAAAATGATCGGGAAAGAGGTCGGGGAGATTATTCCACCGAAGGGTGTTCTCTTTGTGGCTGTCATTCGGGGAGACGCCTTGATTCCCCCTGAAACCCATACGAAATTGGTTGTCGCGGACAAGGTTATTGTATTGACCAGAAAAGAAGCCGAACAAACGCTACATGAGATGATTTAGTGGAGGTGTAATATCCATGACAAAACCGGAGCGGAGGCAGTTTGTCAATTTTGTTTTCTATAAGGCCGATCCCCTGTGGCGGAGGATGACGGATACGGAGCGCCAGGAAGGAGTGAAGGCCTTTATAGGCGTGGTAGAGTCGTTTGGCGACCGCGTATTGACCATTCCCTATTCCACCGTCGGCATCCGGGCTGAAGTGGATATTGTTCTGTGGCGTATTAGCTACGAGTTAGAAGCGATTCAGGACATGACCGTCAAATTGCAGGCAACCGGCTTGGGGAAGTACCTCCATGTGACCTATTCGTATTTATCAATGACCAAGCGTTCAATTTATGTAGATGAACACAGCCACGAAGGTCAGGAGTCGAAGCGGTTAACCATTGTTCCCGGAAAATCCAAGTATATCTTTATCTATCCCTTTGTAAAGACCCGGGATTGGTATCTGCTCACCAAGTCGGCGCGACAGGGAATGATGAATGAACATATTGAAATCGGGCACCGCTTCCCAACCGTTAAGATCAACACCACCTATTCTTTTGGGTTAGACGATGCGGAGTTTGTCTTGGCGTTTGAAAGTGATTATCCAAGCGACTTCCTCGATCTGGTCATGGCACTCCGCGAAGCGGAAGCCAGTCGCCACACGGTGCGCGACACCCCCATCTTCACCTGCATTCGAAAGAGTCTGTCCGATACCCTTAACGATTTGATGTAGAGGCGTGCCTCTTGTCGTCCGCGGTCATACCTAACAACGGGTTTTGTAACCCATGAGAAAGCGCGTAGATTTCACCCTATCTGACCGGTGGATCAAACAAGCGGATGCAGTGCTGATGCAGACGTACGCCAGGTTTCCTCTGGTACTTACCCGGGGTGTTGGCGCAACCGTTTATGATATAAACGGGAAGGCCTATCTTGACTTTGTGGGTGGCATCGCCGTTAACAGTCTGGGTCACTGTGACACACAACATGTCGCTGCCATTGTGCAACAGGCCAAAGCACTCCTTCATGTCTCAAACCTTTATTATCATATTCCGCAGATTACCCTCGCACAACGTCTTATAGCGCATTTTCCCGGCAAGGTCTTCTTTTGTAATAGCGGTGCAGAGGCCAACGAAGCCGCTATTAAATTGGCAAGAAAGTTTGCTCGCGATAGTCAGGTAATCAAGCGCCCTGACCGCTTTGAAATCATCGCCATGCAAGGCGCGTTTCATGGACGGACCCTTGCGACCCTCGCGGCGGCCGGACGCCGGCAACACCAGAAAGGGTTTGAACCTATGCCTCGTGGCTTCACACAGGTACCGTTTGATGATTGTGGCGCAATTGAAAGCGCGATCACACCAAAAACGATTGCCGTATTTCTGGAGCCTATCCAAGGGGAGGGTGGGGTGCGTGTTCCATCTCCTGGGTACCTATCGGCAGTGCGCAGACTCTGTGACAGGCACGGATTATTGATGATCCTAGATGAAGTCCAGACCGGCATGGGACGCACCGGGCGCCTCTTTGCCTATCAACACGAAGGCATTGTTCCTGATATCATCACGCTTGCCAAGGGATTGGGGGGTGGGGTTCCCATTGGGGCAATGCTTGCGACCTCTCGTGTGGCAGAGTCCTTCACGCCGGGCACACACGCCTCCACGTTTGGCGGAAACCCGCTGGTGTGTGCGGCCGCTGTGTCGGTTGTTGAACGACTGGCCAAGCCTGCTTTTCTTTCGCGGGTTAAAAAAATGGGGGACTACTTACAAAAAAGGCTGATGCAGCTTAAGACGCGATATCGCCTTATTCGAGAGGTACGCGGTGTTGGATTGATGGTTGCGGTTGATCTTGAACGACCTGTCGCCTCTGATTTAGTAAAGAGGGGCTATGAGACCGGACTACTGCTGAATAAAACATCAAACGATACCCTGCGGCTTATCCCACCGCTAACGATTCAAAGGATCGAGATTGACGCGATGATTGACCGGCTAGAGGAAATTTTGCAGGGACAAAGCGACATTACTTTGGAAGCACCGCCTCAAGCCGCTCCTTAAGCTTTGCTTTAGGTACGGCCCCGACAATTCTATCAACAATTTGACCATCTCTAAAAAAAAGAAGCGTTGGGATACCCATGACCTGGTACCTGCTCATGACATCCGGATTTTCGTCCGTGTTTAGTTTGAAGATGGAAACTTTTCCCTGATACTCCCTGGAGAGCTCTTCAACAACAGGGGCAATGGTACGGCATGGCCCACACCATGGCGCCCAAAGGTCAACCATCACAGGCCCTACCGCCTGCAAAACCTCCTTCTCCCACTGGCGGCCAGAAATCTCTACCACGCTACCCACATTCGCTCTCCACTATAACGATAACCCAACAAAACCATCTTTGTCGTACGGCCAATAGATTCCGGCTAGAAACATGCCGGAATGACGGACTTTTCACTTACAAAAAAGCCCCCTGCGCCAAGGAACAGCACAAGGGGCTTGAGGTTAACCACTATTGTTTAATACATGTCGCCCATACCACCACCACCGGGCATCGCCGGCATCTTGGGTTTCTCTTCAGGTATCTCCGCCACAATCACTTCGGTTGTCAGCATTAACCCAACAACACTCGCCGCATTTTGTAGCGCAATACGGGTAACCTTTGTGGGGTCAATAATGCCTGCGGCAATCATGTCTACATACGTTTCCGTGGCGGCATCAAAGCCTACCAGCTTCTTTTCAGCCTTGACCGCGTTAACAACAACAGACCCTTCCGCGCCTGCGTTGTCGGCAATTTGGCGCAACGGCTCTTCTAATGCCCGCCTAACGATACCCACCCCCACCTTCTGATCGCCCTGCGCACCCAGGTCCCCCTCTAGGACAGGGATGCACCGAAGCAGGGCGACACCGCCCCCGGGTACGATGCCTTCTTCAACGGCCGCCTTCGTGGCATGCAAGGCGTCCTCTACACGGGCCTTCTTTTCCTTCATTTCCGTCTCAGTCATCGCACCAATGTTGATAACGGCCACCCCGCCCACGATCTTGGCAAGCCTCTCTTGGAGTTTTTCCCTGTCGTAGTCGGACGTGGTTTCTTCAATCTGGGCCTTAATCTGCTTAACACGGCCCTGAATCTTGTGCATGTCCCCGGCACCCTCCACAATCGTGGTGTTATCTTTATCAATGGTGATACGCTTCGCCCGACCCATGTCTGAGACCTTTATCCCTTCCAACTTCAGACCCAGGTCCTCCGATATCACCTGTCCACCGGTTAACACCGCAATGTCCTCCATCATGGCCTTCCTGCGGTCGCCAAAACCCGGGGCCTTTACCGCCGCCACCTGAAGCGTTCCGCGGAGCTTGTTCACCACCAGCGTCGCCAATGCTTCTCCTTCCACATCTTCCGCAACAATTAAGAGCGGACGCCCCAACTTTGCAACTTGTTCAAGGATGGGGAGCAGGTCCTTCATGGTAGAAATCTTCTTTTCATTGAGGAGTATGTACGGATTCTCCAGTGATACGGTCATTCGCTCAGAGTCCGTTACAAAGTAAGGTGAGACGTATCCCCGATCAAACTGCATCCCCTCCACGACGTCCAGAGAGGTCGCCATACTCTTCGCCTCTTCAACCGTGATAACCCCGTCCTTCCCAACCTTTTCCATCGCTTCAGCAATCAGGTCTCCAATCGTCTGATCGCTGTTGGCAGAAATCGTACCAACCTGTGCGATCTCCTTTTTCGATTGGCACGGCCGTGAGCTTTCCTTAAGTTCCTTGACAACCGCTTCAACGGCCTTGTCAATGCCACGCTTCAGGTCCATCGCGTTCGCGCCGGCAGAGAGATTCTTTATCCCTTCCCGAAACATGGCCTGCGCCAACACGGTGGCCGTTGTCGTGCCGTCCCCCGCAACGTCGGATGTTTTGCTCGCAACCTCCCGTACAAGCTGTGCGCCCATATTTTCATACGGGTCCTTCAGCTCCACTTCTTTGGCAACCGTTACCCCATCTTTTGTAATGAGCGGAGAACCGAACTTCTTTTCTATAACCGCATTACGACCCTTTGGCCCAAGCGTTGCCTTTACCGCACTGCTTAGCTTATCAACCCCGCGCACCAAACCCGCGCGCGCTTCCTCACCAAAAACAATCTGCTTTGCCATCTCCTCTCTCTCCCTAAAATAATACCTCGTCTACTCTCTACCTGCTATCTACGCCAGAACATTCTAACGGCTTAACTCTGAAGGATACCAAGAACATCTTCATCCTTTATGATAAGATAGTCCCGGCCGTCAATGCTGACCTTGCTACCAGAGTACTTATCGAACAAAACAACATCACCGACCTTTATTTCCTTGACTTCGCTCCCAATGGCCTCAACCGATCCCTTCTGCGGTTTCTCTTTCGCCGCGTCAGGAATGTAGAGCCCACCTGCTGTTCGTTCTGCCTCCTCGCTGTAACTTACGAATATCCGCCCTTTCAGCGGCTTAAATTTTACTGCCTCAGACACTTCTGCTCCTTTTGCCATATTACGATGCCCTCCGTGAACGTTTCCCCAAGACCTACCAGTGAACTTAACCTAAAAACAGACAAGATTGTAGCAAACTCCAAAAGACCCTGTCAACACCATAAGACTCAACCCCAGGGTTAAGTCAAAGTTAGACGCAACCCATTATAGGGCGCCTCATAGGGCGCCTCTTTGGCTACTCCGTTGGCGATGACTTTGAAGTAGCCTTGGACTCAATCCCCAGAACCGGCAAGGCTAGGGTCTATTTGGGCACCTCTAAAAACCTACTGCGCGGCTTGACTGCTGCGTTGCGCGGTGCTCGGAATCCTCATGTACACAACGTACATTGCGGTTCCTGCGCTCCGTGCGCCTTGCATTCAGGCCGCTCGCTACGGTTTTTAGAGGTGCCCTTTTGTCATTCTCGCGAAGGCGGGAGTCCAGAACGGTTAGAAAAACTAGATTCCCGCGTCAAACATGCGGAATGGCAGACTTTACCATAACCTTGACTCAACTCCCCCTCTCCGCAAAACGGAAAAGAGGGAGTTCAAAGGATCCGGCGGCTTCCTACTTTCCCACACCCTCGCAAGTGCAGTATCATCGGCCTCGGAGGACTTAACTTCCGTGTTCGGGATGGTAACGGGTGTGACCCCTCCAGCATAACCACCGGAAAATCGTTGGGACAAATGTACTTAGCGTACTGTTACTAGAATAGCTTTAGGGCGCCTCTAAAAACCTACTACGCGGCCAAACTGCTGCGTTGCGCGGTGCTCTGGACCTCGTATATTCAAAGATATGCTCCGGTTCCTGTGCTCCGTGCGCCTTGCGTTTTGGCCGCTCGTGACGGTTTTTAGAGGCGCCCTTAATTATGAAGCCATTTTGAAAACACTACACCAGAGACTCTACCCCTAAAAATAGAATAGGGCATTTAACAAAGGCAACAAACACTGTATATAGTGTTAAGAAGAAGTAAGGGTGGTCAAGCCTCACGGCCTATTAGTACGGGTTAGCTCAAAGCCTCGCAGCTCTTACACACCCCGCCTATCTACCTTGTGGTCTTCAAGGGGCCTTTAGTGCCTTGCGGCAGGGAAATCTTATCTTGGGGTGGGCTTCCTACTTATATGCTTTCAGCAGTTATCCCTTCCGAACATAGCCACCCGGCGCTGCCCTTGGCAGGACAACCGGCACACTAGAGGTCCGTTCAACCCGGTCCTCTCGTACTAGGGTCAACTCCCCTCAAATTTCCTACGCCCACAACAGATAGGGACCAAACTGTCTCACGACGTTTTGAACCCAACTCTCGTACCGCTTTAATGGGCGAACAGCCCAACCCTTGGGACCTATTTCAGCCCCAGGATGCGATGAGTCGACATCGAGGTGCCAAACCGCGTCGTCGATGTGAACTCTTGGACGCGATAAGCCTGTTATCCCCGGCGTACCTTT
>SBBL01000042.1 GCA_005239745.1 Candidatus Troglogloeales bacterium | reverse complement strand
GTAGTGTACGTTGTACCCGACTTGGGTCGTTGAGCCTTAGGCCGCGTGGCTTGGGCGTTTTTGATGTTAATGTTAAGGAGGGTTTACCATGGGAAGTCAAAAAGGTTTTACGCTTATTGAGTTGATGATCGTCGTTGCCATTATCGGCATCCTGGCGGCCATTGCCATCCCCAATTTCCTAAGCTACCAGGCCAGGTCACGACAGAGTGAGGCCAGGGTCAATTTGGGGGCCATCTACACAAGCGAGATTACGTGGCATGAGGATTCCGCCAATATTGCACAAACGTTTGGAAATGACTTCGTTACAATTAGCTACTCGCCTGCAAATCCTCCGACGAGATATACGTTTGCGCTAGGGGCCGCAGATGTGGCAGCGGCGGGGCTTAATCCACTGACCCCTGCTGGTACAAATCGTGTAGGGCCTGTCCTTGTTGCGGGGGGGGCTCCTGTGGGTGTCGCACCAAGTGCCGCCTGTCCGACGGTTGCTGCTACTGCTATAGTATTTACAGCCGTTGCGGAGGGGAATATAGATGCAGAGACCACTACGTTGGATTGTCAAACGATAAATCAGCTTAGGGTACTCAGTAACCCTGTGAACGACGTGAATACATAAGTAGCAGTACTAGGTCTTGGGTAGGGGGCTCCCCCTACCCAAGACCTAAACGTGTCTTGCTATTACGGTACGGTATGGATTAAAGGGCACCTCTAAAAACCTACTGCGCGACCCAACGGCTGCGTTGTGTGGTGCTCGGAGTCCTCGTGTACACTGCTGTACATCGCGGTTCCTGTGCTCCATGCGCCTTGCATTTGGGCCGCTCGTGACGGTTTTTAGAGGTGCCCTAAAGTCTAAAGTATAGAACAGGAACCTCCGATAGAACGCTTAGTGGTGTTGGAGGGGCCTGTGGCGGTCTTGTCGGATGGGACCCAGTTGAAGCACACTACGTTGCCGTTCCAGGTAGACACTTGAACGCTGGATTCCTGCTTTCGCGGGAATGACGGGATGTGGATACTACACCAAGATCGGGCTCTTGGCGCACATAGTGCCCACGGCATTTTGCATGTTGGGGTGTGCAATGTAAGGGGGCTTGTGGCCCACCTGTTGTGGTGGGGAGGTTTTCCATGGAAACTAACATGGGAGATCAGAAGGGTCTCACGCTTATCGAGCTGATGGTTACCGTTGCCATCATTGGCATCCTGGCAGCTGTCGCTATTCCTATTTTTCAGAACCACAGGGCGATTGCCAGGCAGTCGGAAGCAAAGATTAACTTGGCGGCTATCTATACCCACCAGATAGAGTTTCAGGCTGTGAGCATCAATGGGTTTTTTAGCACAACATTCCAGAGTACCGGTTATACGCCGGCGGGGTGGCCGACGCGGTACGCATTCGTGGTTGGAAACAGTGGTGGTAGTGTGCCAACGGTAAGTATTAATCCGATTGATGCCGGCGCAGACCGGATTGATCCCGTTTCGGGATCCCCGGGTGCGTTTCCTCCAGGCTGTACTGCGAGCACATCTCTTGTGCAGGCATCATTCGTGGCCGTTGCCTATGGCAATATTGACACTGCCGACAACACGCTCGATTGTTGGACAATGGATGAAACAAGGACGCTCGTAAACGTCTCAAATGACGTCAGTTCGTAGGGAACGGGGCTGAACGTTTCCCTAGTAGTGTTTTCCGGATAATATGTTGTTCTGGCCGCTTCGCCTCCGTCCTGGCCTGGTTCCTGTGGAGGCCGATGCGCTAGCCGACACCGGCGCCGTTCATCTGTGTATCCCACCTCATGTACAGATTCAATTGTGTCTGGAAGAGATTAACAAGAAAGAAGTTATCCTGGCAGATGGAAGTCGCAGACTTATCCCCTATGTCGGCCCGATTGAACTACGCTATCAAAATAGAATTGGTTTTGCCGGTGCGTTAGTGATGGGAGATCAGCCGTTACTAGGGGTGGTCCCGATAGAAGATATGGATTTAGTGGTTGTGCCAAAAACAAGAGAAGTCATCGTTAATCCCAATAGCCCTAACATTGCGTCATCTGTTGCGAAGTAGGGGCAGAACCCCTCCTTGGGTAAGGAGGAGGCCGGAGCGCCGAGGTTTGGTAGAGGGAACAAAAGGTGCTTCCTCGATCCCCTCCTTGGGTAAGGAGGAGGCCGGAGCGCCGGCAGCGGGGAAGGGGACAACCCCACCTAACCTCCCCTTATCAAGGGGAGGAATCCCCTCCTTATCCAAGGAGGGGAAGGGGTGGTTTGAAATAGGGCATGTCCTAAGAGGCAAGGTTGAATCGGCGTCTTCCTATATCTATCCTCTGCGCCGTGTTATTGTGGGGTGGCGCGGTGTGGTTCCAAAAAACAGCTTCTACCATACGGGGGGCTGAAACCAAAGGCTTCTACTACATGCTGCCCGGGCCATATTTGCGGCTGGTGGCCCTGGAGTACAAAGACGCCGTGGCCGATTTCCTCTGGATAAAGGCCATCCATTTCATTAGTGACCAGGGGGATAAAGATTACGGTTGGTTCTATATTGCGCTGGATCGCATTACCGACCTAGACCCCAAGTTTAGCTACGCCTATAATACGGGGGCCATTACCCTTTCCGTACTGTCCGATAACGTTGAATGGAGCAATGCCCTCCTTAAAAAGGGGCTTAAAAACGAGCCGGAAAAGTGGGACATCCCCTATTTGCTCGGGTTTAATTATCTTTACCACCTCAAAGACCCCTTGCAGGCCGCCTGCTATATGAAAATCGCTTCCACAAAGAAAAACTCCCCGCCTCACCTTGCCTCACTTGCCGCCAGCCTCTATCAGAAAGGGGGGCATCGAGATCTGGCGTTGCTTGTGCTCATACAGATGTACCAAAATACCCATGACGAAACACTGAAAGAAGGTATCCGTCAGCGGATTGAAAAGTTGAGGCGGGAAGGGGCAGATGCCGGCCATTGAATGTACGGGTTTGACAAAAACCTATTCTGTTGGTCTAAAAAAGCACGTTGCCTTAGATCACCTGGACTTTCAAGTTCAAGAAGGGGAAGTGTTTGGGTTCCTTGGACCAAACGGTGCGGGGAAGACAACCACTATCAAGCTGCTTCTTGGTCTCATTCAACCAACGTCAGGGGCGGCGACTATCTTTGGCCACCCCTCTCATACGGCCACTGCCCGGGCGCGTGTAGGATTTTTGCCGGAATCTCCGTACTTTTACGACCATCTAACGGCCACAGAGTTCCTTGCCTTTTGCGGACGGCTCTTTGGGCTCACCAGCGTCGCCATCCACGACGCAACCCTGCGCCTGCTCAAACAAGTGGGGCTAGAGGAGGCCGCCCATACCCCCCTTCGGAAGTTTTCTAAGGGGATGCTACAGCGCATCGGTATCGCGCAGGCCCTCATCAACGACCCTCAATTAGTCATCTTAGATGAGCCCATGTCGGGCCTGGACCCTATCGGACGAAAAGACTGTCGAGACCTAATCCTTCAGCTCAAGCAAGCTGGAAAAACGATTTGCTTTAGCTCCCATATTATCCCCGACGTTGAGATGATCTGTGACCACATTGCCATTTTGGTCAAGGGAAAACTGATACGTATGGGACGGGTTGAAGAAATACTAGACGCCCACCAGGAAACGTTGGAGGCGCTTTTTATACGGGAAACCCAGACATGATGCGCCAGATTGGGGCCATTGCCTTTAACACGTTTAAGGGGGCCGTGCACGAGCGTCTCTTTTATAACCTGCTTATCTTTGCCATTGTGATGGTCACCGGCTCCATCCTGGTGGCAAGCCTAACGCTTGGGGAGCAATCCAAAATTATTATGGATATGGGGTTAGCGAGCCACAACCTCTTTGGCATGCTGATTGCCGTTTTTCTAGGAACAGGTCTCATTAGTGGGGAAATTGAACGGCGGACGATTCATACCGTACTTTCAAAGCCGGTTGGACGGACCACCTTTCTGATGGGCAAGTATGCGGGTTTGTTATTGACGCTGTTTACAAACACGGTGGCGATCACTGCTACGCTCTACGTGGTCTTGGCACTTCACCCGAAGATTGATCCATATGTGAAGGGGGATATGCTTACGTATGTTGAACCCAGATTGTTACTGGCTATCTACATGACCTTTCTTGAATTGATGCTTCTTTCGGCTGTCGCGCTGCTCTTTTCTACCTTCACAACCGCAACACTTGCCACCGTCTTTTCGCTCTCTACCTACGCGATCGGGCATTTAAGCGGTACCATTATGACCATGAGTTCAAAACGGGTTAGTCTAGCCACACGCCTCTTAGTGCAAGGCGTGCATTACCTCTTTCCTAATTTTAGCCAATTCGATATCAAAAATCAGGTGGTTCACGGGGTAGCCGTCACGCCCGCCTATTTCGGCTATACCACAGGCTACGCCATTCTCTACCTCACGCTGCTGCTGCTGATTGCCTCCACCATTTTTTCACGTCGAGACCTCGGGTAAGCTGCGCGGACACTCACACGCCGGCGGCAACCCTTAGGGCACCTCTTAGATGACGCGATTCGGGGTGTTGTCAACCCAAAGCTAAGGAGACTATAATCCGCCCCATATAAACGGGGCATGTGGTCCCATGCTTGACGTTAAACTGCTGCGAGAAGATTTGGCCCGGGTAAAGGAAAGGCTCGCCTATCGAGGGGGCATGTTCTCTTTTGATGCGTGGAGCGAACAAGACCGGTCCGTGCGCTGCTTGACGGTGCAGATTGAGGCATTGCAGCATAGGCGAAATAAGGTATCCGAGACCATTGCACGGATGAAACGGACGGGTGGGGACATTGGTGCACTGCTTAATGAAATGCGACAGGTCGCCGATGAGATTACCCAGTATGAGGCCAAGCGGGTACAGACCCAGCAACAGGTCGCATCATTTTTATCTACGCTTCCCAACCTACCTTACGATTCCGTACCGGTGGGCAGGGATGAATTAGAAAACAAAGAAGTACGCCGGTGGGGTAGCATAGAGACTGCGGTTGAGACGCCTAAGCCGCATTGGGAGGTGGCTGAAGCTCTGGGGATTCTCGACTTCAAGCGAGGGGCAAAAATTGCGGGTGCGCGGTTTACCCTCTATATGGGCGCCGGTGCGCGGCTAGAGCGGGCGCTGATTAATCTAATGTTGGACGTGCATGTCGGCGGGCACGGCTATCAGGAGGTTTTGCCTCCATTTATGGTAAATCGAGAAAGCCTGTTTGGCACGGGGCAACTTCCTAAGTTTGAGGAGGATTTGTTTTTTATTAAAGATGATGATTATTTTCTGATCCCAACCGGAGAGGTGCCGCTGACCAACATTCACCGGGGGGAGATTTTAACGGAAGAACAGTTGCCACTTAAGTATGTGGCCTATACGCCCTGCTTTAGGCGGGAGGCAGGTTCTTATGGGAAGGATGTTCGGGGGCTTATACGGCAACACCAATTTAACAAGGTGGAGTTGGTGCGCCTTGAAACACCGGAGAGGTCGGCAGAGGGTTTAGAGACACTGGTACAAGATGCAGGGGCCGTGCTCGAGCGGCTTGCGTTGCCGTACCGTGTTATGGCGCTCTGCACGGGAGATTTAGGGTTTTCTGCCGCGAAGGGCTATGACTTGGAGGTTTGGCTCCCATCGCAGCGTGTTTATCGGGAGATTTCATCCTGTAGCCATTTCGACACCTTCCAAGCACGACGTGCCAATATTCGTTATCGCAGCGCGTCCGGCAAGCTATCTTTTGTCCATACGCTGAATGGCTCCGGACTGGCCGTGGGACGCACGGTGGCGGCTATTTTGGAAAATTACCAACAATCCGATGGATCGGTACTGATTCCGGAGGTGCTCCGTCCCTATATGGGAGGGATTGAGCGTATTATGTAGGGTGTGTGGTAGCGTGCCTATTAGACAGAGGAAGGGAACATAAGTTTTTGTTTTTTATCAGCGCGCACGGCGCGCGTGAGGTGGAGGCTCCATAAGCTCTGCTTATGGAGGGGGCGACGCGAGCCCCTGTAAAGTTTTTGTTTTTTATCAGCGCGCACGGCGCGCGTGAGGTGGAGGCTCCATAAGCTCTGCTTATGGAG
>SBBL01000113.1 GCA_005239745.1 Candidatus Troglogloeales bacterium | reverse complement strand
CTCTATGGATGGGATACGCGGGATGGGGACTGGCTAGCGCCATCGCTAATCTACTCGTCTTACCGGGTCCTCACCGCATTCGTACCGTTTTTATCGTTGCCACCGTGCTTTTAATGGGATACCTCTACCGCAGGCGTCACGCCTTTCGCCGCTAGGGCACCTCTAGAAACCTACTGCGCGTCCCGACGGCTGCGAGCTGCCGTACTCGGAGTTCTCATAACCAACCAATAGCAGTGCCTCACAATCTCCTCGGCGGCCGTGGGCCGACCACGGCGCCGCATGGCCTCTCGCATGGAGAGCAGTCGCTCCGGATTTGTAAGGGCTAATCGGATATGTTCAACAATTTTTTCTCCACAAAGGACGACATCCAAAATCATCTCAGCGGCCCCCGCTTCCACGAACGCAGCTGCGTTGGCTTCTTGGTGTCTCTCGGCCCCCGGGTAGGGGATTAGAATAGCTGGAACCCCCAGTGCCGCAAGTTCCGCAAGCGTGCCTGCCCCTGCCCGACTAACCGTTAGATCACTCTCATGGTAGGCCCTGGCCATATCATCAATAAAAGGCACGACCACGGCTTCTAGCTTACTGTTTTTATAGGCCGCGGACACAGCCTCACAATCGGTGATCCCCGTTTGATGCACCACACGAATACGACCGGGGAACTCACGTGACAATAAAGGGATCGCCTCCATCATGGCGCTATTGATAGAGTGTGCCCCCTGACTGCCTCCTAACACAAGGACGCGGAAGGTCCCGTCTGATGGGTGCGAGACCAAAGCCCCCATGTCCGATCGGATCGGCATGCCAAGACAGACAACATGTTTGGACCGAAGCAATGCGGCTGACTTTTCAAAAGCCGTTACCACCAGATGCGCTATCGGTGCCAGTAAACGGTTGGTAAGCCCCGGTACGCGATTAGGTTCCAACAAAATCCGTTTGATGCCGAGCAGCCCCGCTGCCAGAAAAATTGGCCCACCCACATACCCGCCTGTGGAAATCACCAAAGAAGGACGGAATTGCCTCAAGAGAGCGACCGATTGTAGGATGCCGACCGGCACCGCTGTGATGGCTTTTACCTTCTGCCGCCACTGTTTCCCGATAAATCCGCTGGCAACGATTGTTGCCGATGTAAAGCCTGCCTTTTTAATAATCGGCCCGACGCTGCTTCCCTCGGTTCCCACAAAAAGGAGCGCCGTCTTAGGGTCTGCCTTCAAAAATGCCTCTGCCAAGGCAATCCCTGGATATAGGTGCCCCCCCGTGCCTCCGGTCGCAATGACTAGCCGGAGGGATGTACCCGACTCACCAGACATTGCCCCTCTTCGGAACGTTAGCCTGTTTCGATACGTTATAGAGCAGACCGACACCTATCCAATTTACCAATAACGATGAGCCGCCGTAGCTTAAGAAGGGAAGCGCCAATCCTTTGGCAGGTAGAAGACCGGTAACTACCCCCATGTGCATCAGGCTGGATAAGAGAATCAGTAAGGTAACCCCTAACCCCAAGAGCTGCCCAAAGGGATCGGAAAGGCCCCGCACAATTTTTATCCCTCGCCACAAGAGGGCGAAAAAAAGAAAAAGGATGAGAAGCGTCCCGATCAGTCCCCACTCTTCCCCAATGACTGAAAAAATAAAATCCGTATGTGCCTCCGGTAGGTAATAGAGCTTCGACCGTCCCTCGCCTGCACCCATCCCCATGATTCCTCCCTGACCGATCGCGATATACGATTGTTGAATATGTGGGTGGGCACGTGACATATCCCCCCATGACTCTATGAATGCGCGGATACGCCCCACTTGATAGGGGACACGCGAGACGGCCGCGATGATAATCCCTGCAATCGCCACCAGAGGAAGCAGATGCCGCCAAGGGGTCCCTCCCAAAACAAGGAGAAGCACCATTAAAGTCAGGATCACAACGGTCGTCCCTAAGTCCGGTTCCAAATAGATAAGCGTACTTTCAATGCCGACAATCACAATCAGAGGGAGAATGCCAAACCGGCTAGGCCGGTCCTTGTGCCCTGCGATATAGTGACTGAGGTAGAGCACGGTGTAGAGTTTTGCAAACTCCGAAGGCTGTACATTCAGTGGGCCAAACGTCAGCCACCGCTGCGCACCGTTACGAACGGTGCCGAGTAGGAGAACCATTCCAAGTACCAAGAGCATCAGAAAGGTTAGCGGAGCCATAAAGTGACGTAGATCGGCCATATCCATCCGCGAGACAATCACAAAAACGCCGAAGGCCAACACCAACCATAGGCATTGCCGCTTGAAGAAAAACCCTGTGTCGCCATGAACCCGTTCGGCTAAGACTCCGCTTGCGCTATAGATCATCATCAGCCCAAACAGGCTTAGACCGGATGCAATTCCCACTAATGTTTTGTCACCGGACATTGTTGTCTTGCCCTAATTTTTGGGCGGCTGCTTGAAAAACCATACCCCGATGATGATAGTCCCTGAACATATCGAAACTGGCGCACCCGGGCGACAGCAAAACAACGTCACCGGGGCGCGCCCAGCCTGCCGCCGTCTGTACGGCTTCTTCCATTGAAGAGACCCGCACCATCGGGGAGAAATCCCCGAAACAATCGGCGAGTGCGTCTGCCGCTTCCCCCAGCAGGACTACCCCTCGTGCCTTTTGCCCCACGACATCACGGAGGGGTGAGAAATTTCCGCCTTTACTCACGCCCCCTGCAATCAGGATCACCGGTCGTGTCTGGCTTTGTAGTGCACGTAGGACGGCGTCAACATTGGTTGCCTTTGAGTCGTCCACGTAGGTTACGCCACGGATTGTCGGAAGTATTTGCATGCGATGGGGAAGGCCGGTAAATCGCGAGAGGACCTTCCGAATCACCGGCACCGGTGCCCCTGCGATGGCGGCGCCTGCCGCCGCCGCCATCGCATTCTCCACATAGTGCGGCAATGTGATGGGTAACGCCGAGAGGGATAGAATCTTTTGTTGAAGACCCCCTTTTTGCAAAACCAATGCATCACCCTTTAAGAAAACGCCATTGGGGGCGTTTACACCGGATGATGGGGCCGGTGTCTCTACAACCATCTCTGCGCCAAAACGGTAAACCTCCGCGCGGATAGACGCTCTTTCTTTGGAGAAGGAGACCGGCAAAACGGCATAGTCACGCTCCGTCTGATTTTCAAAAATACGCCACTTGGCCTGTTGATAGGTATCGAAACTGGGATGGCGATCTAAATGGTCGGGGGCAATGTTGAGGAAAACGGCAATATGCGGCCGGAAGCGATGTATCCATTCGAGCTGAAACGAGCTAACTTCGGAAACCACAACGTCAAAACCTGCGACAGCCGCTTCACAGAGTGGGCGCCCCAGATTGCCTCCTACGAAGGTCACCATGCCCGCCTCCGTCAGCATCTCGCCGATGAGCGTAGTGACCGTGCTCTTCCCATTGGTTCCGGTCACGGCAATGATGGGGGCGGTAACCAGCGACGCGGCAAGCTCAATCTCGGAGATCACGGGGATATGGGACGCCCGTAGTTTATCTAGGGGGAGTTTATGGGGAGGCACCCCCGGGCTTAAGACCACGCATTGAGAAGATAAAAAAACGCTCTCCTGAAAAGGGCCTCGCCGAATCATCACGCCGGGGTCATGGGCATTAGATGACGCTAAGCTCAACGGTGCTTCATCCACCGCTAAAACATACGCGCCTTGCTTGCGTAGCAGGTTTATCGCGGCCATGCCGCTTCTCCCCATTCCCACGACGGTCACCTGTTTGTCGGTGTACATGCGGGTTACCTCAGTTTAAGCGTGCTTAGTCCAATCAGCGAAAAAAGCAACGATAGAATCCAGAAGCGAACGACAATTTGGGGTTCCTTCCATCCGGACAATTCAAAATGGTGATGGATGGGCGACATTCGGAAGATGCGCTTGCCACGTATTTTGAAAGAGGCAACCTGCAATATGACGGAGAGCGCTTCAACAACGAAGATACCGCCGACCAGCACCAACAATACCGGCTGTCTAGAAGCAAGGGCCACCGCTCCCAGTACACCGCCCAGTGGAAGCGATCCCACATCTCCCATAAAAACCGTTGCCGGATAGGCGTTAAACCAAAGAAAGCCCAACGCCGCACCGATAAGCGCGCCGCACAATACCGTCACTTCACCGACGTCTTTAACGTAGGGAAGAAGCAAGTACTCTGAGAAGACACGATGCCCGGCGATGTAGACGATAATCAGATAGGTGGCGGCCGTCGTGAGGATGGGTCCAATGGCCAGGCCGTCAAGGCCATCGGTCAAGTTCACGGCATTGGCCGCGCCGACCAGTACTAATATGGAAAAGGGTATATAAAAAACCTGCAGGTCCGGAGTGATTTCCCGTATAAATGGGAGTGAAAGGGTAGACGACCGGCCCGACGCCGCATAAAGGCCGTAGGCAATAAAAACTGCAACCAACACTTGCAAACTAAATTTGTAGCGCGGCTGCAGTCCCTTAGAATTTTTTCTGATTGTCTTTAAGAAATCGTCCCAAAATCCAATCGTGCCAAAGCCAACCGTTGCCGCCACCATCCACCAGATATAACGGTTGGTAAGATCGGCCCAAAGCAGCGTAGAGACGAGCAGACTCATTAGAATAAGCAGTCCCCCCATCGTAGGCGTTCCCGATTTGCTAAGGTGTGACTTTGGCCCCTCATCACGGATTTGCTGTCCAATCTGATAGCGCTGTAACAGGCGAATGAGAAGAGACCCAAACAGCAGCGCCATCACCATCGCAGTCACCATGGCATAGACCGTCCGAAAACTGATATATCGAAAAACATTAAATACCGGATAGGTGGTATGAAGGGGATAAAGCAAGTGGTAGAGCATCAGGGCACCTCTAAAACGTGTGACGAGCGGTCCTAGGCTTCCCAAAAGAGTGGGACCGCCCTCTCCATCTCCATACCGCGAGACCCCTTAATAAGCCAGTAGTCCCCCGGCCGCACACGGAGGGCGTCGTGAGCTGCATTCAGGTCCGGGTAGGTCGCAATCGCTTCCCGTGGCATCCCTTCGATCATGGCCCCGGCGGCCACTGCCGCAGCCCATCGCCCTACCACGACCAACGCCGCAACCCCGCTCTTTGCGGCTTCTTGCCCAATTTCATAATGTGCGGTTTCGGAAAATGTGCCAAGCTCCAACATGTCCCCAAGCAGCGCCACCCGTCTGGCCTCCTTGGGAGCCACCTGCGCCAATAACTGAAAAGCCGCACGCATCGAGATGGGATTGGCATTGTACATGTCCAGAAGCACCGGTACGTTCAAACGGGTCAGACGCACAATCCGAGGAGCGATGGGGCATGACTTCAACCCTGCCACGATAGCGGATGGGGGACACCGTAACGCCGCCGTGACAGCCGATGCGGCAAGTGCATTTAGGACATGATGGGTTCCCGCTGCGGCGAGCGTGATGACCTCATCTAGTCCCTGCCCGCACAGCCTGAAGGTGGTGCCCTCCGGCGTGTGATCAACGTCGTATACCGTCATATCTGCCCGTTGCCATCTGGCATAGGTTAGGCGGCGTTCGGACGGTACACAATCTTCGTAGACCAGGAGATGGGGATCATCCTTGTTAATCACCAACGTGCCCTCTAAGGCAACCGCCTCAAAAAGACGCCCCTTTTCCCGGGCGACGTCTTCTACGCTTCCTAGCCCCTCTAAATGCGCGGGTCCAATGTTGGTAATGAGTGCAAGTGTGGGCTCTGCAATACCGCAAAGCACGTCCATATCCCCCGTTTTACTGATTCCCATCTCCATCACCGCAAAGTCCGACGCGTGCGAAAGGTCAAGCAAAGAGAGGGGAAGGCCGATGTGGTTATTAAAGTTTCCCCGGCTTTTTACTACGGTTCCAATTTGCGAAAGGATAGCGGCTACCATTTCTTTGGTGGTGGTTTTTCCCGCACTGCCCGTGATTCCTATGACGGGAATGTTAAATTTCCGCCGATGCCAGCGTGCCAACGACTGGAGCGCCGACAGAGGATCGTCCACCACAACAAATGGATAGCGGCTGGCAAGCGTCCCCCACGCATTTGTGTGCCACTCTGTGGCCGAAACCATTGTGCCGATAGCACCCCGTTCAAAGGCATGGGCGATCGCCCGGTGCCCGTCCGTGTGGCGCCCCTTTAGCGGGATAAAAAACGCGTCTGTGGACAACGAACGACTATCAATGGAAAATTCAGCAACCTTCCAGCAATAGCGCGCGCCCTCCCATCTGCCCCCACTGCCTTCGACGATATCCTTAATCTCCAACGACATTCTCAAGGGCACCTCTAAAAACCGTCACGAGGCGGCTTGAAGTGCAAAGCGCTACTACGCACAGGAACCGCAATGTACGCGGTGTACATGCAGTAGGTTTTTAGAGGTGCCCTCAACAGACCACATTCATTGCCCCCACTCGCTTAGTCAAAAGAGAGGCAGCCACGGCGCGATCATCAAACGGATAGCGCGTATCGCCAACCGTCTGGTCTGTCTCATGCCCTTTTCCGGCAATCACCACGGCATCGCCTTCCTGTGCCATCTCGATGGCCCGGGCAATGGCCGCTTCCCGATCTTCAATGATCTCATAGGGGAAGCTTGGATTAACCGATCGGATGCCCGCTTCGATTTCTTTGAGGATAGATTGTGGCGGCTCGCTTCTGGGGTTGTCGTTGGTCAAAATGACGGCGTGGCTAAGCCGCGCAGCAACCACGCCCATCTTAGGACGTTTTCCACGGTCACGGTCTCCTCCACAACCAAAGACGGTAATGATCCGCCGGACGGACAGTTCGGTCACCGCTACCAATAAACGCGTGAGGGCATCGTCCGTGTGCGCATAATCAACGATTACCAGAAAATCCTGCCCTCTCTGGATCCTTTCAAAGCGCCCGGGAACGTTTGCCATATCCGCAATGCCACGGGTGATGGCCTCCGTCGGCAAGTTAAGGGCTATCGCGACCCCGACCGCCGCCATAATGTTATAGGCGTTATACTGCCCCACTAAGGGAGAGACGATCGGCATGTCCCCTTTAGGCGTTGCCATGTTCATTCGAATACCGTCGTGACCGATCGTTAGGCTTTTTGGGTAAAGCACCCCTTTCTCGGCACTTAGCCCGTATCCCCATGTCATTGCCGGCCGCTCTTGTTTGAGTTGTCTTCCCCACGGATCGTCTATATTAACGATATAAGGGCCGACCGTCTGGCAAAAAAGTTGCCGCTTACTGGCAAAATAGGCCTCCATGGTTAAGTGTTCATCTAGATGATCTCGGGTAAGATTCGTAAAGACCGAAGTCGCAAAACGACAATCCAACACCCGCCCCTGATGAATGGCGTGTGAAGAAACCTCCATAACCGCATGGCTCACCCCTGCGCGTCTTATCTGGGACAGCATCTTATGCAAAGATAGCGTCGGTGGCGTGGTGTGTACCGCTTTTTTGCATTCGTCCCCTAGGTCATATTCAATCGTTCCCAGTAAGCCGGTCCGCAAGCCTGCCGCCCGTAAAATGGCACGAATGAGAAAAGTGGTTGTCGTCTTTCCATTGGTGCCGGTGACCCCCACTAAGGATAGCCCGTCGGACGGATAGAAGGTCTTCGCAAGATGCGAAAGCGCCGCCGGGCCGCTCGCGACACGCACATAGGTCACACCGTTTATGAGGGTATTCAGTGGTGCCGTAGAGACGACACAGACCGCTCCGCGTTCAATCGCGTCGCGCATGAAGTGATGGCCGTCCTGTGCGTGCCCCGCGATGGCGACAAAAAGCGATCCCGGCGTCGCCTCTCTGGAATCCACCACAATATGGGTGATTGAGCGTGACCGTTCCCCATACACCTCAAGAACGGGGAATCGTCCTATCCACGCCGCGAGGTCCATCTGTCCCCTTTATATCTTGGGCACGCCGTATTCGTCTAAATCCGGCACAATATTCAGATGACGTAAGACTTCCGATCCGATAGCGGAAAAAACCGGCGCTGCGACTTTTCCGCCATACCCGTCTCCTTCCGGCTCATCAATCGCCACGAGAATCGCAATCTCGGGAGACCGTGCCGGGGCAAAGCCTATAAACGAACTAACAAAGCGGTCTTGATAGTAACGACCGGTATCGGGATTGGTCTTTTGCGCCGTCCCCGTTTTTCCCGCTACCGAAAACCCTGCAATGCGTGCTTGTGATCCCGTTGCCGTGTCAGAGGTGGCCTCTTGGAGTATCCCGACCATTGTTTCGGCGGTTTTGGTCGAGATTACCCGATGCTTCGGGTATTTGACGACGGACCCCGTGGAGGAAACCTTTTCCTGCGATAAACCCCACGTGTAAGCCACACGTTTTACCGCCGGTGCAGGCGGATCTAGCACAAGATGCGGGGTAACCAACCATCCACCATTGGCAATCACTGCCGCGCCGGTAATCATCTGCAAGGGGGTTACCCCAATCTCTTGACCGATCGCGATAGAGGCAAGAGAGCGATCCGACCATCGGGGCAAATCGCGCAACAGACCCGGCGACTCTCCCAATAAGTCAACGCCACGCCGCTTACCAAAACCGAAGGCACGGATACGGGCAAAAAACGTCTCCTTCTTCAATCGCTGCATTACCTTTACCATACCAACGTTGCTCGATTGCGCGACCACCTCGGAAAATGGAATCACCCCCATGGCAATGGAATCATGGTCATGGATAACCGTTCCGGCAACTTTGTACGTCCCCTGTTCACAGTCAATGAGCTCCCCAGGTGAGACGACCCCCTCTTCCAGGGCGGAAGCCGCTGAGACTATCTTAAAGGTTGAACCCGGTTCATAGATGTCGGTGATCGCCCGGTTGCGCTGCCACTTGCGTGCATGAGAAGCGCCTTTGCCCGCCTCTGAAGATTTTACGGCCATCGCAAGAATTTCCCCCGTGACGGGGTCCATTACAATCACCACACCGCCCCTCGCCCGTGTATTTTTAATGGCACTATTGAGTTCCCGTTCGGCAATGTGTTGGATCACTTCATCAATGCTAAGATGCAGGTCGTCTCCGTGGGGCGCTCTACGATATTGAAAGTCTCTTGGGAAGAGAGGTTTCCCTGTGGCATCTTTTTCGATCACCCACCGCTCATTGGAACCTTGCAGGGTATCATGGTAGGCACGTTCCAACCCTTCCAAACCGTTGTCATCAATCCCGGTCATCCCAAGAATTTGTGCCAGCGAATCCGACTTCGGATAAAACCGTTTCTGCTCCCATTGAATATCAATGCCGGTAAGACGGGCGTTTCGGACGGCCTCCTCCATCTGCGGGGTCACGTGTCTTTTGATCCACCGAAACTGGCTGTTTCCTTTTAGTTTTTTCACAAGCGACGTTTCCGACAGCCCAAGTAAGGGTGCCAATGCCCGGGCGGTCTGTTTCGGATGATCAATCTGGGCGGGTATCGCGTAAATGGAAGGGGTATCGGTACTCATCGCAAGCAACCGCCCGTTCCGATCGTAAATGCTCCCGCGCGTTGAACGCATGGAAATAACACGCTCCTGTTGTTGCGTCGCCCGGTCCGACCACCGCTCGCTTTGAACCCATTGGATAAATCCAAGGCGTCCTCCAATGAGGAGCAGTCCTACCGTAAAAAACAACAGAACCGCATTTAATCTGGCAGGGGAAAGAACCGGTGTCTGGCGCTTAGGAGCAAAAAACATCATGGGGAGCCCTCCGAGATATAAATCCGTTGTTGTGGGTGTGTCCGCCGCATACCCAATTGTTTAGAGGCAATCTGTTCAATCCGCCCGGACGCCGCCAGACGCTCCTCTTCCAGTAGGCGCGCATCCCGAATCCTGATTAAACCGACGCGCTCATTTTGTTGCGCTTTAATGTGATAGGCCGCGTTCATTGTCTGGACGCGTTGCCAAATCATCAGAGAGGCAAGGACAAAAAAAAGTCCAAAAGATCCCCGGCGGAGCCACTGTGACATGTTAAAACCCAATAGACTATGCAACACGCTGAAGCGCCCGTAGCTTGGCGCTGCGCGCCCGAGGATTTTTTAATATCTCGTCCGCCCCCGGACAAAGCGGCTTCTTATAGACATTGATCAGTTTGCGATCGGGAAACCCGGGCAGTCCGAACCCACTCCATCCTTTGAAAGCCTGTTTGACGCACCGATCTTCCATAGAATGGAAAGAGAGCACGACCAGCCTGCCCTGTGGCGCAAGATGGGAAGCCGCAACCTCAAGGCCGGCGGCCAGTTCCTCCATCTCATGGTTGACCGCCATACGAATGGCTTGAAAGGTACGGGTGGCCGGGTGAATACGCCCATGCCGATGGGCTGCCGGGACGGCCTGCCAGATAATTTGCTCCAATTGGCGGGTGCGCAAAATAGGAGTCTTTGTTTGATGCGCGACAATGGCAGTGGCAATGCGTCGTGCCCATCGCTCTTGGCTGAAACGACGGATTACCAGCTCAAGTTCCGCTGCCGATTGCAAAGAAAGCCATTGTGAAGCGGTGGTGTCCTGTGTACGGTCCATGCGCATATCGAGGGGTCCGTCGTTCTGGAATGAAAAACCCCTATCTGCATCGTTAAGATGCAGCGATGAGACGCCCAGATCAAACAGAATCCCGTCGAAAGAGACCACGCCTGTTTGTTCCATCACCTCTGCCAGGTGGCTAAACGTACCCTGCCGAATTAGGGGCCGGTTAGGTAGTGCCGATAGGCGCTCACCCGCGATCTGAAGCGCCTCTGCGTCTCTGTCAATGCCAACAACACGTCCGGAAACCGCGCGACAGATGGCTTCGGTATGCCCTCCCGTTCCTACCGTACAATCCAAAAACGCCCCGGGTGCGGGAGGGCCGCCCAGTAGGGCCGCCAGCACTTCCTGTACCATCACGGGCACATGCATTTTGCGACCCTAACGTGACACAAACATGCCTGTTTGTCCTTCCCGCTGCCATCTTGCGACGGTTACCCTACATCTGGAACCCTTGTCTGGCTGCATCCTCCCGTATTCTATCCTGGTCTGCTAAAGTGGCCAATTCCTTACTCTGCCACTGCTCAGGATTCCATATTTCAAACCGATCTCCACCTCCGTTTACAACCACATCACCGTTCAATTTAGCGTGCTCTCTCATTCCCACGGGGATGAGGATGCGCCCTTGTGAGTCAAGCTGGCAGCGCACCGAATTAGCCGTTAAATACTGAGTGAAATCCCTATTCGAGAGGGTTCTTGCGCCTTTCAGTACCCCTTCCCAGACCGGCTGAGGATAGGCAATAAGACAACGCTCATGTACTTTTGCAAGCGATTTTGAAAGGACGACGGTATCGCCAGAGTGTTCTTTCAAATACTCTCTAAAGGGACGTGGAACACCGACACGCCCCTTAGCATCAACCGTGTACCTATAGCTACCCAGCATCCCCACAATCCCCCACTTCTCCACACAAGGGTGGCTTTATACCCCACTTTTACCAACATGTCAACACGCTAAAGCGACACTTACGTATTTGCACTCCATTTTCAAGTCTGGCTATACTGTTGGAGTATGAAGTATAGCCACCTCCCCCATGAAAGCGGCCATTGCTGGAGGCCATCAGGCCACATCTTCCTTCTACGCTGTTGTGCCTTTGAGATGCGCGTCTTAGGGATCGTCATCCTACTGCTTTTTGGTTTAGCAAGTGTCACACAGGCACATGTGCCTGTTGATAAGCGACTCGAAAAAGAACAATCAGAGCTTGATCGTGTTAAAAAAGAAATGGCAGAGAAGCGGTCTCGTGGCCTTCAGCTTAAAAAGCGAGAGGCGGCTGCAAACCGAGTGTTAACGGACATTGAGAAACGTCTGTGGGTTAAGAAAGAGGCAGAGGGGCGTATTCAGGCGCAAGTTCTGGATAAGGATTTGAAAATAAAAGAGGCATTAGATGCGATGCACGCACTGATGGATCGCATGACGGCCGGACGAGCGGCGGCCGCCCGGCAGATTAGACTTCTCTATCGTGAACAACGTCTCCATTTTTTGAGGATACCCATACACACACCTGAGGAGCCGAGTGCGTCATGGCGGTTATACGCGCTGAAAAGCGTTGCCCGTCTAGAAGCCGACCGATTGGGCCGTCTTCAGATACGGAAAACGGCACTGAAAGATCAAGGAGTTCACCTGTCTCAGTCAAAAGCGGAGCTTTTGGCACATCAGGAGATGCTTCATCGGGAAACATTGGCCATTCAGAAGAGTAAAGAGGACAAAGATCGTTCGCTCGCGCAGTTGGTAAAACAGCGGGTTGCGGAGGAGCAGTCTTTGGAGGAACTGCGTCGGGCCTCTCTGCGCCTTGAAACCCTTATCCAAAAGTTAGAGGCGGAAAAGGAGAAGGAGGAGAAGGAACTGGCGGAGGGGGAGAAGAGGAAACGGAAACAGGGGGAACGAAAGAAAGAAAAAGAGAAGAGGAAGGAAGAAGAGAAGGGGCAAGCGCCCGGACAATTTGCAAAACAGAAGGGAAAGTTGCAGTGGCCGGGGGTTGGGGAAGTGGTTCGGCGCTTTGGCCGACAGAAACATCCGGAGTTTGACGATACGATTTTCAGTCGGGGGATTGAGCTACATCCGTTTGGGGCGGAAGTCTCAGCCGTCTACGGCGGCAAGGTCGTTCATGCGGATGACTTGCGCGGAGTTGGCAAGGTTGTTATTGTTAGCCACGGCGAGGATTACTATACGATTTATGCGCATCTTAAAGCGCTTTTCGTGGCCGTGGGGGATCGCGTGAAACAAGGTAAGTCGGTGGGTGACGTTTCGCTGACGGAAAAGGGTCGTCTCTATTTTGAGATACGGCACCGGAGAAAATCGTTGGACCCGCTTGCGTGGCTTATAAAACGGTAAAGGATGAACCCATGAATTCCAATCGAAGGTCACAACTGGTTTTATTGCTTGTTCTTCTTCTCGGCCTATGGAGCATGAACGGCTTTTCCCAAAAATGGCTGGGTCAGGTGTCTGCCGAGGGCAGATACGAGAAACTGAAAGTCTTTACGGAGGTCTTGAGCAACCTCCAGCGGCACTACGTTGAGCCTGTGGAGAGCGATGCGCTGATCTACGGGGCGATTAAGGGCATGGTCAACACGCTAGACCCCCATTCCGCCTTTATGACACCGGAAGCTTACAAGGAGATAGAGGTAGACACAAAAGGGGAGTTCGGCGGTGTTGGGCTTTATATCGGGATTCGGGACGGTAACGTGGTGGTGATCTCGCCGATTGAAGGGTCGCCGGCGGATGCGGCCGGCCTTCAGGCGGGAGACGTCCTCTTGAAGGTGGACGGAGAAAAACTCTCGGTAGAGGAAGACATTATGAAGGCGGTGCACAAGATGCGCGGGCCAAAAGGGACGAAGGTGACGATTACCTTCCAGCGCAAAAAGGAGCGTAGATTGCGTTCGGTGTCTTTAGTGCGCGATCTTATTCAGGTCAAAAGTGTAAAAGCCAAGTTCTTAAAGACGGGAATGGGGTATATCCGTTTGATCCAGTTCCAGGAACAGACGGCCAACGATCTTTCAAAAGAGATTAAGAAGTTGAAGGAAGAAGGCATTGACGGGCTAATCCTTGATCTTCGGAATAACCCCGGAGGGCTTCTCACCGCTGCGGTTGATGTGTCTGAGCAGTTTTTGAAGCAGGGGGACTTGATTGTTTCCGTAAAAGGGAGGGACAACAAGGAGAGTGTCCACCGCGCTTCGGTCACGGGCATTTTAGGGGAAATCCCCATCGTCACTCTGGTTAATGAAGGCAGTGCCAGTGCCTCCGAAATTGTCGCCGGTGCGCTTCAAGATTGGGGGCGTTCGTTGATTATCGGCACGCAGACTTTCGGTAAGGGATCGGTTCAAACCATCCTTCCGCTTTCGGATGGTTCCGCGCTGCGTCTAACCACCGCAAAGTACTACACGCCCAAAAATCGCTCTATTCAAAATACGGGCATTACCCCGGAGATTCTTGTGGAACCCAAACAGACAGGCCCCGGACGCCCCGTCCTTCGAGAAAAAGATCTGGAACAGCACCTTCCCAATCCTGAGGACCAACAACCGGAACCCCGTAGCGAACCGGTAGATGAGAAAGGTGTAGTGGATGAAGATGCCCCTGCCCCGCCACCGTTTTCCGAAGACCTCCCCAAAGACCCTCTTGAGGGCGAAGCCCTAGAAAGTGATATTCAATTACAAAAGGCCATAGAGCTGTTGGAGAGCTGGAAAATATTCAAAAAACTTCCGTCGTCGTAGGAGCACGTTGAACGTCCCCCTACGACGACAGGCTAATAAGTGCCCATAAACCAATAAATGTCATTCGTTCCTATCCGTGTGACTATTTTTTGTCCGTCCGAGCAGTGCCGTCTGATACGATTACAGCCTAACATTCTGATAAATATTAGGATTTTATTGCCCAGAGCCAAAACATCGTGGCACGCCACTTGCTCCCTACCCAGTCGTACCTGCCGTGGGGTAGTGTACGTTGTACCCGACTTGGGTCGTTGAGCCTTAGGCCGCGTGGCTTGGGCGTTTTTGATGTTAATGTTAAGGAGGGTTTACCATGGGAAATCAAAAAGGTTTTACGCTTATTGAGTTGATGATCGTCGTTGCCATTATCGGCATCCTGGCGGCCATTGCCATCCCCAATTTCCTAACCTACCAGGCCAGGTCACGGCAGAGTGAGGCCAGGGTCAATTTGGGGGGAATATATACCAGTCAGGTAACGACCCAAGCCGAAAGTGCTGATGGGCTCTTCGTCGATACTTTTCCGGCTATGGCCTATGCGCCAGCAAGTCAGCCACAGCGGTATGCCTTTCTGGTTGGCACAGGTGCCGCTAGCGCGTCGACAGTTGTTAACCCCGTACCTGCAGGTACCGACAGGATTGATTCAACCATCATGGTTGGAGTAGGTGTCCCTGCAGGTTGTGGATCGGTCGCAGCCAGCACGGCTCAACCTGCGACGTTCACAGCGGCGGCGATCGGCAACATTGACACAGATGCTTTGCTCGATTGTTGGACAATAGACGAGGCAAGGGCATTGACCAATGTGGCCACTAACATGGATGTGACACTATAGGCAACTATGCGAGTGGTTACTAGGTATCCGGAAAAAGGCTCCATGCTCTAAAGTTTTGTGGGGTCGTGGCCGACGGTCCATGTGTGGGTATGGTCGGAGTTGGAGGTTGGCCATGCGAGGTGGAGAGGCGGGTACGCGTTCCCGTCTTGGTCAGCGGGGGTTTACGCTGATAGAACTGATGATGGTGGTGGCAATGATAGCTATCTTGTCGGCTATTGCCACCCCCATCTTTCTAAACCATATGGCCATATCGCGCCAGACGGAGGCAAGGGTTAACTTGGGGGGGGTCTACACTGCTCAATTGATCTATCAGAGCGAGGGCAGTGGTGGCCTTTTTGCCCCAACTTTTGTATCAATGGGCTATGCGCTTGGCTATACGCCATCAGGCTGGCCACAGCGGTACGCCCTCTTGGTGGGAGGTGGAACCGTACCGGCAACGAGTGTTAGCCCCATCGCCCCGGCTGGGGCAGATCGCATCAACCCTGTCCCAGGAGACCCTGGTGCACTGCCGCCTGGCTGTGTGCCGGCTACATCTCTTACTGTGCCTGCCCGCTTTACGGCCGTTGCCTACGGAAGTGTTGATTTAGACGCCACGCTCGATTGTTGGACAATGGACGAAACAAAGGCGCTTGTAAACGTCTCAAATGACGTCAGTTCGTAGGGGGACGGGGCTGAACGTTTCCCTAGTAGTGTTTTCCGGATAATGTGTTGTTCTGACCGCTTCGCCTCCGTCATTGCCTGGTTCCTGTAGAGGCCGATGCGCTAGCCGACACCGGCGCCGTTCATCTGTGCATTCCACCTCATGTACAGATTCAATTGGGTCTGGAAGAGATTGACAAGAAAGAAGTTATCCTGGCAGATGGAAGTCGCAGACTTGTCCCCTATGTCGGCCCGATTGAACTACGCTATCAGAATAGAATTGGTTTTGCCGGTGCGTTAGTGATGGGAGATCAGCCGTTACTAGGGGTGGTCCCGATAGAAGATATAGATTTAGTGG
>SBBL01000005.1 GCA_005239745.1 Candidatus Troglogloeales bacterium | reverse complement strand
GGCATCCAACTGAACCGTGAAGTTCACCGACCCACTCCCTCCCGCAGCCACTACCCCAATCGTCCAGGTCACCGTGTTGGTGGCCGCAGTATAGGTCCCACCCCCAGTCGCCGAGACAAACGTCGTCTTGGCCGGAAGAACGTCCGAGAGGCTAACGCCAGAGGCATCCGCATTCCCCGTATTGCTGTAGCTCAGGGTGTAGACTAATAGGTCACCCGGTACCGCCGTCGCCTTATCTACCACCTTGGTAAGATTAAGGATCGGCGCCGCCGTTACAACGGTAGTTGTTACATTGGTGGTGACGTTTGGCAGTTCATTAGAAGAAAGCACTGCCGAATTGGTTACCGGCGTAGTCCCATCCGGGAAGACGGCATCCAGAGTCACCTGGAACGAAACCGACCCGGATCCCCCATGAAGCAACGTGCCTATACTCCACGTGCACACAGAACCGGGTGCAGTACCAGTACAGCTACCACCGCCCGTCACGGACCCCGCAATCAATGTTGTCCTCGCGGGAATCGCATCAGTTAACACCACACCCGTCGCATCCCCCGGGCCTGCATTGGCGTAGCTGACTGTGTAGGTCAGCACCTCCCCAGGAATTGCCGTGGCCTTATCCACAGCCTTGCTCGCAGAGAGACTCGGCACACCCACATTGTGCTGGGTGACATTGGTATCAAATCCTGCCGGAAACTTCGTGGTTTGCGCATGGGCCTTATTGAGAATAAGCGCATTCGACAAGGGAGAAATCACATTGGCGGTAAACTGAACCGAACCGCTCCCGTTGATTGGAACCGTCCCCACATTCCAGGTAATCACATTGCCACTTAACGTACCCCCGCTTAGTGGCGTAATATTGGTCAGTAGCGGATCCACCGTATCGGTAATCACGGTACCAAACGCCGGTGCCGTACCGGTGTTATTGTAACTAATCGTGTATGTAATCAGATCACCAGACACCACATTGGAGCCGCTGGCCGGACTTGCCGACTTAGTGGCCATAAGGTTTTCGTTGCCAATATTTTCGAATGTCCGCGTACATGTCGAGTGAACCACGGTAAGGTCACAGGTTTGATCCGGCGGAAGGACATTCCCAAGGGGCGATGACACCTCATGAATGGTGTAAATGCCTGGCAGCACCTGTGTGGAGTTAAATACAACCCCGTTTGCGTCACTGGTAACCGTGATCGAGCCTGTGCCCGTTGTCGGGTCCGGGGTAATGGTAAACACCGCTCCGGCCAGTGGAACAATGTTATTAGGGTCACTGGCGTTTACCTTGTTAATGGTCATCGTAGAGCAGGTATCCAGGCCAAAGGGTATGGGTGGGGTAATCATGTCCTTTAACGATGAATTGACTTCCGAAGACGCACGACTCTTTACAAAAACCGTCTTATACACCCCTGGGCACGTCACTTGAAGCCCGGCAGACCCCGTCAGGTCAAGCGCGACCTCACTAAAGGCATCAACAGGAATGGGGTTAGGGGCTGCAGTCGTGTTGAAGGTCTGCTTGCCTTTTACAAATGTCCCCCACGGCCCTGCCGGGATGGGAGTTGCGTTAGTCGCAGAAAGGGATAAGGTCACATCCGCAGGTAGAGGGACGTATGTCACAAAATTGCCCACATCCGTTCTATAGCCACCTGCACAAGTGGAGGAGGGGATAGTGCAGGCATCACCCACCCATTTATACATGGTTAAGTCAGGTACCTTTGTCGTTCCATCATCCACCGCTAAGATAATGTCGGGGGCCTTACAGGTCACACCGGCAATAACCTGACCGTCAAAACTGCACCGCTGTGGAACTGTTGCCAAGCCAGTCGGATTTAATATAAAGGGAACCTGGTTTAACTCATAATCGAGATGGGTATTTCCATTGCTCGAGTTGCGCTCAAAGCCCAAGATCGCAATAAGGTTGTTTGTAGGCACATAACCGAGTGGAGGCGGAGGCGGTGGGGAAATCCCACCTGCACGGGCCATGGCGTAGATGTTTCCAATATCCGACTTGGCCGGGGCTGAACCCATCGCTTCGGCCCAGGTGGAGGTGTCGTTCTGCTTAGACCCTACGGAATAGATGTTGTCTGTGCTGCTGGAGACGGCATCCTGACGCCGTTCCGCGACAATATAGGTGGAACCCGGAACGGTGGGATAGCCAGGCAGGGAAAAAATAGCCCCCCCGGCCGTACAGGCGGTGGGAGTGGCAGGGCCTGCCGTTGTAGGGGCACTGTTAGGCGGCGCCCAGTCGTCATTTGGACCACAGATCAAATCACCCGTTACATCAAAAACAGAAGTGCCCGGACCAATGACTGTCCCAGACCCTGCCCCCCAAACCATGTAGGGCAACCATAGCACTCCCATTACAAACAGAGCCACTGCCAACTGCCACTTGCTAGCCATCGTTTTCATTTCAACCTCCTCCAAGGTCTTCCCACAAAATTGCGGGCCCCTCAGTATGTCTCATTTAGAGACTACTTGTCAAGCGGACGAATCGCGCGTGTCAAGCCAAAATAAAAATGTCCGGTTTTTTGGATTTCAGACCCCGACTCTTTTTTCTTCCGCAACATGAAGGTCTTCCTCAGGTGTGAGAAATCTTTTATATTAGAAAGTTCATAGGAAAAGGAGTACAATGCGCCATGAACATCACTCTTGAGACTCTAAAGGGCACCTCTAAAACCCGTCACGAGCGGCCAAAATGCAAGGGCTACTGCACACAGGGAGTGGGTATGAGGATTCTTAAGCACAGCACAGCACCCCAAGAGCCTGCTCTTGGAGACCCCGCGCAACGCACCGGGGCCCCCAAAACAATGTTTGAATGTTTTGGGGTGAGCAGCCGTTTGGACGCGCAGTAGGTTTTTAGAGGTGCCCTAATGACATTTCGTATATTTCGCTGGAAAAGGGCGGCTCCTAACATCGCCACCTCTCAGCTGGGGGGATAAGATTCTCATGCCGTACGAAACCGTTATTGGCCTAGAGGTGCACGCGCAGGTCTTGACGCAGTCCAAGATCTTCTGTGGGTGCAGTACCCGCTTTGGCGCGCCGCCCAATAGCCAGACGTGCCCCGTCTGTCTGGGACTGCCGGGCACGCTTCCGGTGCTTAACAAAAAGGTGGTGGATGCCTGCATTAAACTGGGGCTGGCTACGCGCTGCCAGATCGCCCCCTTCGCACGCTTTGCAAGAAAAAATTATTTCTACCCAGACCTCCCCAAAGGGTATCAGATTTCGATGTACGAATATCCACCTGCGACAGGGGGACAGATTGAAATTGTTTGCAATGGTGAAAGTAAAACCGTGGGTATTGTCCGTATCCACATGGAGGAGGACGCGGGGAAAAACTTACACGATGGTGCCCCCGATGGGAGTTATGTGGACCTCAATCGTGCCGGTATTCCGTTACTTGAAATCGTGAGCGCACCAGATATGAGTAACGCGCAGGAAGCCGTTGCTTATCTAAAAGCCCTGCGTGAGATATTACTCTATACCGGCGTTTCTGACGCGGACATGGAAAAAGGCAACTTTCGCTGTGATGCCAATGTGTCCATCCGACCACGGGGAACGACCGCCCTAGGCGCACGCGCGGAAATCAAAAACCTCAATTCATTCCGATTCATCCAAAAAGCGCTGGAATATGAAATCAAACGGCAGACGGCTATTTTAGAAGAAGGTGGACGGGTGGTTCAGGAGACCCGGCTTTTTAGCGTTCAGCGCGGCGTCACCTCTTCCATGCGAAGCAAAGAAGAGGCCCATGACTATCGCTATTTCCCGGAGCCCGACCTCATGCCGCTTCACATTGATGAGGCATGGATTGCAAGCATCCGCGAGACGCTACCGGAGCTTCCGGATGCGAAACGGGCGCGGTTTATTGCGACCTACCAAATCCCCAGCTACGACGCGGGGGTGCTCACCGGTACGCCAGCGCTTGCGCGATTTTATGAGGAAGCGGTGGCCGCGTTTGCCCGTCCGAAAGAGATCGGCAATTGGATCATGGGTGATTTTTTAGGCATGTTAAACAGTGAGGGCAAGGAGATTGACCAAGCGGCAATCGCACCCGGGCAACTTGCGGCGTTGGTTGCCATGATTGATTCGGGGCAGATCAGCGGGAAAATCGCTAAGACGATTTTTGAACAGATGTATAAAACGGGCGCGGATCCTGCAGCGATTGTCGAACGTGAAGGGCTCTCTCAAGTGTCCGATCGGTCTGAGTTGTCCGAGGTGGTTGATGCGGTAATAGCCGCAGCCCCCAAGGAAGTCTTGGCGTACCGGTCTGGAAAGACAAAACTCATGGGATTTTTTGTGGGAGAAGTGATGAAGCAAACCGGCGGGCGGGCCCATCCTACCCAGGTCAATGAGCTTTTACGGGACAGATTAAAAGAACGTCCCTTAATCGTCTAGTCTATTGACAGCCCAGCCACGATCTAATATCTTGGGGCCGATGTTTATAGCGAAGGGGAGAAGTGCTTGTTAAGGTGGTAATTACCCAAGGAGAGGATGGCTATTTCGTGGCGCGTTGTCCTTCTCTAAAAAGTTGCTGGTCTCAAGGAAAAACGAGAAAAGAGGTCTTGGTTAACATCCAGGAGGCGATTAGCCTGTATCTTGAGCCTCAACCTCAAGAGGTGGCTCCAGATGGCGTCCATGAAGTTGTGGAAATCTCAGTGTGAAACTGCCATTACTGTCTGGGCAACAGGTGCTCGCAGCACTGGAGCGCCTTGGTTTTGTCGAGATTCATCGGCGGGGAAGCCACGTCAAGATGGAACATCCGGACGGGAGAGAAATCGTCTTCCCTTTCCACGGTGAAATTGACCGATACACCTTGAAGGGCGCATTGCAAGATGCTGATGTCGACATTAAAGCTTTTCTCAAACGGGTGTAATGAGGGCAAACAAACTTACTAATTAAGTGCAGAATAGTATTTAGGGCACCTCTAAAAACCGTCGCGAGCGGCCCGAATGCAAGGGCTGCCGCGCGCAGGAACCGGAGTGTATCTTTGAATATATGAGAATTCTTAAGCACCGCGCAACGCCGCAGTCGGGTTGCGCAGCAGGTTTTTAGAGGTGCCCTTTACGTTATTTCAAACCACCCCTTTCCCTCCTTAATCCAAGGAGGGGATTCCTCCCCTTGATAAGGGGAGATTAGGTGGGGTTTAGAAAAAATACCTAAACGACGCAGTACTATCATGACAATCTAAGGCGGGCGGGCCCATCCTACCCAGGTCAATGAGCTTTTACGGGACAGATTAAAAGAACGTCTCCAACATGATAGACTAAATGCCTAACCAACCAAGTGAAACGATCACTGCCATCTGTGCGCGTGAGATACTAGACTCCAGGGGATATCCGACGCTGGAGGTGGATGTGACCCTGACAGATGGTGCCATGGGGCGGGCGGCGGTCCCCTCCGGAGCCTCCACAGGATCGCGAGAGGCGCTCGAGCTGCGCGACGGCGACCCCACGCGATACGAAGGCAAAGGTGTCCTAAAAGCTATCGGGAACATCCACACAAAGATCGCCCCAAAGATGATTGGGCAGCGGGCGACCGATCAGGGGGCATTAGATCAGCAACTGATTGAACTGGATGGCACGTCCAATAAACAGGCGTTAGGCGCCAATGCCATCTTAGGGGTGTCGCTCGCAGTGGCCCACGCGGCGGCAGCGTCACAGCGCGTGCCACTTTGGCGCCACATTAGCCACCTGTGTTCGTCTCAAGCGGTACAACCCATGCCCATGATGAACATCATCAATGGCGGGGCGCACGCGAATAACGGACTCGACTTTCAAGAGTTTATGATTATCCCCACGGGGGCCACTTCGTTTTCAGAGGCATTGCACATAGGGGTTTCTGTTTTTCATCACCTTAAGTCTGTGTTAAAGAAGAACAGCCACTCCATTGCGGTTGGCGATGAAGGGGGGTTCGCCCCAGCCTTGCGGTCACACGAGGAGGCACTAGAGATGATTTTACAGGCGATTGCATCGGCAGGGTTTATGCCTTCCAAAGACGTATCGTTGGCGCTGGATGCGGCGGCCTCCGAGTTTTTTGAAAATGGCCAATATCACTTAAAATCTACGGGGAAGTCTTATACCAGCGACGCCATGATCTCCCTCTATCGTGATCTCGTGACACAGTACCCGATTGTGTCTATTGAAGATGCCCTTTTCGAAGACGACTGGGACGGGTGGAAGCGGCTTACGGCCACACTTGGGTCTAACGTACAGCTTGTGGGAGATGACCTGTTCGTTACGGATAGTCGTATCTTAGAGAGGGGGATTTCAGATGGCGTGGCCAATGCCATCCTCATCAAGCCCAATCAGATTGGCACCCTGACGGAGACGCTTCAGGCGATTAGGCAGGCAAAGTCCGTTGGCTATGGCACCATTGTTTCGCATCGTTCCGGTGAGACGGAAGATACAACGATTGCGGATCTCGCCGTTGGGTCTGGGTGCGGACAGATTAAGACCGGCTCGCTCTCCAGGACAGACAGAACGGCTAAGTACAACCGGTTGATCCGCATAGAAGAGATGCTGGGCGAATCGGCGCGTTTTTCCCCCTTGAAAGTCGGGACGCCAACCGCGGAGCCAGGGGTGGGTTGAAGGGTCGGAACTTTAGCGTGGCGGAAGCTATTTTGGAGGTTGTGGGGTTAACAAAAGCATTTTTAGGTTTGAAGGCATTGGAAGATGTTACCCTTTCCGCCCGTTTTGGTGAAATTACAGGGCTCATTGGACCAAATGGCGCCGGAAAGACCACCTTCTTCAACTGTGTGGCGGGGGTGATGGCACCTTCTTCCGGGACCGTTTCTTTCAACGGCCATGCGATTACGGGGCTTAAGCCCCATGAAGTAGCCCGTCTCGGCATTGCGAGAACCTTTCAAAATATCCGTCTTTTTTCTGAAATGACGGTTCTTGAGAATGTGATCATCGGACGGTCTGCCTCATCCCTGATGGGTGCCTTTTTGGGCGCCATGTGGCAGGGACGCGCGTTCTTACAGAAGGAACGGCAGTTTCGGGACCGGGCCATGGATCTGCTTAAGTTTGTCGGCCTATCTGGAAACACCGGGCGTCTTGCCAAGCACCTTTCATACGGTGATCAAAAACGCTTGGAGATTGCCAGGGCCCTTGGGACACAGCCAAAACTCTTGCTCCTAGATGAGCCGGCTGCCGGCATGAATCCCCGTGAGACAGAAACGCTGATGGAACTTATCCAAAAGGTAAAAAATGAGGGTATTACCCCGTTTTTGATCGAGCACAATATGAAAATGGTAATGGGTGTCTGCGACCACCTCTTTGTCTTAGACCATGGGGTGAAAATTGCCGAAGGGAACTGTGAGGCCGTAAGGTCAAACCCCGCCGTCATTGATGCCTATTTGGGACGACCTAAAAAAATCCGCCACCCGCTTGACGCATGCTCTCCGTCATAGATATACAAACCGCCTACGGAGCTGCGACCGTTCTAAAGAAGGTTTCGCTGACCGTCAAAGCCGGCTCCATTGCCACCTTGATTGGAGCCAATGGAGCCGGCAAAACAACAACCCTGATGGCGATCTCAGGCATTATCGCGAGTCAATCAGGGGAGATTCTTTTAGACGGGGAACAACTGATCGGTATGCCTCCCCACCGCGTTGTGGCTGCAGGGGTTTGTCACGTTCCGGAAGGACGCCGAATCTTTCCAAAGCTTACCGTTTTGGAAAATCTGGAGATGGGGGCATATCTTCACCCCCGTCGGGGGAAACCGGACGAGGTTTTCAGCCTCTTCCCTCGTTTGGCACAGAGGCGGTTTCAACAGGCGGGAACGCTCAGCGGGGGCGAGCAGCAGATGTTGGCGATTGGTCGAGCCCTCATGTCTTCTCCAAAACTACTTTTGCTGGACGAACCCTCGTTGGGGCTTGCCCCCTTGATGGTTGAGCAGATTTTTAGGATAATAGGGGAAATCAATCGGCAAGGCGTGACCATTCTTTTGGTTGAACAGAACGCCTACGCGGCGCTTGCGCTTGCGCACTGGGGGTACGTCATGGAAAATGGCCGTATTGTGTTATCTGATACCCCGGCGAATTTAATGAACAATACGGATGTCCAATCGGCCTATTTGGGACACGAAGCCTAATGAAAAAAACACCCTTGCATGCCGTACATACCGGCTTAAATGCCGTAATAGTTTCATTTTCCGGGTGGGAGATGCCGCTACATTACTCCGGTGTAACCGATGAGCACAAGACCGTTCGATCGGCGGTGGGCCTTTTCGACATCAGCCACATGGGAAGGTTTGAATTGTCTGGCAAGGCGGCGGAAGCGGTGCTTGATCGTCTGACCCCTGGTCCTGTCGGAAAACTACCCAGATGGTCCGCGCACTATTCTATGTTGCTGAACGAAGCGGGCGGCATTTTGGACGATATTTATATCTATAAGCGCAGCAAAGAACGGTTTTTCATCATTGTCAACGCGGCTAACCGCCAAAAAGACTTTGACTGGATGCTGCACCACATGCCAGAGGACGGAGCCGTTCTAACGGATGTTAGTGACGATACGGCGTTGCTTGCGTTGCAAGGCCCAAGATCACAAGAAGTCTTGGCGCAAATCATCCCGTTTTCAAAAAATGAAATTCCCTTAAGGCATTTTGCGGAAACCGAGTGGCTACCGGCGCCCGGGGTTAGATCATACGTCTGCCGCACCGGCTACACGGGCGAGCATGGATACGAATTGGTCGTCCCAGCCTCGGCCGCCGATAAAATTTGGAAGGCGCTACTCTTAGCCGGAGAGTCGGCTGGCATTAAGCCCGTTGGTCTAGGCGCACGTGACACCCTACGCCTGGAGAAAGGCTATCTCCTTTATGGCCACGATATTAACGAGCAAACGACGCCTATTCAGGCGGACTTAATGCGTTTTGTAGACATGAAGAAGTCCTTTATTGGAAAGGAGGCCCTGATTACAGAGGCAGCTTCCGGACCCGTTAAAAAGATCATCGGTTTTAAGTTGCTCTCCGGGGGGGTGCCGCGTGAAGGGCATACGATCTATTCAGGGGAGAAGGAGATTGGCAGGGTCACCTCTGGGAACCTTTCCCTGATGCTAAAGCAGGGTATTGGTCTGGGCTACGTAGACGCGAAATACGCAGACGTGGGAAGCGACATCTTTATTGACATTCGCGGAAAGGCCATCCCTTCCACCATCGTGCAGCCCCCCTTTTACCGGAGAAAGTAAGATAAGGGCACCTCTAAAAACCGTCACGAGCGACCGGAATGAAAGGCACACGGCGCGCACAGGAGCCGCCGTGTACACCGAAGTACATGAGGACTCTTAAGCACCGCGCATGGTCCCAAGAGCAGGCTCTTTTGGAACCTGTGTAACGCACCGGGGTCCCCAAAACAATGTTTTGGGGTGGGCAGCAGTCTGGGCGTGCAGTTAGGTTTTGAAGTGCCCACAAATGCTTACTATTACCCAAAAGTCAGCGAGAGCGTTTTATTGAAGTCGCTTGCGGGTGCTTTTTCCTCAACCCCACCTAACCTCCCCCCATCAAGGGGAGGAATCCCCT
>SBBL01000004.1 GCA_005239745.1 Candidatus Troglogloeales bacterium | reverse complement strand
CCTGCATCTTGTCTCGAACCAGAGTCTCCAATCCCTCATAATCTCTCCTTGCAACTTCAGTCGCACTTATGTTCCGCTCTCCCATGGTGGCGTGTCCTTATCTCCCGGATTCCGGGGCTCGATGGTTTGCTCACCTGAAAGTATACGCCACCTCCTTAAACTTTTTACACACCTATTGGTTATAGCTCCGAATCGGTGCCCTCGTACCGTCCTATTCAATGCATTCCAGCGGACTCGCTACGCTTACCGACGCGTTGAGCTCTTTTCACAAACAAGCACTAACAACTCAAATCTAATTAGGGAGAAGACAATGATTACAACCAAAATGGAGATCATCAAGTTCAGTAGGACGGTTAACGCAATTGGTGAGGTTTGCCCAATATTGGCTCGAGCAGACCATCAGTGATGTAAGGCTTATGCTCAGGCGATGATACTTCTTTTCAAAGAACTGACGATCCAGGCGCATAAGAATCCTGCTCAATTTCAAGCCCTTAAGGAAGCTTACGGATGCGTGGCCCGCGGCGCTATGAGGTATCTAGACCCATCTGGAATAACCGCCGCCATAGCGAGTGTTGCCCCTATCCTTGAAACGTTTTCGTTTGCTGAGAATGCGCCTGCGCTGGCCTTTGAGACAATGTTAATCCATGAAATGGGGATTCTCTTTGAGAAAATCGCACCGTTCTGGGATTTTGTCGATCGCAACATGACCAAATTCATTAAGCAAATGTGCAAACCATGCTTTTCTCTTGAATCCTTGGTGGATCCAGCAGTTGCGAGTTTTGGAACAGAGGTTGGTGGAGAAGAATGGGAGCACCTATCCCCTGAATTCTGGCGAAAATTCGTAGGATTCGTCATTGGAGTCAACAATGTGACAGCTGCCGTACCCACATGCGGTGTTGCGGTCGCTTCCGTTGTCGTTGGAGGCATCGCAGTCGCGGCAGACTAAGAATCGATCTGCACCTAACCAATCGGTCTAGCGACGGGAGCCAGCCGTTTCGTTCGGAGGGGTATACGAATGTCATTGGCGGCTGGCTCCCGTCGCTGACTTTGTCGTCGTCCCTCCGCGTCGGGTGTAGTAGGAGCGCAACCGTTGGCGTGCCTCGTCCCTGTCTCCCTTGAGAATCTCACGCATGATATGGGGAAGGGCCCCGTAGATAAAGCGGACGAAAGATGAAAAGAAGTCTCGATTTCGACCCTAGGTAGGCAACGGGTATCCTTGACACCCTTTTCTTAGGATGTTTATAGTGCGGGGCTGGTTGTGGGGCACTGTTGTTGTAACGCTTAAGGAGACGTTATGGCCTTGAAAATTGATGAATTGACCGCGGTTGTACGTTCCGAGCTTGAGCGGTATGAGCACAGCATTCAGCTTGAAGCCGTTGGAAACGTCTTGCAGGTGGGCGATGGGATTGCGCGCGTTTATGGGCTGGATGATGTGATGGCCGGGGAGCTAGTCTCTCTCCCCAATGGGGTAACCGGTATGGTGTTAAACCTGGAAGAAGATAGCGTGGGTGTCATCCTCTTTGCAGGTGGAGATAAAATTAAAGAGGGAGATCTTGTCAGACGGACAGGCAATATTGCGCGCGTGCCGGTTGGGAACGCCTTAGTCGGTCGGGTGGTGGACGCCTTAGGAACCCCACTGGATGGGAAAGGCCCCATCGTGACCGATACGTACGGTTTCCTCGAAGTTGTGGCCCCGGGTGTTATGCAGCGACAGTCGGTGCACGAACCCATACAGACCGGCATCAAGGCGATTGATGCCATGATCCCCATCGGGCGTGGGCAGCGGGAGTTAATTATCGGGGACCGGCAAACCGGGAAGACGGCTATTGCGCTGGATACCATTATCAATCAAAAAGGCAGCGGCGTTTTCTGCATCTACGTAGCCATTGGGGGAAAGTCCTCCAATGTTGCCGCCATTGCCGAGCTATTGGAAAAACATGGCGCCATGACCTATACGACGATTGTTTCCGCCACGGCCAACCAAGCCGCTTCCATGCAATATATTGCCCCCTATGCCGGGTGTGCGATTGGAGAAGCGTTTCTCCACAGTGGCCAACACGCGTTGGTGGTTTACGACGATCTTTCAAAACATGCACAGGCTTATCGGCAGTTATCCCTGCTGCTGAGGCGCCCGCCGGGTCGCGAAGCTTATCCCGGGGACGTGTTCTATCTGCACTCTCGTCTACTGGAACGGGCCGCCAAACTGGATGACAGCTTGGGGGCCGGTTCGTTAACCGCGTTGCCTATTATCGAGACTCAGGCCGGGGATGTTTCCGCCTATATTCCAACCAATGTCATCTCCATTACGGATGGACAAATCTATTTAGAATCGGACCTCTTTTATTCCGGTGTCCGCCCGGCGGTTAATGTTGGACTATCCGTCTCCCGTGTCGGTGGCAACGCACAAACCAAGGCCATGAAAAAAGTTGCCGGCAAGCTACGGCTTGATCTCGCCCAATATCGGGAGTTGGCTGCCTTTGCGCAGTTTGGGTCTGACCTGGACAAGACCACGCAGGCACAACTTCGGCGTGGGGAGCGGATGGTCGCGCTTCTGAAACAGGATCAATATCAGCCCGTATCCCTTGCGCGTCAGGTGATGGCGATCTACGCTGGCGTCAATGGGTATCTCGATGACATTCCGGTGTCCGCCGTTAGGCGTTTTGAAGCGGCCTTCCTTGTAATGATGGAGGAGCGTCATCCGGACCTTGTGGCAGAAATTCAGAAGAAAAAGGCATTGACCGATGATCTGACAAAACGGATGGACGAAGCGATCACCGCATTTAAGCCCATATTTTTGCAGAACAAGGTATAAGATGCCGGTCCTGACGCTACGTGCCGTCCGCCAGAAGATTCGCGGGGCGCAGAAGACGAGGCAGATTACCAAGACCATGCAGATGGTCTCGGCGTCTCGTCTGATGAAGACACAGGAAAAGCTCAGACAGGCAAAGCCCTATGCTCAGAAGATGGAGGGGATGTTTCTCCACCTTCTGAAGTCAGACCCCCTCTCACACCCCTTTTGTACGGAGCCGTCGGCAAAGGAGGTCGCTTTAGTTGTCGTCACTTCGGATCGCGGGTTGTGCGGATCGTATAATACCAATCTTATCGCGCAGGCGGAGGAGTTCCTCCACAATCACGAAGCCGTTTCTTTGGTGATGATCGGGAAGAAAGGGGCTAACCATTTCAGGCGTAGGCCATGGCCCATTTTGCTAGAGTATCCGGAGATGGCGGGAAAGCCTGACTTTGATCGCATATCGGAGGCAACGCGCGACCTAACAAGTTCCTATCTTTCAGGGAAGATTGGGAGGATATATTTACTATACACGCGCTATATTTCTGCCCTTTCTTTGAGACCCACTTGTGTACAGGTGTTGCCACTGCCTTCCGGTGGGGAGGGGACAGTCCAAACCATCATCGAGCCTGACCGGCAAATGTTGCTGGATCGGTTCCTGCCGCAATACATTGCATCGCGGATATATATCTTGTTACTGGAGGCGGCCGCCTCCGAGAATTCGGCACGGATGATTGCCATGAAGTCCGCCACCGATAACGCAAAGAAGATGATCAGTGGGCTTACCCTTGTGCGCAACAAGGTCAGACAAGCCGCGATCACACGCGAGATGATTGAAATTGTGACCGCAGGGGAGGCCCTGGGCGGCTAACCCTCTCCAAACAACACCGCACATCGCACGCTTGCAATCCGTGCTGGAAGGGAGTTACCATTTACCCGGGTACAGCAAGGCAAAATAAACCCCGGGTAGGTTTTTGCCATGCCGGTAATGACATCCGAGGCGCGGGTTATTGAGCGCATCTTGCAACTGAAGCGGGAGCGCAATGCCATCGTTCTTTCCCATAATTATCAAGTCGGAGAGATACAAGACGTCGCTGATTTTTTGGGCGATTCCTTAGAGCTGTCGCAAAAGGCGGCCGCAACGGATGCGAGCGTGATCGTCTTCTGTGGCGTCCACTTTATGGCAGAAACGGCTGCTATTCTATGCCCCGATCAGACCGTTTTACTCCCCGATCTAAGCGCCGGATGCGGTATGTCTGAAATGATCACGGACGCCGATGTCCGTGCCATGAGGCAAGCGCACCCGGGTGCCGTCGTTGTTTGTTACGTCAATACCAGTGCAGCCGTCAAGGCCGAGTCGGATATTTGTTGCACGTCGTCGAACGCGGCGCGTATCGTTCAAACCATTCCCACCGACAAGGAAATTATCTTCATCCCCGATCAATATCTTGGGGAACATGTCATGAAGCAAACCGGCCGAAAGATGATCCTCTACAATGGTTACTGCCCGACCCATCTGAGGATTATGGCATCGGAGCTTGAGGAGGTTAAGGCCGCGCATCCGGCCGCACTGGTGCTTGCGCACCCGGAGTGCGCCGGGGCCACAAGCGAGAGCGCCGACCATGTCTTATCCACCAGCGGTATCTGCGCAGAATCACGTAAAACCGACAAACTGGAGGTTATTATTGCCACGGAAACGGGCATCTTGAACCGCCTTCGAAAAGAAAACCCCGATAAAACGTTTATCCCCGCTTGTCGTTGGTGTGACTGTGCGCATATGAAGGTCAATACGTTAGAAAAGCTCCTGTGGTCGCTGGAGGATATGCAGTTTCCTATCGTCGTAGAGCCGAGTATTGCCAAGCGGGCAAAGGGAGCAATTGAAAAAATGCTGGCACTCAGTTAGCCTCACAGATGCCGCCTCCTCCGGCGTTATAAGGGCACCTCTAAAAACCTACTGCGCGGCCCAATTGCTGTGAGCTGCTGTGCTCGGAGTCCTCATGTACACTGCGTACATTGCGGTTCCTCCGCTCCGTGCGCCTTGCACTTCAAGCCGCCTCGTGACGGTTTTTAGAGGTGCCCATGACATATCGTACGATTAAAGAGCCAATCTGCCTGCAAAGGTAGCCCCCCTATTGACGAACCACCTTCCGAGCGAACAAAATGGGAAGAGTGCGTATCCACTCTTTCACTCTGTTGTTTGCCCTAAAGGAGGAATAGGATGCCTCATGAGCTTGAAATCGGCATTTATGTGTTTATGCTAGCGGCGTTTGTCGGTTTTGAAGTCATCTCTAGTGTTCCCCCGCTTCTTCACACCCCTTTGATGTCCGGAACCAACGCGATTTCCGGGATATCATTGGTTGGGTCTCTAGTCATTGCAGGGGCCGATTATAGCCCATTAAGTACGTACCTCGGATTTATCGCAGTGACTTGCTCAACCATTAACGTGGTGGGCGGTTTTATGATTACCGACCGGATGCT
>SBBL01000041.1 GCA_005239745.1 Candidatus Troglogloeales bacterium | reverse complement strand
TAAGGAGGACCCCCCACCCAGGTTGCACCCCAAAAACTTGTTCTTGGGGGCCCCGCCTTTGCACCCCAAAAACTTGTTCTTGGGGGCCCCGCCTTTGCACCCCAAAAACTTGTTTTCGGGGGCCCCGCCACGTGTGGGTATGACGACGCCGCTCGGAATCAGCACCCATTCCCCCGAGCAAAGAGGACGATAACAATTCCCCCTTAAAAAAGGAGGGGAGGTGGGTTGTTAAGAGGGGGTTGTTCACCGCGTCTCCTGCGCAGTGGCGCCTGGCCTGCTTTGGTGGCAGGTTTTTAGAGGTGCCCATGGATACGATGCTACCTTTTTGTGGGCGGCCTGTCAATGACGCGGAAGATATAAAAATGGTGGTGTTGATAGGGAGAGCATTTTTTGTTAGGGTCACGCTCGTGACGGTTTTTAGAGGTGCCCTAAAGGATTAGATATAACAGGAGGTCAACCGATGAAGGTGAAACGCTACACCCCCTGGTTACCGTTGTTGCCCTGATGCTTTTTGTATCCCCCTTACAGGCCGTCGTGAAAGAGGTGGCTTCCCACCCGCCGTCCGCCACGGTAGCAACCGATACCAAGAAGGTGGAGGCCGTCCTCAGCCAAGTCCCGCTTTACTTTATCGAGAACCGGGGACAGATTGACCACCCAGACGTTTCTTACTATCTGAAAGGCCAGGGGACGACGGCCTACTTCACCCCCGATGGCGTGACGTTTGCCTTGACGGGAGAGGGCAAGGATATCGAAGCCCCTGTGAAAGAGAAAAGCGGCGGGGACGCCGCTTCTACGTTACTCCCTCGCCTGCGTGCGGGTGTATACAGTGGCTTGGGGGGTGGTTTGAAGGGTAATTTTGGCAAACACCTCTTGTTTATGCGATCACACGAGGAGATGGTAGGGGCGCCGTAAGGGGTGTGAGAGCTGCTACATCAATCCCCGTTTCCGCAGCACCTCCGCCATGCGCGGCTCCACCTCGGCGTACGCCTTCAATGCCAGTTCCATCCGCTCCTCTCGTGCCTCAAGTTCCAGATTCTTCTTGGCAATCGGCACAACCATGGTTCGGCGATCCCAGAGAATAAAACCCACCAACGTAAACATCCCCGCCAAGATAACATAGATCAGGTTCCGAATATCATCAATACGCAGCTCCAGACCCTCCATCTGACGCTGGGTGCTAGCCTTGATGTCATCCGTCTGGCGTTGGGTAGTCACCTTTAGGTCATCCATCTGACGCTGGAGCGATTTTTGGCCTTCTTCCAATCGAACCAGTCGGTCTCGGTCAGACAACGTAAAGGGAATGGCTTCGTGGGTGGCTTGCGCTATTTTTGTAGACAAAGCCCCCTCCGACACAGCCAGCGCTACCGGCTGAAAGGCGAGGGCAAACAACAAAATCGCAAGAAGGCGCAAGCGACTCTTATACATGGCCTTCATTGTAATCGTTTATAGGGACACGTCGCAAGGGGCCACCTAGAGTATCCCCTTCCCAATATCCAGCATCGCCCGCCCGTTGACAGGCCACCTGCAAAGGGGTACCATCGCACGCCGAGGATTCTTAAGCACAGCAGCTCGCAGCAACCCGGTCGCGCAGTAGGTTTTTAGAGGTGCCCTGAAACGTGGATGATGATGAGGAGATGAGATGGCGATAGGCAAAGTGGTGCAGGTTATCGGGCCAACCGTGGATATTCAATTTCCCGAGGAGGCGCTTCCACCGGTATATAACGCCATTCAAGTAAGCGATCCGGGCCGGGAATTGCCCCTTATTGTGGAGGTTGCACAACATATCGGCAATGGCGTGGTGCGGTGCATCGGCATGCGAACCACAGACGGTTTGGTGCGTGGGATGCAAGCTTCAGACATGGGAGGGCCTATCTCCGTTCCGGTTGGGGAACAACTATTAGGGAGGCTTTTCAACGTACTGGGAGAAACGATTGATGGTAGGGGAGAGGTTCCGAACCCCGATCAGCGGTGGCCCATTCACCGTACCAGCCCATCCTTCCAGGAACAGGTGCCGGTCACTTCTATTTTAGAGACCGGCATTAAGGTCGTGGATGTCTTAGCCCCTTACGCAAAGGGGGGGAAGGTCGGACTGTTCGGTGGTGCAGGGGTGGGGAAGACAGTCATTATCATGGAACTGATCCATAACATTGCCACCGAGCATGGCGGTTATTCCGTTTTCTCCGGTGTGGGGGAGCGGACACGAGAAGGCAACGATCTTTACGAGGAGATGCGGCAGTCAGGGGTTCTTGATAAAGCCGTTTGCGTTTTTGGTCAGATGAATGAGCCTCCGGGCGCGCGTCTGCGGGTAGGGCTGTCCGCCTTGACTATGGCAGAGTTCTTTGCCAGCCAGAAAGGGCAGGACGTCTTGCTCTTTGTGGATAACGTCTTTCGATTTGTACAGGCAGGGGCGGAAGTCTCTGCCCTACTCGGGCGTATGCCCTCCGCGGTCGGCTATCAGCCGAGTCTGGCAACGGAGATGGGGGAACTGCAGGAGCGTATTACCTCCACGAAAAAGGGGTCCATCACATCCGTTCAAGCCATCTACGTTCCGGCCGATGACCTTACCGATCCTGCCCCGGCGACGACCTTTACTCACCTGGATGCAACGACTGTGCTGTCCCGCCAAATTGCGGAGTTGGGTATTTATCCAGCGGTGGATCCGCTGGATTCAACTTCCCGTCTGATGGACCCGTATGTTTTGGGGGAGGAACATTACCAAGTGGCACAGGCGGTTCAGCGCACCCTTCAGCGATACAAAGAGTTGCAGGATATCATCGCTATTTTAGGGATTGACGAGCTGTCGGAAGAGGATCGCCTGACGGTGCATCGGGCAAGGCGACTCCAGAAATTTCTGTCGCAGCCTTTTTTCGTAGCGGAGGCCTTTACCGGTGCCCCGGGACGCTATGTAAAACGCTCTGATGCCATCAGAGGCTTTCAGACGATTCTAAGTGGCGAATTGGATGCCCTTCCAGAACAGGCTTTCTATATGGTAGGGACCATTGAAGAGGCGCAGGAGAAGGCCGAGCGACTTAAGACGTAAATATGCCGACACAGACGTTCCATTGTACGATCGTTACCCCTACGGAGGTAAGTTTCAGTGGAGACGTGACCTCGGTTGTCGCGCCTGCATCCGACGGATGTTTGGGTGTGTGGGCGCGTCACGCCCCGCTGATGAGTATTCTGGTGGCAGGCGCGCTTACCCTAACGGATGCGGGCGGACAGGTTGAAGTCCGGCGGATCGGCGCAGGGTTTCTGAATGTGCTCAACAACGACGTCACGATTTTGACGGATGCGTGTGTCATGCAAAAGCCATGAAGGATACCGTAAAATATGGACTCACGATCCTGGTGTTGATCATACTGGGGGTCTACATTTATTTCCTCGTTATTTCCTTCTCTCCTGATTCCTCCGTTTTTGTCCCAAGGTAATCTTGGAACCTATCCGTACGCTGTTTGATGTTAGGGCCCTTATCTGCCTTGTTATATCGCACATGTCCTGCTACGATCTGCCCATGCCTTTCGATCCGACAGACCTCATTGCATCTTTAGGACGGCACAAAGTCCTCACGGACAAACCCGCCCGTATCGCCTATTCCATTGATGCGGGTATCTATGCGTTTATGCCTTTGGCCGTTGTTCTTGTTGAATCGGCTTCCGATATGGAAGCCGTACTTAGTTACGCAAAAGCGCATCGCCTATCCCTCACCGCCCGCGGCGGCGGCACCAATGTTTCCGGCAACGCGATAGGGGAAGGCATCGTGGTGGACTTTTCTCGCCTAAATAGAGTTATAGACATCAACAGCACTGAGCGCAGGGCGCGTGTTCAGCCCGGCATGATCTACGCCGAGCTGAATCGGCACCTCGCAAAGCAGGGGTGGATGTTTGCCCCGGATCCTTCCAGCGGGGATATTTGCAAACTCGGAGGGATGTTAGGGAACAACGCTGCCGGCCCCCATACACTAAAATATGGCACCACCAAAGACAACGTGCACGGTATGGAAGTGCTGCTTACAAGTGGCCGGTGGATAACGGCAAAAACGTACGACCTGGATGACGCCTCTTTTCATCAGATGTTGCGTGAGCACCCTTCCGTGGAAGCGCTAGTTCGGCTGATTCGGCGTAATCAAACCCTCCTTCTTGAGAAGAAGCGACATGTGGCCAAAAACTCCAGCGGGTACAATCTCTTTGCCTTGGCGGAGGGGTTGGTCAATGGGAAGTTTCCCCTACATCAGCTTTTTATTGGAAGCGAAGGCACACTCGGTCTTATAGGTGAAGCGGAACTGAGCTTGACCCCGCGTCCCCACCAAACCGCCGCTTGTTTGATCTACTTGAGGCAGTTATCGGATATCGGTGCGGTCGTTCGTAGCCTGCGTGATTATGCGCCCAGTGCGCTTGAGATGATGGATGCGGGGACGTTGAACCTGATCGGCCGTGGGCCCTTCGACATCCCGAACGATGCAGCGGCCATGCTTTTGGTTGAGTTTGACGACGCCCCTCAGTTGAAAATGGAAGCGGCCGTGGCAGGGGTATCGCGTTTTTCATTAAGCACTCCGGTGGTTGTCGCGTTTGATCCGGTGCAGCAGGCGGCGTTTTGGAAGATACGCAGGGCAATCTTCCCCGCCCTCTACCGCTACGACGTTCACAAAAAACCCATCCATTTTGTAGATGATGTGGTGGTGCCTTCTGAACGCATTGCCGAACTCATTCCCTACTTAGACGCGACATTTCGGTCTCGGGGCGTAACGGTTGCGATTTACGGTCACGTGGGGGATGGGAACGCCCACATTAATCCCCTGCTTAATCTGCACGATTCGGAAGATTTCGCAAAAATGCGGGATCTGGCCGACGAAATCCACACGGCGGTGATTGATCAATTTGGAGGCTCGCTCTGTGGGGAGCATGGTGACGGCCGGGTGCGCGCGGAGTTTCTTCCCTATCTCTATGGACCGGAGGTGTATACCCTTTTCAAAGAAGTCAAGGCACTGTTTGACCCGGAGGGTCTGTTGAACCCGGGCGTGAAGATATCGACCACTCCGTTTACGGAAAACATTGATTTTGCGCGTCTCTCCAAGTTGTGCGCCACCTGTGGGAAATGCAATGCGGTTTGCCCGGTCTACGACGTGACACAAGAAGAATCTTCCGGCGCGCGTGGCTGGTTTCACATTGTGACGGCATCGGACTATACCTATGACGCGGCGTCCCGAGTGGTTGAAGCCTGTATCAATTGTAAATCTTGCGCATCGGCCTGCCCCGTGGGCATTGACGTATCGGCACTTATCTTAAAGAAGCGGGAAGCGCATCCTAATCGTGTGGCCGAAACCGTCTTTGCTTTGCAGGAGCGACAAGGGTTGTTTGAGAGGGTCTTGAGAGCCGCCGCGTGGACACAGCCGCTGTGGGATACTTATCTGGGACGCAAGATGATTGAATATGCAACGCTCCCCTGGTTAAAACACCTAGCCCCGACCGCCAGGATACCCGCCGATATGATCCTCCCTAAGCTCGCAAGACGCACCCTGCGGCAGCGGCACGCCGATCTTACCTACCGAAAAACCCCGACCGCCTATTTTCATGGGTGTGCAGCCAATTATTTCGATGACGGCGTTGGGGATGCCGTTCTCAGTTTTTTGGACAAACAGGGGATAGCCGCTTCCCTACCCCCACAACGCTGTTCCGGGGTCCCTATCCAGACCTATGGCCTAGCCCAGCGGGTACGGGATAACGCACGATTTAACCTAGAGGCGCTCTCCGGGTTTGACCGGGTCGTTACCGGATGCGCGTCCTGCACGCTGATGCTAAAAAGCTACGCGACTGTTCTGCCGGACGCACAGGTGGCCGCCGCGAAACTTGCCGAGAAGGTTTTTCATATTTCAGAGATGGCCGCGGAAGGGGGCCATCCACAGATACTGAAAGATAAGAAGGGGAAGCGCCGCGTGACATATCATAGTTCGTGTCATTTGCGGCAGGCGGGCGTCCATGAGGCACCACGACGGATTCTACGCGGACTCCCTGAACTTGAATATGTTGAGATGCCGGACGCCGACCGTTGTGCAGGGGGCGCCGGTACGTTTTGCATTAAAAATCCGGCACAATCGTCGGAAATTTTTGAGCGTAAGCGTCGAGGGATTGAAGAAGCAAAAGCCGATGTGGTCGCAACCTCTTGCCCGGCGTGTGTGATTCAGCTTAGAAACGGTCTTAAAACGTCTGAGAGACGCATAGAAGTTGTGCATATTGCGCAACTGATGGATCAATGATGGATGCGGACGGGCCCACGCTTATTATGATTCAAATGGCGATGGGATGGTAGACACACGTTAGGGCACCTCTAAAAACCGTCACGAGCGGCCCAAATGCAAGGCGCTACTGCGCACAGGAACCGGAGTATATCTTTGAATATATGAGGATTCCGAGCACCGCTCAGCACCCCAAGAGCTTGCTCTTGGGGACCCCGCGCAACGCAGCAGTTTGGACGCGCAGTAGGTTTTTAGAGGTGCCCGTTATTAGTGAGGGGTAATGGCAATTAGGCCATCCGTATACTCCCACTCATTCATCTGACTTCCACGCCGGATAGATCGAAAATACAGATCACCCCAAAGGCCGGCGATTTGATGGACGGCATCATGCCGAGAGAGGCCGCTATTAATCAACGCCTGGAGGCAGTGCCCGACCTCCTCCGGCATCTGCTCAAGCAGTTGTTTCTCTACCACAACATGCAGGCCAATATGCACCAAGGGGTTGACCACATATCCATTAATCTCCTGCGGGTGGAAACAGGTCTCCCCCCGTGTCCAAAAAGGGTCAAATTCCGGATGAAGCCGCATCGCATCGGCAATCATTTGGGCATCACCGGAGTCCCCTTCCCCCTGTTGCATCTTTCTCCAGATCGCACGATACATGTCAGGGGCTTGTTTTGAAAACAACACATCCATAAGTAGTTCCCTAGAGACTCAAAGGCTATCCGTTGCTATTTCGTGTGTCCCATTCGGCAATCCCCGTGGAACCGTTTCCCGCTTGATGCACTGCACTACCTTCCAGTAATTGAACGGTTTTGCATCCTCTTTCTTCTCAACCGTTATCGGTTTTCCATCAAGCAAGGCCCTGAGGTCTAGATCGGCCTGAAATCCTATTTTCTTTGTAAGCGGTGAGACCGCCTTTTCGCATTTGGAGATCAACAAGTTTCCGTTTTGAAAATGGTTGATCAAAACAATCTTCCCTCCCACCTTGCAGACCCGGATCATCTCACGCATCACTTGATGCGGGTCCGGAACGGCGGATATCACATAGGCGGCAAAAACGGCATCAAACATGTTATCCTCAAACGTCATCTGCATGGCGTCCATCTTCATGAGACTCACGTGGCGAAGCCCATGTCGCCGCAGGCGGCGTTTTCCCTGCGCTAGCATTTGCTCGGAACAGTCAATGCCGATAACACGATAGTGGCGGGGATAGTGCTTCAAGGAAAGACCGGTGCCCACGCCCACTTCAAGGACGTGCCCGCCGGATTGAAGGTCCAAAAGCCCAAGGGCCTTGGAACGGGGCTCCGAAAACCAATGACCAAAAATCCAGTCGTAGATACCCGCAACAGATGAGTAAATACGTTCTATACTGGCAGCATCCATAGAAGCCTTTGGAGAAGACAAACTTTAGGGAAAAGCCATCCGCTGCACGCGCGACTGTCTCATCCTATAGAATGGCAGCACGTTGCGTCAATCCTTTCCCGTGACCTATGGAACAGCTTACTTCACAAGAATACATTCGCATGCACACGCTTAAGCGGCGCGCCCAAATGTCTTGTACGGAGCGTTCCATAAAAAGTGCGGAGATTGCGCGGAAGCTCTTCCAATTCCCTCAATGGGCCGGGGCGACCGTCGTTCATGTATACGTCTCTACCCTCACCGAGGTGCACACCTCCGCCATCATCGCAGAGGGACTTGCAGCAGGGAAGCGGATCGTCATCCCGATAAGCCATCCCCCTGGTAACCGGCACGGCCCCCGGAAGCTTGCTTTTGGGGCACCCCTTACCCTTTCCGAGTGGGCAACCGGCAATACCATTGACCCGGATGAGGTTGATCTCTGGATTGTTCCCGGGGTTGCCTTCGACCCGAACGGAAACCGGATCGGACGCGGCAGCGGTTGCTATGACCGTCTGCTCTCCGGCCGCCACGGGTGGAAAGTTGCATTAGCCTTCGACGTTCAAATCGTCTCGCCGTTTAACCTCAAAGCCACCGACGTCCTGATGGACCTCGTACTAACGGAAACCCAGACCATTATCCGTGGCAATTCCCCCTTAATAAAGGGGGCCAGGGGGGTTGTTCTAGGCAACGCGACCTTGAAAGATAAAGACGGTTAGGAGCGCATAAATAGTGAGCGCTTCGATGAACGCCGCCCCGATCACCATCGCCATCTGGATTTGCGGGGCTGCTTCCGGCTGTCGCCCCATTGCCTCCATTGCTGCGCTGACGGCCTTCCCGAGGCCGAGACCGGAACCGATTGCCGCAAGGGCAACGGCAAGGGGAAGGGCAAACGCGAGTGCGGTACCTGTCGTCATGTTTTCTCCTCCTAATGAGAGGGCGGCCTATCCGCCTTCAGATGTGTGACTCTCCTCTTGATGAGGGTGGTGCGGAAGCATCAAAAAAATGTAAATCACCGATAACAACGAAAAGACCAATGCCTGGATGACGCTCGTCAGAAGTGCCAAAAGATAGAAAGGCAATTGAAGCGGCAGACCAACGGGGCTGTTAAAAAAGGCAAGCGCTGCAATCCCTAGGAGCACCATCTGTGCGATCAGCACATCTTCTCCAAAGATGTTTCCAAAAAGACGAACGGATAGACTGATGGGTTTGGTCAGCTCCCCCATCACATGGATCACTAGATTAAAGGGCACGGACACGCACGCGGTGGCGTATCCCATCACCCCTTTAGGTCGCGGGTTGCCGGCGAGATGGCCGATATATCCAACCGGCCCCAATTTCCGAACGCCGGTGTACTGAACGTAAATGAAGACAAGCAACGCCAGCGTGACGGTGGTATTGATACTGGAGGTTGGGGAGTGCATCCCTGGGACTAGACCGATCAGGTTCATGCTCAGAATGTAGATGAATAATGTGCCAATGAAGGGGGTATAGGCCCGTCCCTGCGGGCCCATGATACCTGTGACTAACCTGTCTAGATACTCCACAATGGCCTCCAGGGCATTTTGTCCCCGAGTGGGAACCCTCTGGGCATTACGGCTGACCCTATAGGCCACCACGCTCACGATGGCGATGACAAGACCGGAGAAAAACGGAACCTCAAAATGATGCAAAAACGTAGTTACCGGCGAATCGGGAAAGGCACGGTAGAGCAGCGTGACAATATTGGGCGCCTCTAGGCTTGCCCCTTCTGCCGCAGACTCTGTCATTTACACGCCCCTCGTGACCGGTCCTTATCGAGGGGAGGAGCCCCCTCCTTAGTTAAGGAGGGGAAGGGGTGGTTTGAAGGGTGATTTCGGCAAACAAGGACTTGTGGGTGATGGTAAGGTCCTTGTCGTGACATGTAGATGTTCCCGGCCATTTGCAGCAATAGGATGCCAAGCGGCATACCAAACCCAACGGCAAAAGCCATGCTCGAAATAGGTAGCACATAGAGAGAGGCAACCAGGAAACCGTAAAAAATCGGAAACTTCAGAACGAACAGTACAAGGGGGGTCCCCACAAGTGAGCTTGTGGGGTGTAGTGGGGCCCCCACAAGTGGGCTTG
>SBBL01000106.1 GCA_005239745.1 Candidatus Troglogloeales bacterium | reverse complement strand
TTCGATTCCAAATCGGCTCGTTGTCTTGGTTAGACGGGCAAGTTTTCCATCCAGTGAGTCAAAAAGAAGGGCCACAAGAATGGCCATGGCTGCCACAACGTACAACTTGTTAAACGCGGCAATGATGGCGTAGACACCGCAGAACAGGTTTCCCGTTGTTAGCAGGTTTGGAATAACATAGACCCCTGTTCTCCGATATTCAGGGGCCGTGGCGTGGCGCTTGCGTAACGGCATCTCCCTGTTCATTTCAAAACCCCTAGAATGGTTTCTCCCCCTATGACCCTTTCCCCACAGGCGACACGTATCTGTGACGTCGTTGGTAAAAAGACGTCTACCCGTGAACCAAATCGAATCAACCCAAACCGTTCACCGGAGTGTAGGATACTCCCCTCGCGTACCCAGCAGACAATCCGTCTGGCGATCAGACCGGCGATCTGAACACAAACCACACGCCTGCCGGAGGGTGCTTCAATCATGAGTGCGTTCTGTTCGTTTTCTAGTGAAGCCTTCGGTACATTGGCCGCAAAGAAACGCCCCTTGTTATAGGCAATGCCAACCACTTTTCCGGCCATCGGCACCCGGTTGACATGAATGTCAAATATGTTCAGGAAGATACTGATTTTAATCGTTTGTTGCTTAAGAAAACGTGTTTCTTCCACTCGTGCAATATCCACGACCATTCCGTCGGCAGGAGACAGTAAAAGCCCATCGTCTTGTGGTGGAGATCGTCTCGGGTCGCGGAAGAACCATGCAAGAAAGAGTGTCATGACGGTAAAAAAGATGCCCGTTCCCGGGCCGATCCAGACGCATCCGATAAAGGCAAGCGCCGCCGTCGGTGCGATAAAGATCATTCCGCCCTTTGCAATAGGAAATTGCGTTTCCGGCGCCACGGCGAGCGCCACGGCGGGTTCCGCTGCCGTGTTGAGGGTGTTAGTTCTTTGCACGATCCACCAGAAGGTCTTTTTTGAGCCACGGCATCATTGCCCGTAGCCGTTCTCCGACGGCCTCAATCGGGTGCCCTTCCGCCTTCTTATTCAACGCGTTGAAGACTGGACGCTTTGCCTGGTTCTCAAGCACCCATTCTTTCGCAAACCGGCCACTCTGAATCTCAGCAAGTACACGCTTCATCTCTTGTTTGGTTTCATCGGTTACAATACGGGGGCCGCGCGTAAGATCACCGTATCGCGCCGTATTGGAGATGGAATAACGCATGTTTGAAATTCCCCCTTCGTAGATCAGGTCCACGATAAGTTTCACTTCATGCAAGCACTCGAAATAGGCCATCTCCGGAGAATAACCGGCCTCGACCAGGGTTTCATATCCGGCAGTAATTAAGGCAGTGAGCCCCCCGCAAAGCACCGTCTGTTCACCGAACAGATCGGTCTCCGTCTCTTCCCGAAAATCGGTCTCTAACACACCTGCACGGGTACCCCCTATCGCCTTTGCGTAGGCCAGCGCCATCGCCTTAGTTTGTTTAGAGGGGTCCTGATGAATGGCGATAAGCATAGGCACCCCGCCGCCCTTGGTAAACTCCGATCGGACCAAGTGACCCGGGCCCTTGGGGGCAACCATGAAAACATTCAGGTTTTTATCCGGTACGATCTGCCCAAAATGGATGCTAAACCCATGTGCAAAGGCAAGGAAGGCGCCCGGTTTTACGTGAGGGGCAATCTCGCCGGCATAAATGGCGCCGGCCGCCTCGTCGGGAGTAAGGATCATGACCACATCGGCCCCGCGTGTTGCGTCAGAGACAGACATAACCTTGAGCCCCGCGCGCGCGGCCTTCTCCCACGAAGCGCCTTCCCTTAGGCCCACGACAACCCTAACGCCGCTATCTACTAAATTGAGCGCGTGTGCGTGTCCCTGACTTCCGTATCCAATGATCGCTACCTGCTTTCCCTGAAGTATGACCGTGTCTGCGTCTTGATCGTAATAAGCTTTCATTGCTTACCTCCTATGGGGTCTGGGGACTTTAACTTTTTCTGCGGGTTCCCCGCTCTCCGACTTGCGGGCGATGGCAATGCGGCCGGTACGCATAAACTCTTTAATTCCAAGTGGCCGCAACTGGTCTACAATCGCTCCAATTTTCTTAGCGTCTCCGGTCGCTTCGATAGTATAGCTCGTGGAAGAGGAATCAAGAATCCTGGCCCTAAAAATATCCGCAATGCGGAAGACTTCCGCCCGTTCCTCCTGCCTGGCACTGACCTTGATGAGCACCATCTCTCGTTCGATATACTCATTTTCAGTAATGTCCACGACCTTAATAATATCCACCAGTTTATTGAGTTGCTTGGTGATCTGTTCAATAATGCGATCGTCGCCTTGCGTGACGATCGTCATCATTGAAGCACTGGGGTCGAGCGTTGGAGCAACGGAAAGACTATCAATGTTAAACCCGCGACCGGAAAAGAGCCCGGAAACCCTTGAAAGCACCCCGGATTTGTTCTCAACTAAAACGGAGATGACGTGCTGCATAGAAGTCACCCTCGAGGGTTAAAGCGACGTAAGCGCTTTAGGCTGTCAATACGCCGTCTACGTTCTCTACGGCGAGGGCAGAGGCCGGTGTCTCGGGATCGGCAAAGACCATCTCATTGATGGCGGCGCCGGCCGGGATCATGGGGTAGCAGTTTTCAGTTGGACTGACCTTGAAGTCAATAATGACGGGTCCATCAATGGCCATTGCCTTTTGGAGCACCGGTTCTACCTCAACAACTTTTGTGGCACGAAGACCTGCTGCGCCGAAAGCCTCTGCCAGTTTCACAAAGTCAATAGCGTCACCCATATAGGATGACGAATAGCGCTTGTTATAGAAGAGTTGCTGCCACTGGCGAACCATGCCGAGGTACTGGTTATTGATGATGGCAACCTTGACCGGAAGGCGTTGTTCCACGGCAGTGGCGATCTCTTGGATGTTCATCACAATACTTCCGTCACCGGAGATGCAGATGACCCTACGGTTAGGATAGGCCTTCTGCGCTCCAATGGCCGCCGGCAACCCATAGCCCATCGTCCCCAACCCCCCTGAGTTGATAAACGTTCTGGGGCAATCAAATTTATAAAACTGCGCAGCCCACATCTGGTGCTGCCCGACGTCCGTGGTAATGATGGCCTCCTTGGGAGCCATCTCGCTAATTTTTTCAATGACGTACTGGGGTTTGATCACCTCATTATCATTCTGCGTATAGGAAAGTGGGTGCTCGGCCCTCCACAGCGCAATCTGAGCGGCCCAGTCGGCGTGCGACTCCATCTTTTCTATCCCGTGAGCCTGTAGGATTTCGATCAAATCGTTGAGCACCAGCCTCGCATCCCCCACGATGGGGACATCAGCCTTGATATTTTTGTGAATGGAGGTAGGATCAACATCAATATGGATAATGTGGGCACGCGAGAAATCGGCGACGCGACCCGTCACGCGATCATCAAACCGGGCGCCAATCGCGATGATGAGGTCAGCATGATGGATGGACATATTGGCGCAATAAGTGCCGTGCATTCCCAGCATCCCCAAGAAAAGCCGGTGCGTGCCGGGAAATGCGCCCAGCCCCATCACCGTTAGTGTCAAGGGGATATTCGTCAGTTCCGCCAGCTCGCAAAGCTCGGTGTGCGCGTTTGACGCGAGCACCCCACCTCCTGCATAAATCACCGGTCTACGGGCCTTCAGGATAGCTTCTGCCGCCTGTTTGATCTGCCACTTATTTCCCTTTAAGGCAGGCGCATAGCTGCGCAGAGAAACTTTTTCTGGGTACTTAAATCGGGTTTTGGCCAGCGCCACATCCTTGGGGAGGTCTATCAATACCGGCCCGGGACGCCCGGAGGTGGCAATGTAAAAGGCTTCTTTAACGGCCTGTGCCAAATCACCAACCTTTGTGACCAGAACGTTGTATTTTGTACAGGGGCGGGTGATGCCGACAACGTCCGCCTCTTGAAAAGCATCGTTTCCAAGAAGGTGCGTGGGCACCTGTCCGGTGATTACAACAATGGGAGTGGAATCCATATAGGCGTCCGTGAGGCCCGTCACCGTATTGGTGGCTCCAGGACCAGAGGTCACTAGCGCGACCCCTGGCTGGCCGGTGGCTCTGGCATACCCTTCGGCCATATGGATTCCACCTTGTTCGTGACGACAGAGGACGACGTCAATCTCCTTCTCATCATAAAGGGCGTCAAAGACGGGAAGATTGACCCCTCCGGGGTAGCCAAAGAGAACGCGCACCCCCTCCCGTTTGAGACACTCCACTAAAATACGTGACCCTGAAAGCTCCACTTTTTAACCCATATCAACTAGACAACGCGACAGAGATATGCTACTTGTTCCGGCAATGCTAGCACAAATGCTTGGGGAAATACTAGTATGGCATTCCGGAATTGGGATGGGAGGATTGAGATAAGAACACTGGAATTGGGTAAGACCAAAGGAGAAGCTCATGAGTATTTTGCGTGTACCAAAGCTTGGTCCGATCGTGGGTCACACCACGTCGCACTCCTGTCGTTTATGGATTCGTGCAGCAGACCCGGGAGATGACGGCGCCAATCTGTCGGATGATCGGCGCACCGTTGGGGTGATCACCGTTTTGGGGGCCGATGGCAAGCCGGATGAGAACCGTACGTACTATTTCCGCCTTCACCGGGAATTTGACCGCACGGGCACTTTCAACTTAGGGGAAGACACTAATTTTCGCATTGGCGGTGAACCCGCTCCGTTGGAGCCAGATACCACCTACCGCGTTAAGATGGGCATCTTGTCTTTAGACGATAGTTTTGAAAATGATGAGGTTGTGGACAGCCCTTCCCTTATGGAGCACCTTCCCAAACCTGCCGTTTGGGCAAAAGAATTGGCCAAGCTGCCTTCAGAGGCCGAGGCCACCTTCCGCACTTTTCCGGAAGGACGGGTAAAACGGTTAAGTTTTCTCGTCGGATCTTGCCGATATCCGGGCATTTTATGGAAACGGAAAGAGGCCGATAACATTTTTGGGCCGATGCTTACGAAGATAACCTCACCCAAGGATCCGCAGAATCCACCGCGATTTGTCCTCATGGTCGGAGACCAGATTTACGCGGACATGTTCAACAGACTGATCCCTTTTGGACTGGCCGATACTTATGAGGAGTTTCAGTCTCGCTATCTGGAGGCCTTCGGAAGTAGAAACATGCGCAAGTTACTGAGCGCCGTACCGCACTACATGATCCTTGACGACCACGAGATAGAAGATAATTGGGCACAGGATCGGATACGAGACAGGCAGAGACGTATGGTCTTTAACTTGGCCATTGGGGCCTACATGAGCTACCAATGGAGCCATGGACCGAGGACGTTCGGACGGTTACTCTACTATCATTTCGAATGCGGTGGGATGCCTTTTTTTGTTCTTGATCAGCGCACACAGCGGTATAAGGAAGATATCCATGGCGAGCTTTCCGACAACCATCTATTGGGACGGCCTTCGCTGGACGCTACCGAGCCGTCTCAGCTGGACCGCTTATGCCGGTGGCTCATTTTGCAACAGGAGAGCAAAGGGAACCTTCCCAAGTTCATTGTCTCACCCTCCGTGTTTGTTCCCAATGCGATAGAGACTGTCGGTAGCGATCAGCGAAAAAATGCAGACGACTCGTGGCCGGCCTTCCCCACCACACGCCGTGCGCTACTGCAAACCATCGTCTCAAAACCGATACAGAATGTCGTCTTCCTCTCCGGAGATATTCATTGCTCTTGTGTCGCAGAGATTTCCTTTAAGGGTAACGACCAGGCATCCAAAGTACGCGCCTTTGCTATTACTTCTTCCGCATTTTATTGGCCGTTTTCCTTTGCCGATGGAGACCCCGCCGGATATGTCCACGATTCTCTGGCAAAAAACCAAGAGGACACTTTCGATGTCGGGGGCGGTGTAACGATGGACTACAAGGCCTTCAACTTTGCGCAGGACGACAACTTCTGTCAGGTTGATGTAAATCTTAATGATCCAAGGCGGGCCAACCTCACCGTCCACGTCCTTGGGAGAGATGGAGGACCGGTTACGAAGCTAGACGCCGACGGGGCAAAGATGCCACTAAAACCGTTCGACTTAAGGTTAGCAGAAATCTAATCCATTATGACTAAGTTAAGTGCATAGCGGTTGTGGTTCCGACGTCCCTTTACGCAAACGGGCCGTCATTCCGGCGTGTCCACGTTTAGTAAGGTGCCCTTAATGATATTTGAATCGTTTCAGGTTGGGGCACTACAATGTAACTGTATGATTTTGGCCTGTGAGGAAAGCCGCGTAAGCGTTGTGATTGACCCTGGCGATCACGCGGACACCATCCTTGGGCGCCTTACTCACCACCGGTTAAAGCTTGCCTATTTACTGCATACGCACGCCCACTTTGATCATATTGGGGCAACCGACACCGTCCACAAGTGTGCGGGCGGCGTCACGGCGCTTCACGAAGACGACATGTTCCTATGTGAAAATCTTAAGCTTCAAACAGAGTTCTTCGGGTCTGACCCGTTGCCGACACCGACGATTGAGAGATTCCTGAAGCATGCCGACACGCTTTCATTCGGAAAGTATCAACTGAGCGTCCTGCATACGCCAGGCCACACCCCGGGCAGCCTTAGTTTCTATATTCCCGGCATTGGGCTTGTTACCGGGGACACCCTTTTTTCCGGCAGCATTGGACGTACCGACTTATGGGGAGGATCGCACCCAACACTTATACGCTCTATCCACAAGGAACTCCTCACCTTTCCGGATGATACCCACATCTATCCCGGACACGGCCCAAGGACAACCATCGGACGAGAGAAACAGTTCAATCCCTATCTCACGTAAGCAAGGTTATTCGGCGAAGGCAACAACGGAATGTAGGCCGGAGGTGCCCTCTGGAAACGCACGGGCAATAAAGCCCGTTTGCACCTGCCCCATCCCGTCCGTTGCCCGTACATAGAGCGGATAGGTGCCGGACTTCTTAGGCCGCCAGTCGTACCGCCATTTCACCCATGCGTAAGGCGATGGCTGATAAGAAGGCGGTGTAGGAACGATCCTCGCCCGATTCCACTGTTTTCCCCCATCTAACGAAATCTCCACCTCCCGCACGCCACTATAGCCACCGAAGGCGATGCCTTCTAGTGTTGCCGCACCTTTGATGGTATTGTAGGGGCCTGGTGCATCTATGCGCGATGTTATTTTCATCGCGCCATTCTCCGTCCAACCCTTTCTTTGCCAATACCCCTTAAAATCACCTTCAACGAGTTCGATCTTTGTTAGCCATTTTACATTTTTAATGCCGTAAAGCCCCGGCACAACGGCACGCAGCGGGAACCCATGTCGTGTTGACAGGCGTTCCCTATTCATTTCATATGCCAAAAAGACGTCGTAATGCATTGCACGATCCAGTGAAATAGAGTCAAAGTAGGCATCCGCACCATACATCACCACATTCTCAACCGATGCCGAGGGGCGGCTTTCGGCGATTAGGTCCTTCAGGTAAATACCCTTCCATAGGGCATTACCAATCAGGTCACCCCCCACTTCGTTGTCTATGCATTGCAGTGTCACCATGCGCTCAACGGCCTGGCGCTCAAGTAGATCACGGTACGTTAAATGTAGCGGCCGCGCGACTCGTCCAGCGATAGAAAGAGACCAATCACCGGCATTGATATGCGGAGGTTTGGAATAATTGACAATGTAGAAGTCGGCATTGGGGGTAATAAACGGGGTCGCCTTTGGAGGGAGCGCAAGGAACCGCTTCATAACGAAGCTCGCCGCTTCTGCCGACTGAGGCAGCGACACCAGCGCTAGCGCGCCCGCTTTAAGAAAGTCTCTGCGGCCAATCATAACACGATGGCTTACAGGCACCTCTAAAACCTGCCGCTCTCGGCCCAAATGCAAGGGCTACTACGCGCAGGAACCGCAATGTATGTATATACATGAGGATTCTGAGCACAGCAGCTCGCAACAGTTGGGCCGCGCAGTAGGTTTTTAGAGGCGCCCCTACCTTAGCGAGTCTTCTTTACGACATACCTTCCAGTCTGACGTCCCTAAAACCACCACCACAATTTCGCTCTCACAAGCTTGACAGCGTGACTCCTGCGTTACTCTCTCCCCGGTGCCTGGTGCATCGGGCACATGCACGTAAATGGGCTTTGCACAATATGGACATTGCGATGGGAAAAGTGCCTGCACAGAAACGCCTCCACGTCTCTCATAAAACAGCACAATTTCAGCGTAAGGCTCAGTATAAAATGTAGGATTTATCCTCCACTCGCCTCCCGCCACTACCGTTATGACATATTAGAAGTGCCCATATTACAATTCTAGAGCCCCCTTTGATGGATGGAAGAAGGCCCTCCCCTTAAAAAGGGGTTAGGGGAACGTAGGACAAGTCTATCGCAAAGGGGAGGAGAGAAACAACTTCAACCCATCGCGTTTTCTTGAGATGAGGGAGGTAGCCTTGTAGCACGGCCAGGGGGACGTTTGTTACGTATGAGTCAATCAGTTAGTTATTTCGGACTTAGGCCACAGGGTCATCTTACGGTGTTGGGGCAGGGTATCTGCCCTAGGTTAGGAGGCAGTCTGACTTGGCGGCAAAGATAAAGTCGCTCTCGGTCAGGCCATCAATCTTATGCGTCCAGAGGGTTAGCACTACCTTCCCCCACGCAAGATAGATATCGGGGTGATGGTTCTGTGCCTCCGCCATCTCGCCGACCGCAACGGTGAAACGAAGTGCCTGCTTAAAATCGGGGAAACGATACGTCTTTAAAAGGTGGTGCCCGTCTACGACGTCCCAACCATTTCCCAGACTCGCGTGAAGTTTTTCTAGGTCGTCTCCGTGCAGTGGGGGGACGCCACCCCTGCACGGAACGCACACCCTTGCGGCAAGTTCCTCATGGCCTACTTCAGACATTGAATCCCCTGTTGTTATTTGAGGGCAGTCCCCACACGACCCACCAGAGCCGAGCCCGGCTTGAGCGTTTTCTGGCCCTCACTCCAACGTGCCGGACAGGCCTCGTCGGGATGCGATGCTAGGTAGACGTTAGCCTGAATCCGGCGCGTCAGCTCGCGCGCATCCCGACCCACATTATAGAAATTGACCTCAGAACTCACAAGTCTTCCATCCGGATGAATAATGAAGGTGCCTCGGAGGGCAAGACCCGTTCCTTCATCGTAGACGCCAAAGAGACGAGAGACCTTCCCCGTTGGGTCCGCGCCCATCAAGTAGGTGACACTTTTTAATAGCGTCTCTTCCCGGTGCCATGCCAAATGAACAAATTTTGTGTCGGTTGAAACGGAGATCACCTCCGCGCCTGCCCGCGATAGGATAGAATGCTGCTGCGCAATGTCATCCAGCTCCGTCGGACATACAAACGTATAATCGGCCGGATAGAAGACCAAAACGGTCCATTTTTTCTTTTGCTTAATTTTGCTCAACGAGATTTTGCCAAAATCGCCCTTTTTCGGATCAAAAACCTCAAGTTCAAAGTCAGGAACCGTCTGCCCAATTCTTACCTGTTCTGTCATTTCTCCTCCACTTTAATAAAACCACACTTCCGTTGTACACTCACGTGCGGGAGTACATCCTATCACAGAAGCTCTGTACTAGGATAGGACCCGAATCGAGCCACCGGTAAGATCGCCGTCCTCGACTTCAGAAGAGGTCTATGGTGGACCCCAAAAACTGGACAGTAAAAAGCCGTCAACTTAGGAAAAACCGACAATAGCCTTCCGGCGCAGCGGCTATGGGGGTTCCGGGACCGATGGGCCTCCCGTCCGTTGCTGGGGGGTTTGTCGCTTCTAGCGAAAGCCGTTGTCGTGTTGCGCTCCCGGTAACATTTTGTGTTAGGTTGGACATGCCGTTACCCGTAGACGGGGCAAGTTGTTTCATGAAGTAAGAACTGTTTGGAAATAGTAGGGGCGAATGATCATTCGCCCCTTACCGTTAGAAAACTGGATGCCTGCTTAAAGCATGCAGGAATGATGAACTTTGCTGTAACCTTTGGAGTTAGGGGTGGTTTGAACAATGGAAGTGTATCGCAACGGTAAGGGTAGCACAAAAAACGTTGTCGTAATCGGTAACGGGATGGTTGGTCAACGGTTTTGTGAGAAGCTGGTTGAGCTGGACCGATCACGACAATACAAGATTACGACGTTTTGCGAAGAGCCCCGCGCGGCCTACGATCGCGTTGGCTTGACGTCGTTTTTTGCTCATCGCGATGCGGAAAAGCTCATGCTCAACAAGATGGAGTGGTACCACGCACATGATGTGGCGCTGCATGTGGGGGATCGGGCCAATCGTATTGATCGTAAAAAACAGGTTGTGCAGTCCGACAAAGGGATACAGGTCCCCTATGATTTTCTCGTTCTTGCCACCGGATCGTATCCGTTTGTGCCTAAGATAAATGGAATCCGTAAGATCGGGGTTTTCGTCTACCGCACCATTGAAGACCTGGAACATATTATCGCGTATGGGATGAGGGTAAAACGGGCAGCAGTCATCGGTGGCGGCCTGCTTGGGTTAGAAGCGGCCAAAGCGGTTTTTGATTTGGGGTTGGAAACACATATTATTGAACTCGCTCCGCGTCTGATGCCAAAGCAGATTGACGAGGGCGGATCGCGCATTCTGATCAGTCAAATTGAAGCCCTTGGGGTTTTCGTCCATCTGGGTAAAGCCACCCAGCAAGTCGTCGGAAATAATGTTGTCAAAGGAATGCGGTTTCAGGACGGTAGTGGTTTAGACGTTGATATGATTGTCGTCTCTGCCGGCATTTGTCCCCGTGATGATCTTGCGCGTGATTGTGGTCTGACAGTCGGCGAGCGTGGTGGGATACGGGTAGACGACCGACTGCAAACGTCGGATCCATTGATTTACGCGATAGGGGAGGTAGCCCTGCACAGGGAGATCGTTTACGGTCTTGTCGCCCCCGGGTACCTCATGGCCGATGTTGTAGCAACGAATCTCACCGGTGGGGATGTGTCATTTACCGGCACCGACCAATCCGCCAAGCTAAAACTGCTTGGAGTGGACGTGGCATGCTTCGGTGACTATGAAGCCCGGCCGGAGCAGTCCAAACCGCTTGTCTGGGACGATCCGTTTGCCGGGACATACAAGAAACTGCTTTTCAACCCGGAGGGCACCCGACTGCTCGGTGGGATGCTTGTCGGTGATGCGAGCGACTACAGTACGCTTTTAATCACTTCTAAAAGCGGCGATCCCCTTCCCTGTAAACCCCATGAACTGATTATCGGCAAGTCAGGCGGCGCCGCTTTGCTGGGTGGGGTTGAGAGCATGCCGGATTCGGCCCAAATTTGTTCCTGTAACAACGTCAGCAAGGGGGCTATCTGCCGGGCAATAAGGGAACAGAAACTTACGACGGTGGGGGCGGTCAAAGAGACAACAAAAGCGGGTACCGGATGTAGCGGCTGTATGCCGCTGGTAACGGACATCTTTTGTGCCGAGATGAAGGCAGCAGGGATTGCAGTTAGCCATCACCTATGTGAGCACTTCCCCTATTCCCGTACCGAAATATTCGCCATCGTCAAGACAAAACGGCTGATGACCTTTGATGACACGATTTCCCAGTATGGCAGGGGGTTGGGTTGTGAAATATGCAAGCCGGCCCTTACGTCAATCCTTGCGGCGCTGTGGAACGAAAACATCATGGACCGTAAGCACCAGACGCTTCAAGATACCAACGATCGGTTTATGGCCAATATGCAGCGGGGAGGATTGTATTCGGTCATCCCCCGTGTCGCCGGTGGTGAAATCTCTCCGGATAAGCTTATCGCGCTCGGCGAAACGGCAAAGGAATACGGTCTCTATTCTAAGATTACCGGTGGGCAACGGATTGACCTGTTTGGGGCGAAGGTACAAGACCTGCCCGGCATCTGGGAGAAGTTGATCGGCGCCGGCTTTGAAAGTGGTCATGCCTATGGCAAGGCGCTTCGAACCGTCAAGAGTTGCGTCGGAACCACTTGGTGCCGCTACGGCGTGCAGGATTCCGTCGGGTTTGCCATTCGCGTAGAGAACCGTTACAAGGGGATTCGGGCGCCCCATAAGATCAAAAGCGCGGTATCGGGGTGTATACGGGAGTGCGCCGAGGCACAGGGAAAGGATTTTGGGCTGGTGGCTACGGAGAAGGGATACAACCTATACGTCTGCGGTAATGGGGGTGTCAAACCACGACATGCCGATTTGCTGGCGGCCGACATTGACGAAGAGACCGCCATTCGATATCTTGACCGCTTTTTAATGTACTACATCATGACGGCAGATCGGCTTACCCGAACGGCCGTTTGGATCGAGAACCTTGAAGGCGGCATTGAGCACCTAAAAGATGTCATTATCCACGACAAATTGGGCATCTGTTCTGAGTTGGAGGCGCGGCTACAGTTTCTGGTGGATTCTTATAAATGCGAGTGGGCGGAAGCCGTCAAGGATCCAGAAAAACGCAAATTGTTCCGTCAGTTTGTGAATGCCGACGAGAACGAATCGAGCATCAAGATTATCTCGGAGCGGGGTCAGCCGCGGCCTGCCGACTGGCCCAGCGAAGCGGTGTCTCTGGAGCAATTCAAACGGCTCAGTCATCGTCTGATAGATGGGGTTCTACAGACGGAGCCGACGACTTGGGTCAATGTAGGAAGCGTTTCCGACTTTCCCCATAACGGTGGGGCAACCGTTAAATATGGGAAGGTCCAGATTGCGGTCTTTAATTTTACCAGTCAGGGCAACTGGTATGCCTGCCAACAGATGTGCCCACATAAGAAGGCGTTTGTTCTGTCCCGTGGCATTATCGGTGATCTAAACGGAATCCCTAAGGTTGCTTGTCCATTACATAAGAAAAACTTTTCGCTTACGACGGGAGAGTGCTTAAGTGGTGGTGATTATTCGGTGCAGATTTTCCCCGTAGAGGTAAGGGGAGATGCGGTTTTCTTAAATCTTCCGCCAACGGAGGTCCTCGATCAATACATGGCGACGGAGATTGGTTGTGAACTCGCCACGGTCTGTGAGACCGACTCCAATCTTTTGCCAGTTTTGTAGGAGGTGGAAAGACGTTGATAAGGTTTCTTGTATCCCCATTTCAGCCCTTTGGGAATAAAAGTGCCGACTGTCAGTAGATTTTTGGAGGTGCCCTGGCAAAGAACCGCGCCTAACCTCCCAACAAGAGATGTTTTCGGAAGATGTTTTCGGAGGAAAAACGACGATGCAACTGGCAGTCCGGCCTCCAGCCGGTGAGATCATTTTAGATTACGGAGACTATGCCGTCCTCCCGAGCGATGGTCGGAGGTACGAAATTATAAACGGGGAACTTTTCGTGAGCCCGGCACCCCAACCTAAACATCAAAAAACCATCGGCAACCTCCACGTTATCCTCGCTCTCTACCTTAGAGATCACCCATGGGTGATCTCTATTTGGCACCGATCGACCTCATCCTTTCTCCAACCAACGTGGTGCAGCCAGATCTGCTCCTTCTTAGCAAAGAGAAACTTCATCTGGTCAGCGATCGCGGCATTGAATGCCCACCGGATCTCATCGTGGAAGTGCTCTCTCCTACGACCGAGAGAACCGACCGGAATACAAAATCGAGCCTTTATGCAAAATTCGGTGTCACCCACTACTGGCTGATCGATCCGATGGGGGAGACACTGGAACAGTTCGCTCTCTTGGGTCGCCGTTACCAGCCGTTGTCTCCTCCATTGAGGCCCCCCGCCCAGGCTTCTTTGGAAGGTCTTTTTCCAAAACTTGTTTTTGAGGTGGCCAATCTGTGGAAATAGGACGACGGGTGACGAGAAAGGTCGGCTACCACATGGCCATAGCTTCCGAAACCAATCTGCTTAGGGCTTATCAAGGAATAACCCGCAGCAGGTAAGATGCTTCCTGAGACTGACGTTTAGGCATGACCTGAGGCCGGTGGGCCGGCGTCTATCCCTTGATTTCTCCCATATACACATGGTATACACACCGTAGGGGTACGTTATGGCACGTGTGCAAATTTTACTCGACGAGAAAGAAATTCAAGCACTCAAACGTGAGTCGGAAGAGTCAAAAAAAAGTTACTCTCAATTGGTTCGAGAGGCGATAGACAACGTTTATATCTCTCGTTTCCCCGATAAAGAAATGGCGCAGATGGCGAAGGAAGCCAAAGAAGGCAAGGGAATGCGTCGCTTTAAAAACTTACAAGCAGCCCGTGGGTATCTTTGGTCCCTTTAGGTACTCTCCGTGTTGCAGTTCCATTTCTCACGGAGTTTTGGGAAGAGCTTGAAGAGGCTCCCTCCACAAGAGAAGGTCGCCGTCCAACGACAGGTGGATTCGTTTATGTTAGCGATAGATGTTGGCCGGATACCGGCCGGGTTCGGACTCAAAAAATTGGAGGCCGATTTATGGGAATTCCATACGGATTTGGCCGTTCGTGTTTTGTTTCAGTGGAGAAAAGAGGTCATTGCTTTTCTTTTCATCGGCAATCACAATGAGGTATGCCAATTTCTCAAACATTACTTGTCATAGAAAGCACAACCCATCGGCAAGCGTTCAGTTCAGTTTGTGGGGTGAGTGATACACATGATGGTTGAACACATGATGGATACTTTAAATGCTGTTTGGCCGTTCCCATAAAAACCCTATCACGATCGCGGAAAAGCCCGTTGACAAATGGGTGTATGCGACCTGCGGCTATTGCTCAACCGGCTGCTCTTTAGAGGTAGGGGTAGACGCTCAGGGCCGAGGCGTTTCCGTTCGGGGCGTGACGGATGCTGATGTGAACCGCGGCAAACTGTGCCTAAAAGGTATCTTTGAGTTTGAGGTCTTCAACGCCCCGAACCGGGGCAAGACACCCCTGTACCGCGAGGCGACCTTTGATCCTTACCGCGAGACCACGTGGGATTACGCCCTTGACCAAATGTCCACAAAGATGCAGCAGATTCAAAGTCGGTATGGCCGAGATAGTTTCGCGATTGTCTCTACGGGACAAATCTACACGGAGGAGTTTTATGCCCTAGGGAAGCTCGTCCGTGGTCTGATCGGGTCCAATAACTACGATGGGAATACAACCCTTTGCATGGCCTCGGCCGTTTCTGGCTACAAGCGTTCTTTCGGAAGCGATGGCCCGCCGGGTTGCTATGACGATTTTGAACATACCGAGTGTCTGATGGCCATCGGTTCTAACCTGCCCGAACAACATCCCATTATTTATTGGCGGATGAAAGATGCGCGGGACCGGCGCGGGTTCCCCCTCATTGTCGTGGATCCTCGCGTGACGATGCTGGCCCAGATGGCCGATATGCATCTACCTATCCTCCCCGGAACCGACTTGGTGCTGTTAAATGCCCTGGCCCATGTCATCCTTAAGGAGGGCTTAGAAGACCGAGACTATATTAAGGCTCATACCACCGGATTTGATGACTTTGCGGCGCTAGTGGCAGATTATGATCCCGTCATGGCGGCAAAGATCTGTGGTATTGACGAAGATACAATCCGCACCGTCGCCCGTCTGTACGCTAAAGCAAGCTCAGCCATGACCATCTGGACAATGGGGATTAACCAATCCACCCACGGTTCCGACGGTGTGTGCGCCATCAACAATCTAAATCTAATCACCGGTAACATCGGCAAACCAGGCGGCACGGCGCTGTCCATTACGGGTCAATGCAATGCAATGGGGACACGTGAGTTCTCCTCCTGCTCCGGCCTTCCCGGCTATCGCCAACTCGAAAAAGAAACCGACCGCGCCTTTATGGCGAACTACTGGGGAGTGAACGAGTCGTTTTTTCCGACAAAGCGTGGCCTGTTTGAGACCGACATCTTTCCGGCCATTGAGACGGGAGAGATTAAGGGTTTATGGATTGTCGCAACTAATCCGATGACCTCCATGCCCAACACCGCAAGGATACAAAAAGCGCTCGAGCGGCTGGAGTTTCTGGTGGTTCAAGACGTTTATTCCGATGTCGAAACGACAAAATACGCCCATCTCTTCCTCCCTGCCGCCATGTGGGGAGAGAAGGAAGGGACGTTTACCAACACGGAGCGACGGGTGAATCTGGTGCGTGCTGCCATGCAGCCTCCCGGGGAGGCCAAGCCGGACATTTGGATTTTTGCGCAACTGGCCAAACGGTTGGTTAAGCATTTGGATGGGCAGGAGCGCCGGCTGCGGGCAGGGCCATTTAATTTTCCTGAGACCACGGCCGATGCGTTCAAAGAAATACAGGAAGTCTCAAAGGGACGGCTATGTGACTACTCCGGGATAACTTACGAAAAGATCGAACGAATGCGGGGTATTCAGTGGCCTTGTAACGAGTCTCATCCCGATGGTGCACCGCGCCTCTATACCGACGGGGTCTTCCAACATCCCGACGGACGGGCAAAAATTATTCCGTTACCGTTTGTGGACAACAATGAGCGCCCTGATGAGCAGTATCCGTTTTGGCTCAACACGGGCCGTGTGGTGGAGCATTGGCACACGCGCACCAAGACCGGAAAAATTGGGAATATTAATAAGTTTAGCCCCACACCTTTTATGGAAATGAATCCGGCGGCTGCACAGCGGCTGGGTCTTACGCAAATGGATTACGCGCGTGTCCGTTCGCGGCGATCCTCTGCGATTGTTCTGGTGATGCTTACGCAGCGGGTGGCGCCGGATGCCGTTTTCATTCCTATGCATTATTATGACTGCGTCAATCGTCTGGTGCTGGGGTTGCTCGATCCCTACTCCCGACAGCCGGCCTACAAACAGTCGGCGGTCAGCATTGAGAAGGTTTCCGATCAGGAAGCCGCCGGCATCGCCAACCTACAGGCTCGGAGTTATTGAGGGTACCTCTAAAAACCTACCGCGCGACCCAATTGCTGCCCACCCCAAAACATTCAAACATTGTTTTGGGGGCCCCGGTGCGAGCTGCTGTCTTCATCTATCCCATGGCAAAATCAATTTGACAACGTGTCTAATGGTGGGACAATAAGCGGGTCGCCCACCATTAGACGTTACGTTGGCTGAAGAGACTGTTGAGCAGCGTTTTAACGCCTGGATATGCCG
>SBBL01000043.1 GCA_005239745.1 Candidatus Troglogloeales bacterium | reverse complement strand
TTCTTAGGCACAGCACAGCACCCCAAGAGCCTGCTTTTGGGGACCCCGCGCAACGCACCGGGGCCCCCAAAACAATGTTTGAATGTTTTGGGGTGGGCAGCAATTGGGTCGCGCAGTAGGTTTTTAGAGGCGCCCTCAACATAATCAATGCAACTATCTATAATTGCCCGGTAAGCTTTCGGGTGCTTGCGTGAGCATGCTAACGGGTGTAGGAACATCGGTTTCCCGTGTTACTATGTCCGCGTCGCCGAGCGACCGTTTTTCCAAAGGAAGAATGCGCTTGTCACCCTTCTCAAGCACGCGGAAAAAGCCCCATTGCCCACCTTCCATATAGGCCATCCGGTGGTTCATGTAGAGGTAGTCTGCTGGAAGCCGGTGCGGCCCACCGGCATTTAGATAGGCATTGAGCACCTCCGACCCGCCGAACTCAAGGTCGCTGACCATGTCCGCCCCCGGCATGAACGGTTCTTCCGGCCACTCATGCCCTTCCACCCCAAAAACGGCATTCTGCTCGTTGTAGGCGCCAAACACATGAATCGCCACCGGGTCTCCCGCATGTGCCTCCAAAATCGGCGTGACCGGGTCTCCGGTCTGACCCTCGCCCAGACAGGTAAATACCGTGCTGATCGTCTCGCAGCCCTGCTCGATCCGGAGATCATACGGTTCGCTGCGGTAATTGACACCAAGCAATCCGGCAGTCTTCTGGAGATAGGGCATAAAGCTCGTCCCCAAAATATTATCCTCTTCCTGAAAGAAAAGGGCAAAGTCACGATAGTCTCCACGATCCTTGTTGGCAGGGTTGGTTCGATCAAGAATCACATCCGCACGCCAAGAGTTCCGAAGCGCGATATCCTCACCGGTCACAGGGTCACGATAGGAAGACCCCTTGGGCCCAATAATCATTGCCCCGAAAAGACCGTCTCGGTGATTTTTAAGGATGTTTCCCCAATCACGCACCAGCGACCCATTCTCCCCAATTTCGGGATGGGCATAGAACGTGTAGAGCTTGCTCTCGCCCGGCCCGATGGTCTGATCCCCAGGATTATTTCCGATGTTGATCCCCTGCGAGGTCAATGGATCATAGGCCAGGTTATCGGCATGGAAAGAGACACGACCCTCCGTCAGATCGTTTTTTAGATTGACCTTGATGCAGTCCCCCACGTTGACGTGGAGGGTCAGGGGCATCGGCTGAAACTCACTTGATGCGACCTTCTCCTTTTCACCTTCCAGGATGAACACCTTCCCACCTGCGTTGGCCAACTGCACCTTGCGGCCAAAGTCCACCTCAACCTCCCCGGATTCAGAGCGAGCATTGAAGACCAGCGCCTTACTCACCGCGAGCACGTCAAAGGACTTCATCGGCGCGCCGTCCGGACAGACCGTCTTTGCGGAAGTTGGGATCGTTTCATGCCCAGGCAACGGCTTCAGATTGTCATTTGCCTTGTCCAAGACCCGAATCAGCCCCCAGCTCCCTTCGGCGAGTTTCGAGGCGCGGCCGTTGTAATACAGGTAGTCGCCCGCCATCTTCTGCGGGCCACCGGCTGCCGGGATAGAGACGTCATGACGCTCCGCAATCCCGATATGGATCGCGTTACGCGGCTGAGACTCCTGGGCGTACCGCTGGTACCTAAACCAGTGGCCGGTGACGTTGAGGGTATGTGATTCGTTGATCGCCGTGACCAGATTCCGGAGCATGATCGGATCACCGAGATAGGCCGTCAGTAACGGGGTATCCGGATCTCCATGGACGCGGCTGCTAAACAGCAGCGACGGCTCCGGGTTGACCAACAGCCTACGATTGAGTGGCGCAAGCCGCATATTGAAGGCCGATCCCGACGTGTGGCTTCCACCATTCAAGTTGTTATCCGGCGTCAGAAGCGGGGTTTTCTGCTTCAACATCGGGAAAAGGAGGGTATCGGACGCGGCCACCGCCTGCTCCAAAAGCTCCGGTGGATTACCGGTTGAAACGGTGTTAGCGGTCGAGAAGACGGTGTCCTGAATGTGGAGCACCATCTCCCGGAAGCTCCCTTTGGCATCAACCGAGTGCGCTTCATTTGCATTGTGAATGTCGGCAATCACGCCACTCCGAACCAACTTTCCGGTTTTAGGATCGTGGTAGGTTGACCCCGGCGGCTCGATGATTCCGCTGCCGAACGCCCCATGCTGCCACGAGATCGCCCCAAAGGCGTGGTCGTGCCAGTAGGTGGTCCCAAGGTCAATGTCGGGGTAGTAGCGGTAGCGGACATATTCGACGCTGACGATCTCCCCTTTGTCGTGCGCAAACGAAAGCGGAACGGTAAACGTGATTTTATCGCCATCAATCGCCTTGATCCGGCGAATCTCAAACGACTCCACTTCGTCCATCCCAATCCCAAGCGGCGTCCCGACATGGTACCTGGCGGCGTCCTTCAGATCGGCCAAACGGATTGAGTCCGCACCGGCCTTCGCCCCCTCTACTAACAGGGCATTCATCGGCTTGGGCAGGCCATGGTGATCCTCTCCATGACCCTCTCCCGGCAGATGCTTATTGGCTACCTCGTCTCGAAACGGCCGAACCGCCTGTTCGTAAGAGAAGCCGGCAATCACGCCGTCGGACGCCTGATTGTCAAACTGCCACATGTGGGAGTGGATATTGAGCTTGCTCGCAAAGGCGTTTTCTTTGCTGTCGTACCATGTGCTCGTGAGGATAACATCTACACAGTCGTAGACATTGGCCCGCCAGACGAGCGGGATCCGGAGATTTTCATCCTTTAGAATGGCCTCCTCCTCCTCCTTGAGGATATAGATGATCCCATTTTCGTCAATCACAGGCGGATTCTTCCCATCCCCCTTGGCCAGGACGACCGGCAACTGACCAGTCGCCTGTATCCGGTATAACTTCCTCTGCCCCATGTTGTCGCTCTTTTCCGGGCAGAGGCTCCACGGACCTTGTTCTCCGGGTCGCGCCGGCCGCGTCGTCTCGACGTTGCCAACACCACCGACGGCACCGTCCCCTCCGGGATCGCCATACGGATTAAAGGCATCATCTTTCTGGATCAGCCCACCCGCTTCTGCGGCAAACGGCTCCAGCCACGGTGCCGGGCCGTGATTTCTGGCAAACGGCGGCCGCTTCCCAAAATGGGGCTGCATGTGCGGCCACGCGAGCTTCCCCGTCGCCGGCTCAAACGCCATCTTCCGCCTGCCACCCGGGCCCACCTCTATCCCCATATGTCTTGCGGGTGGTTCGTATCTCGGCCACGTCTGCGTCGTTTCACGCTCGGTCATCGCAAGGGACTTGTCCCACGACCAGTCTAAAACCGTTGCGTCGTGGGAGAGAATCTGTCCCCGCTCATCGTCTTTGTGCCCCGGTTTTCCCTGCGGCGGCATCATCGCCGTCACCCAATCAGTAACCGAAATCTGCTGCGGTGTCGCCGAAAAATCGGTTTTATCAGCGGTAATCTTCCACAATTTCCCGAACCAATCAACCGTCTTATTGACCAAGGCATTGGAATCAACCGCCGGCTTCATCTTGCCCTTCCGATCGGGAAGCTCGGCCAGAACCGGCATGATGTCCTGCTGGAAACCGGGCGTCTGTAACGTGTTGTAAACCCGCCAGAAGCTCCACATGCCGGCAACGTAGTGGTTGGCCACATGACAATGAAAAAGAAAATCTCCGGCCAAATGCTGGCAAAGCCCCGCGCCGCAATCAAGTTCCAGATCAAAGACCTGCTGCGGGCCGATCACCTGGACGTCAACCAATTCGCTCTTTGCACGCATCCGCGGAAACTTCACGGGGCCCTCCTGACCCGCGTCAAACAAGGTCGGCTCCGCCTTGGGATCGCGCGGCCAGCGGATCGTCCCACCATGGGGATGGTGCGAATGGAAAACATCCGACCCGCCATGCACTAAGCGGAACTTGCTCGGGTCGCCGAGATACGCCCGCGGAATCGGGGTGCCGGGATCACCAAACGTGTAAGAGCTGTACGATTCGGCTTCGTCCTCAAACCCAAACCGTGCCTTCTGATTGGCGAGGTTGTTCGTGCCGAACGGTTCGCTTCGGTAATTGAGCGCCCGCGCCGCAGGGCGGTAGGCATCGCTGACCGGATCGCGTTGTGGCACCATCTCACCATTTTTGCTCAGCGGCCGAAACGCCTCGTCGCCGACCTCGTGATAGACGATGACGTATTCCCGAAAATCTGGCGCATTTGGTTGGGCAATCATTGCCTGCCAACCGCTTTTCAATGGCCCTCCGGTGTGAGGATCGAGGTAGGTCGAACCGGACGGTTCAACGACAAACGTCCCGACCATCCCAAGCCCGGTTTGTAAACGGTGGCCGTGGCTGTGGAACGTCATCCCCCCTTCCTGCTTATCCGCCGGGATATACCATTCGTACACCTGTGTTTCGCCCGGCTGCACGGTGGTGTCTGGGTTTGTAGCGGTGGCGGGTTTGCCGGTTTTTTGAATGACCGTGCTGGAGCCGTGAAGGTGGAACCCAATTGGCTCCTCATCCCCAATCTTGTTATGTAAGGTAAAGATGGCGCAGTCGCCGGGGTTGGCCCGAATCACCAACGGCTGGATCAGCTCTCCCTGAAGGCCATTAGCAATCGCCCCCTTCGCCCCCTCTTTCTCTCGCGCCTCCTTATTTTTTTGCTCCTCCGCACGCACCTTCTCAATATCTTCGGTCAGCACATACATGTACCCCGGATAAAAATCGAGCCACTGGTTAAGCGTAATCTCCACGCTAATCGCCGTAATGTCGAACGCCTTCACCGGTGCGCTCTTCGGGCAGCGCCCCCCGGCGCTCACGGTCTCTACGTTGGGGTCTGCCTGGCCGAGCAGAATCCCGTTCATCGTATCCATCTGATGACCGGTCCCCATCATCGCCGAGAAGCCCCCCTTGTTCGGATCGCCGGTACGATCATGGCCTTCGTGTAACTGATCGGCCATACGCTTTTGCAGAAGATCAATCCGTGATGCCCGCGTTGGCCTCCCTTCAATAGTATTTTCAATCTGCACCTGGGTCTTGAGCTTACCTTGCCAGTCGGGAGGCGCGGCGCCCCCCTCCGCACCTTCTGCCGCACCCACCACGGCACGCATTGAAAAACACACCAGGGCTGCCAACACTATTTTCAAATTTCGCATTGATTTTTTTCTCCTCGTTAAATAACCAAACGACCTAAAGGCTCGTTTCAGACTCGAAAACACGCCCCTTGACCTCCCGTGCGTCAAACGCAACATTAAACACCGTCTCTTCGTTTGCCGAAACCGTCACCGTGCTGACTTTCGGCTTAAAATGCGGGTGCCACGCTAAAACTTCGTAGGTCCCAGGCAGCAGGTCCTTAATAAAAAACTGACCGTCTCGTTTTGTCTTGGCATAATAGGGGTTATCTACCACCAGGCCAAACGTCTGCATAAAGGCATGGATGCCACAGACCATCTGCCCGACCATTACTCCTCGGCCAAAGTGCATGACCCCTCCCTGGGGTTTGGGGGAAGCGGCTGGCAGCGGAAAGTTGAGGACGATGTGTCCGTTTTCTTTTTGGAAAACCTGACCGTTGTGGATGATCGGATCCGCGTTCACGACGGAAACGGCATGGTGGTTTTCAAAGACGGTCACGAGCGGATGGACGTGGTGGGTATGACCACGGCTGTCTTGCGCGTGCATTTCTTCATGGGAAACTTCGACGGGATGGAACATACAGTCGGTTGCAACGAGTTTGGCCGTAATATGGGGGAAAGGCTTGCCCGCCTTTACGTTGCGCACAGACACCACCACGTCTTGGAAGGCCCCACTCTTTCCAACAACATATTCTTCTAGGGCAACCCTTCCCTTCCCATCGGAGATCCTCTCGCAGAACTCAGAGAAGGGGGAACCCTCTAGCATAAACGTTCTGGCGGGTGGGATAGGCCCCTCTAGGGTCGCTATGCCGCGGATGGAACCGCCACCGCTTACGACGACCTCTTCGTACGCGAGAACAGGGGCAAAACCCATCCATACCCAGAACACCGCAACAGCAATGCCTCGACCCATTTAAAAAGTCCCTACCGACACCAAGGACACACCGAACCTATTGCCCAGCGGTGCAAAAGGGGCGAACTATAACACGTCGCACATTCGTCTGTCCATAGTGCCGCGAGTTTCCGATGACAAACCCGATGACAAATCGTCTTTATGATAAGACCTCGTCTTTGGTATGATAAAAGCATGCGGGAACGACTGCGCTCACTCGTCTACCTATTGACGCTTTTTCTAGGTGCCTGTGCGACTGCCTTACATGGGCCACAGGGCGCCGTCTCGTCTACCCAAAAGCTGCCCACCGCCGAATCTTACTATCGCGCTTTACTTGGATTTCAGTACGAGCAAGACGGAAATGATGTTGAAGCACTGTCGGCCTATCAGGATTTGCTTAAGGGCGACCCTTCGTCGTCTTTCATTTTAAGTCGAGTTGTATCTGTATTAGAAAGAATGGGGAGGCGCCAAGAGGCTCTCTCCTACGCACAGGCAGCAACGGAGGTTGACCCCAAGAATCCGCTCCTCTTTGATACGCTGGGTGATTTATATCTCGCAACCCGGGATATCGCGGGTGCAACGGCGGCCTATGAACAGGCCATTACGCACAATCCTCACGATATTCTTGGATATCTTAAATTGGCGGGCGCCTTTGAACGCGTGAATGATCTGGAATCTGCTGAATCGGCTATTCGCCGCGGGGTGAACGCCAATCCGGACGCGTACCGGGGTCATTATTACCTGGGGGGACTGCTTGCCAAACGTCAGGCCTACGACCTGGCACTCGATGCATACCGCACGGCTTTATCGTTCAGGCCCTCCTTTGAGCTGGCTGCCGTTGCCATCGCAAATCTGCTGATTAAACAGGGGAACGTAGAGGGGGGGATCGCGGCCTATCGTGAGTGGGCAACCCAATATCCCACACACAAAGCAGTATGGTCTACCCTTGTTGACTTGCTCCTTCAAGAAAAAAAGTACGATGAAGTCCTTGCGCTGCTGCAAGAGGATACCCCTTCGTACACACGGGATTCCACAACAATTGATCTGTCAGAATTGCCTAGGTTATTGCAAATGATCGCGGTTCTGTCGGAAAAAGGCGACTATCAGGCGGCCATAGACAGACTGTTACCTATCGTTCGGGCGATGCCGGACAACAAACAAGTCAAGTACCACCTAGGCTTGCTCTATGAACGATATGAGATGCCCGAAAAGGCTATTCCCATTTATGAAGCACTGCTTGAAAAAGACGGGGCATCGGCCAATGTCCATTTCCGTCTAGGAAACGCCTTATACAAGGTTGGCCGTATATCTGATGCCCTCACACTGGGAGAACGGATAGAGACCCTCTACCCGAATGCTACGGACGGCTATCTATTAATGGGGCGGATCTTATTTCAAGAAGGAAGCTGTTTAGAGGCGGTGGATCACTTACTGTCAGGAATTGCAAAAAATACAGAATCACCGGACCTGCACTATTACCTCGGCATGGTCTACGATAAACTGGGCCGTTTTGATGCGATGGTAGGGGAGATGGAGACGGTCCTGCGCCTCGACCCGGACGACGCCCATGCGCTGAATTATTTGGGCTACACATTTGCCGACAAGGGCATTCGGCTAGATGACGCGGCAGAACTGCTGCATAAGGCGCTGAGTCTTTACCCCAAGGATGGCTATTTTGTTGACAGCCTGGGTTGGACTTACTACAAACAGAATAAACTAGATAGTGCCATTGCGACGCTTGAAGAGGCTGTCTCGCTGGTGACGGATGACGCGGTGATTTTTGAGCATTTAGGAGAGGCGTATTTTGCTCATCAACAGCCCCATCTGGCAAAAACGCACTGGGAAAAGGCCATTGCACTGAACCCCGGCAATACGGCCCTTCGAGAACGTTTTAGCGCGGTAGGTTTTGGACAGCCCTCAACCGCCCCCACGACCGATACCCGCCAAATCGGTAAGGAGGTCACTACATGCAAATCCGTGTCCTCCCCATAGAGCTTGTTAACCAAATTGCCGCCGGGGAGATCATCGAGCGGCCCGCCTCCGTCGTAAAGGAACTGGTTGAAAATGCGATTGATGCCCATAGTCACACGATTACGGTTTCAGCAATCGAGGGGGGCATACGGCAAATAGGCGTTCAAGACGATGGAGATGGGATGGGGCGGGAAGATGCCACCATGGCCTTCGCGCAACATTCCACCAGCAAACTGCACAGTCTGTCCGGTCTTTCCGAGATTGCCACGCTTGGGTTCCGTGGCGAGGCCCTCCCCAGTATTGCATCTGTTTCGCGCGTTCGCCTAGTCACACGGGAGAGAGACGCAGAGGAGGGGACGGAAGTGGTCCTCGATGCGGATGGGGTAGAAAAGTGCCTACCCATTGGGGCCCCGTGTGGCTCTCTTTTTGAGGTGAGCGACCTGTTCGTTCGCACCCCTGCCAGACTGAAATTTCTAAAGTCTGCCCAAACCGAATTTGGACATATCCGGCAACATGTCTTTGAGCTTGCCCTGTCTCATCCCATGATTCATTTTCGCCTTTCTCACAACGAGAAAGTAGTGATGGAGGTTCCGTCCGTGCATCATATGAAGGATCGGGTGCTTCAACTGTTTGGGGAAACGATTACTTCTCGGATGGTGGAGGCACACGAACAGGTGTCGCCGTCGCTTTCAGTGGATGTCTTTCTATCGTGTCCGCCCGTGCGGGGCGATCATAAAAAGCTTCAGCATCTTTTTGTGAATCAACGTCCTATCCGAAACCCCTTGCTCTCCCGTGCCGTCTATGATGCCTATGGCAGTTTTTTGATGAAAGGAGAATCCCCCTTTTTTGTCTTGTATCTGACCCTTTCTCCCAATGCCGTGGACGTTAACGTCCACCCAACCAAAAAAGAGGTTAGGTTTGAGCAGCCGGAACGGGTTTACCAATCGGTCAAGACGATGCTTCGTCATGCCCTATTGGGTGGAGGAAGAGAGGCCTCGTCTGCGATAGCCTCCCCTGTACCGGAAAAAGTAGACGCTCCTTTGGCGGGAAGGTCTGTTCCCTCAAGACCACGGTATGAAGGCAGGGCGCCAGATCGCTACGAAACGCCACGATGGATAGGCTGGCCAACCCGTGAACCCACAGCGGCGCATGAGGCGTCTCTCCCCGATGGGAGACAGGCCCCCCTCCCGCCCCTGTCAGCCCTGCCCCTCTTTGAGGATACGCCTTCTGTCCGCCCGCTTGGGCAGGTTTACCGTACGTTTTTGGTAGCCGAGATTGACGGAGAATTGGCCCTGATTGACCAACACACCGCGCATGAACGCCTCCTTTATGAGAAACTGATGGACGTGCTTTCCGGCAAGGAGAAGGGCAACCTGGTTGTTCAGCCCCTGCTCTTCCCCCAGCAAATTGAGGTGTCCCACACGGATGCGCATGCCCTGAAGGATCATCTTGAGTGCCTTTCCTCGGTGGGATGGCACATGGAACCGTTCGGAGAGACGACTTTTCTCCTCCGTGCCACACCGGCTATCCTGTCGAGCGTGGATGCGGGGGCGTTTCTGACGGACTTGGCGGACGACCTTACTTTGGGTGTAGGGACATGGGAGACGCCGATACATCAGGTGGCAGCCTCTATGGCATGTCACGGGGCTGTGCGGTCAGGACAGGCGCTAAACCTTCAGGAGATAGAGGCGTTGTTGAAGGAATATATCACTAGAAAGGCCCCAGCCACCTGTCCTCATGGACGACCGATCCTCATGCGGTATCCCATGTCCGACCTCGAGAAACTATTCCGCCGCCTGAAATAGTAGGGGTGTTCTTTAACGATGTAAAAGAGCGGGTCTTTCCATTTAGGTGAGGCAATTCGCGCTCTGGTGCTTCAACGCCACGCTATGATAGCATGGCTCCGGAGCGGGGTATATTGGGCACCTCTAAAAACCTACTGCGCGGCCCAATTGCTGCGTTGCGCGGTGCTCGGAATCCTCATGTACACCGCGTACATTGCGGTTCCTGTGCGCAGTAGCCCTTGCACTTGGGCCGCTCGTGACGGTTTTTAGAGGTGCCCTATTGTCGTTACTGAATTTAGGGAGTGCCGATGGCGGATGTACACTATGCGCTTGCGGATCGTGTGGCGACGATTACCATTGACCATCCACCGGCGAATCTCCTCACGTCTGGACTGATTGCCCGGCTAGAGGCGGCCATTGATACGGCGCGTGCGGAGGCATCGGTAAAAGTGGTGGTCATTGCGGGTGCGGGTGGAAGTTTTGTCGCTGGGGCTGATATTAAGGAGATTGCTGCCATCTCCGGGGCCCAGCACGGAGCGTCGCTAGCGCGTCGGGGGCAGGCCCTTTTTGATAAAATTGAAAAAATGGACAAACCCGTCATTGCGGCATTGACCGGTTTTTGTTTGGGAGGCGGGATGGAGCTTGCCATGGCGCGTGCCACTTGCGCATTGCGGGTGACCGGGTAAAGATGGGACAGCCGGAGATCAACTTAGGCATTATCCCGGGATTTGGGGGCACACAGCGCCTGCCGCGTATCGTGGGTGCGGCAAAGGCTATGGAACTGATCCTTACAGGAGACCTAATTTCTGCAAGTGAGGCAAAGGCCATCGGTCTTGTCAATCAAATTGTCCCGGAAGGAGACGTCCTGCAACGCGTGCAGGGCCTTGCGAAAAAAATTGCGTCCAAAGGTGCAAAGGCCATTGCCGCCGTGTGTGAGACCCTACAGGCCGGCCTAAACGTTTCACCGACCGGGTTTGCCTATGAGGCAGAGCAGTTTGGCAAATTGTGCGAGACTGCCGACATGAAAGAAGGGCTTTCTGCCTTTCTCGAAAAACGACAGCCCAAGTTTACCGACCGGTAAATGAACGCGCGCGCGCGACTGGCGCTGACGCTGATCGTTTTCCTCTTTCCCTTCCCCGCTCTACTGTGGGCGGCAAGCCGGCTACCGGTCGTAGTGACGCTTTCTTTTCTCAAAGATTTCACTGAGAATATCGGTGGGCCCCATGTGCAGGTGCGCTCCCTCATGACCGGGATGGAGAGCGAGCATACCTATACGCCGCGCCCCGGCGACCTTGTCGCTATCGCGGAGGCGCGGCTTCTGGTGCGGGTTGGGCTAGGGTTAGACGCATGGGTGGACGCCCTTGTTCGAAACGCGGCAAGCGACGGTCTATCGGTGGTCACCGCGTCTGATGGAATCAGCCGTATCCGCGAGAGCAAAGCGTCTCACGACAATGTCCACCTCTGGCTCGATCCGAAACGAGTTCAGCAGATGGTGCGCTCGATTGCAGAAGGCCTAAGCAGGGTTGACCCCTCCCGTCAAGCCGTGTACAAAAACAATATGAAGGCCTATGCAGAGCGGCTAGATTACCTCTCAGAAACCATTGCCGCTCGTACGGCCGTCTTAAAAGATCGGAAAATTATTACCCACCATGCTGCATGGCCCTACTTTGCGGATCGGTTTGGTTTCCAAATTGTGGGTACGATTGAGGCCAATGCGGGAGACGATCCCACTGCAAAGCGGATTGAACACCTCATTTCAGTGATGCGCAAAGAGGGCGTCAGGGTCATTGTTTCCGAACCGCAATTAAGCCAGAAGGTGCCGCAAATCTTGGCAGAGGAGACGGGGGCAAAGGTGGTCATCTTATCACCCTTACCCGGTGGCATTCCGGGAACAGATTCCTATATTGACCTCATGCACTATAATGCGGTCACGCTGATCAAAGCGCTTTCTGCTTCTTAACTTAAGCCGTTTCTATGATTTGGTTTTCACACGCTACGTTTGTTTATCGCGATGTCACTGCCCTTGAGGACCTAACCCTGCACATTGCCGAAGGGGAATTTGCGGGGATTATCGGGCCCAATGGTTCCGGGAAGACCACATTTATGAAGGGCATTTTGGGACTGATGGCTCCGGTGTCCGGTACCCTTCAGGTGTTCGATTGTGACTGCACTAAGATGCGGTGCCATCACCGGGCGCGGATTGGATACTTGCCGCAAAAGGCACTGACAGATCCTTATTACCCTGTTACCGTGCAGGAGGTCGCGATGATGGGGCGTTACGGATCCCTTGGCCTTTTTAGAAGACCTTCCAAGGCCGATCGGGTGATTGTATTGGAGTCTTTGGATGCCGTCGGGATGGCCGACGCTATTGGGCGGCCATTTGGAACACTTTCAGGAGGACAGCAACAGCGTGTCCTGATTGCCCGTGCTATTGCGCAGCGTCCGGAGGTTCTTTTGTTGGATGAGCCTACGACCGGCATTGACGCAACGGCCCAACACCATCTCATTGACCTCATCCTGGCGCTTCGCCGAAGCTATCACTTGACCGTCCTCTTTTGCACGCATGATATCAATATGATCAGCCCACTGGTGGACTCACTGATTTTATTGAAGACCCGGCTGCATGCCAAAGGGCCACCCAAAGAAGTCCTAACGCGAGAGATTCTCTCCGGGGTGTACGGGCCGGAGGTTGCCCTTTCCACGCGGGAGACCTGCCCTTATGTAATCGTGAGTGACGCCCACTGAGGTGTATTTTTGGCCTTGACCTTTTAGAACCGCATTGCACATAATACACTCGGGGACGGGTGGACTTGCGTGGACTTGCAAGGAACCCGACTCTGCGATCAGGGGGTCGGATTAAAAACAACAGGGGGTTGAAATGACGCGTCTTCTTCTCGTCGGATGGATTCTACTGGTTGCGGTTGCATTTCAGAGTTCTGTGTTTGCCAATGCCATGGGGCCGTTTGGTCAGATCATGAGGGGGGAAGACCCGAAGCATGTACCGGTGATTGATGCACCGGAGGCCGTGGAAAAAGGGGTCCCCTTTCAGGTAACGATTACCATAGGGAAAACACTGCACCCCTCACAACCCGATCACCACATTCAGTGGGTCGAGTTATATGCGGGGGAGGTTCAGCTGGCACGTGCCAGCTTTACGCCCACGCTAGCGTTGCCCGTTGTCACGTTTACCATTGCCATTGACGCACCCACTACCCTTCGCGCCCTGTCCCAGCCGAACCACTCCGCCGCATGGGAGGCGACAAAGAAGGTAAACATCAAACCCGAAAAGGAGAAATGATGTTGCCTTGGCCTTCTCACTATGAACCCCCTCTATAGTGCACTTCTATTCTATCTTGTCGCGGCTACGCACTCGCTGGCTTCTCTCTGGAGGTCTGATGCGCATCGGGCTATCAGCCACATGTCGCGATGGCACAAAATCACGCTTCTTTTCACGGTGGTTGGATTTGTCTTCCATACGGTTGTCCTCTTAACAAAAGTAGGGGAAGCGGATTTTGTCCCGTTCGCAACGCTTGGTGAAGCCGTCTCCTTCTTTTCATGGGCGTTGGTACTTATCTTTCTGGTGGTTGAGTTAAAGTACCGTGTCTATGTTTTAGGCTCCTTTGTACTGCCCCTTTCGTTTCTTTCTCTCTTATCTTCCGGGACCTTCTCCGGTGGTTCCGGCGCACTTGGCGTCACGACCGGTGACGTGTGGCCCAGGGTATGGTTGGGACTTCATACCACGCTTTCCCTTTCCGGCATCGTTTCTTTTGCCATCGCGGCCATTGCCGGAGCGATGTATCTCCTTCAAGAACATTTCTTGAAATACAAACAATTTAACACACTCTACTTTCAACTCCCCTCGCTGGACCTGCTGGACCGGTGGAACAAAAAGGCCATTTTATTTGGATTCCCGCTGCTGACGCTTGGGATGATCTTTGGGGGGCTATGGGCGCGGGACTTCTTGGAATCGCTTTGGTCGTACAACAACCCCAAGATGGCCGTCGCGGCGGTAACATGGCTTTTTTATTTGCTTGTGTTGCACGGCCGCATCACGGTCGGGTGGAGGGCCAAACAGGCGGCGCATCTTGCGATGATCGGATTCATCGGAGCGGTTCTTATTTTTGTCACGTTAACGTAATGAACATTAGCGTCGTTGGACTCAATCATAAAACGGCACCCGTCGAGACCAGGGAGCGCCTCTCTATTCGTGCCGATGAGCTTACCGACACCCTCTGTCGGTTGAGGAACAGCCCCTTTATTAACGAAGGGCTCATCCTCTCCACCTGTAACCGCGTTGAGGTCTATATCGTCAGCAAAGAGACGGAGAGGGGGATTGACGCGGTCAGACAGTTCCTCTATCGGCAGCCGTCCGATTTACATCCCAAAAGCCAGCCTTTGGGCATTTCGAAAGAGGTGCTAGACCCGTGTCTCTACACCTACACGGGAGGAGACGCCATTCGTCACCTTTTTCGTGTGGCGTCCGGGCTGGATTCCATGGTGGTGGGAGAGCCGCAGATTCTTGGGCAGGTTCAGGATGCTTTTGAACAGGCCAGGGTTCATCAGTCAACCGGTATGTTGTTGAACAAAACCTTTGAAAAAGCCCTTTCCGTCGCAAAGCGGGTCAGAACGGAGACCAAGATCGCCCAGCGTGCCGTTTCCATCAGCTACGCGGCCGTGGAGCTTGCAAAGAAGATTTTTAGCGAACTTGACCAAAAGACCGTGCTCTTAATCGGCGCCGGAGAAATGGCGGAGCTTGCCGCAAGGCACTTTATAACCCACAAGGTAAGTGCCATGATGATCGCCAACCGGCATTATGACCATGCCGTTGCGTTGGCGCGCCAGTTTGGCAGTACCCCAATTTTGATGGAAGATTGTGTCTTAGGCATGACGCAGTCGGATATTGTCCTGTGCTCGACGGGCGCTCCCCATTATGTCATCCACTATGAAGACGTGTTGAAGGTGATTGCCGCCAGACAAAATCGGCCTATCTTTCTCGTGGATATCTCCGTGCCGCGCAATATTGACCCGAAGATCAATACATTGGATAACGTCTTTCTCTACGATATTGACGATCTTCAATTATGCGTCGAGACCAACCTGCAAGCACGGAAGGAAGAGGCCCTCAAGGCCGAAGCCATCCTTTCCGAAGAAGTGGAGCGGTTTACTCAATGGGTAAAATCACTGGACGTAATCCCCATGATTGTTGCCTTAAAGGATCGGGCAGAGGCAATTCGCCAAATGGAAGTTGAGAAAGTGGTGGGGAGGATGGGTGCCATCACGCCAAGAGAGCGCGAATTGTTGGACGGCTTAACCACGGCGGTGGTGAATAAATTGCTTCACGATCCGCTAACGGCATTAAAGGAAGAAACCTATTCCAGCAACGGGAATCTGATGCTGGAGGCCACCCGAAAGCTCTTCCGGCTCGACAAAAAGTAGAGGTGCCCTAGAACAGAAAAGTCATGACACCTGTACTAAAAATCGGCACGCGGGCGAGTCGCTTGGCCCTCGTACAGGCGGAGTCCGTGCAACGCTCCCTCAACGCCCTGTGGTATGCCACCGAAATAGAAAAAATCCAGACCGCCGGTGACCGCATTCTGGACGTTCCGCTCGCCCAAGTCGGTGGCAAGGGCCTTTTTATCAAGGAGATTGAAGAGGCGCTTTTATGCGACAGGGTTCATCTCGCCGTCCACAGCGCCAAGGACGTCCCCGCGTTCTTGCCGAACGGGCTTCACCTGGCGGCGGTGACAAAACGGGAGGACGCAAGGGATGCCATCATCAGTAGGGACCATACGCGGTGGGACGCGTTGCCTATTGGGGCCGTCATTGGGACCAGCTCGCTACGCAGACAGGCGCAACTTTCTGCGCATCGGCCTGACCTGCGCTTTGTGCCTTTGCGCGGAAACTTAGATACCAGACTTAAGAAACTTTCAGAGGGCCAATGCGATGCCATTGTCCTCGCGGCGGCCGGCCTCCACCGACTTAACTGGCGCGACCGAATTAGCGACTACCTACCTGTGGAGATTAGCCTACCGGCCGTTGGACAAGGGGCACTTTGTATCGAGTGTAAACGGGATGCAATGGAGGCTAACGCGGCGGCGGCCTGCTTAAATGATGCGGAAACGGCCTGTTGTATTCAGGCAGAGCGGGCCATGCTTTCATTGTTGGAAGGGGGTTGTCAGGTGCCGATTGCAGGTTTTGCAACCGTGTCCGATGGTCATATCCTGCTGCGCGGCCTGGTTGCCAGCACGGACGGGAAGCGGGTTATTTACGCGGAGCAATCGGGTCCGGCATCTGAGGCTAAGCAGCTTGGCCAAACCCTTGCCAACACACTGCTAGAGAGAGGCGCCGGTGGAATACTAACCTCTATCTAGTGTCTGAACGGAAACCCTTTATTATTTCTGGGTTGGGTAGTCTCACCCTTGTATATTCCCCTCCTTAGTTAAGGAGGGGTTGGGGTGGTTTGTCTAATAAAACTTCCTTTAATTTTTGCTCTT
>SBBL01000040.1 GCA_005239745.1 Candidatus Troglogloeales bacterium | reverse complement strand
TCCCAAGGGTGTTGAGAGCGCGAATTGTTTTTTAATAAAAGGCATCCAGACTGAAAGAACATCCGTTGAGTCGGACAGACCAGGGGTAATCGGCGGCCTCCCAGACGCTTTGGACGATTCGGATCAGTTGGGGGCTGTAACGGCAGGGCCGTTTACGATTGGTTGGAGGTTTTTTTCTGTTGGGGGCAATCCGGACAATTTGCGGATTCGGTTCCTGTGCGCAGTAGCCCTTGCATTCGGGCCGCTCGCGACGGTTTTTAGAGGTGCCCCTAAGTGTGATTCGGATAGGGTTACATTTTAGATGACGCGACGATATACCCTTTGGAGTTACTGGGCAGTCGAGAGCGCCCAGAGTATCCGTTGTATCTTGCGGTGGAGAACATTGATCACGGCAAGACGCGGGTGGAATCGCCGTACGGCCGTCTCGCCTCTCTCTTGCTCATCACGATCATGTCCCTTTTGCACCCCAATGGCTCGCCATTGGGAACCTCGCTCCGCCATAGCGCCTCCTCCGGGGGGAGAAACCCCCATCGCAAATTAGGACATTTCTATTTCCGTATAACAAATGCGCGCGGCTTGAACGAACTCTCTCGATTATGCGACAATTTACCGAGCAGGTGAGATCATGCAAGTTTTTATAAGTTATGCTGCGGCCGACGAAGTTTTGGCCCGTGGGTTATCTGAAACCCTCAGAAAATCGGGGTTGGATGTTTGGGACAGAACAGAAATACTGCCAGGCGAGAACTGGGCGGAAAAGGTTTCGAAAGCACTGCGGGAATCCCAAGCAATGGTAGTCTTGCTTACTCCTAATTCCCTTCGTCCCATTGTCATCGGACTCCTCTACAGCTTTAACGTAGGCTGTAGGCAGTCAGGTGCACGCCTTGGTTAGGCGAAGTGTCGCGTTGTAATTCAAGTCTGACCCCGGTTTCCATGCCCTATTCCGTCGCTAGTGCCTGTCGTCGCCCGCGGTGGTACTCGGATAACTTGGTATTGGCCTCGGCGATGGTCTGGACCTCATCAGCAACTCTGGCCAAGTCCTTTCCAGGAACCATCATATAAAGCTCGTCCTCCCCCAGATCAGTGTAAATCCTGTTGCCAATACACCCCGTGCTCGCGACGACGCCGGACGCGAGTGCGGCAGAAACTGCCATACACGTTGGGCGAGCGAGTGACGGGACCTGTGCCCCAACCCCGGCACGCATGGCAGCCTCCTGCAAGAGCATCAAGCGTCCAGGCCGGCCCGCGAAGAGCACCACGTCCGGGTCCAGTGGCGTGTCACAGAGAGGGGCGTAGATCACAACCTGCGGCGTTTGGGGCAGGCGGGGGATCGCGGGAATCTCCTCCATCCTGACATAGCCGATCCCGGTCATGAACGTGAGCGTCTGATCGAGTTCCTGGGCGCGTTCCGGCGGCAGGGGGATGTTATGCGTGTAGCTCCCAATCGCGCAGTTGTAATGGTCACTGGGGATCGTGTAGAAGGTACTCCCTCCCGCAGCGAGTCGCCAGAAGCTGCACCCCGAGGGCTCCGTTCCGGTGAACTGGGGCACCCCCACAAGTGGGGTCTCTCGGAAGGTGATGGCGACGGGACGCCGCTGAAGGTTAAGGGTATCGGAAAGGCGCTGCTCTAGGTTGCGATAGTCCGTCATCTTGCATCTCCTTGGGTTAGTATTGGTTCGTCAAAGCCGGAAACCTATAGCCAACAGTCAGGCCCCCTCTAATTGGAACGCTACCGGGGTTCCATTCGCAAGAGCTAAGTATATCCGGACAGGAGTGAGTTGAACTGTTTGTTGATAGTGTAGTAGATTGGGTAGCCCAACCTGCCACCGGCCGAATGGGTTTTGTATGTCCGAGATTGACGGTGCCAAGGAAGAGATTGCCTACCTAAAGTTATGGCTGGGGATCATGATTGTTACGGGAGTTAGCCTCTCTAGCACTTGATGCAGTAAGACACACCAGGTAAGCAGGTCAGGTTTTGCAATCGTACATGCCTGGCCCAACAATCGGTTGCAGCGGGTACCGCTCCAGCGGCCTTTGTTATGGCGCTAGCCAACAATTTGCACACGACACCCATACAATTAAAAAGATGAATCGACTCATTGCGGTCACAAATTTGAAATGGCAATCCCATGAGAAGAACAAAAGGCCAGATCGAGGAACAGATCAGCAATGCCTTAATCCAGTTTGAAAAGGATTATATGGGCCGAGGCCCACAGGAGACAAAGGCGTTTGTAATCGAAGATATGATTCTGGTCCGCCTGAAAGGGGTGCTGACCCCTGCAGAACAACAACTGGCCAAAAATTCGGAGGGAATCAACCTGATTAAAAAGATACGGTCCAATTTGTTAGAGCAGGGCAAGGCGTTGGTGAAGGAAGCGATTGAGAAGGTAACCGGTCTCAAAGTGGTTAGCCTTCATACCGATATCAGCACGAAGACCGGGGAACGAATGATTATTTTTACGTTGAACGAAAACCTTGAGGATCATTTCTCCCAATGATTTTTGGATTTACTTGGAGCGAATAGATAGCATAGTTTTTTCAAAACATATCGGAAGATCGCCCGAAGGGTTCTAAAAACCAGAATCGGTTGGGCAATAGGCCGACTCAACAGTCATACAAGTTGAGTCGGCTTTTTTTGTGGCTACGGCCACTCCGGACTAACCGCTTCCGTTGGGTGCGGTAAAGAGACAAACCCGGTTACACATAAAATATGTCACAAGCAACGAATCCAATCTACCTCCCTCTATTCATATTCCTTGCCCCGCTCATTTCCGCCGCTGTGATCGGCTTTCTGGAAGGGTCACGTGGCCTGCGAGCGTATCAGATCGGCGCCCTGGCACAGGCTGTGGGGGTCGCGGTTTCTTTCTGGGTGCTCCGCGAAGTCGGGGCCGCCGGCGCACCCGTCCTTCAGATTCCATTTTTTCAGATTTCCCTTCTGACATCGGGCCGCCTTTTATCGTTCGGCCTCTACATTGACCGTCTCGCCGCCGTGATGATGGCGCTGATCTCCGTCATCGGCCTGCTCATCTCCCTCTTTTCCGTTCGTTACATGCAGCAGGATCCGGGACGGGCGCGATTCCATGCCCTCCTCTCCCTTTCCGTCTTCGTCCTGCTCTGCATGGTTGCAAGCCAGAATCTTTTGGTGCTCTTTGTCTTCTGGCAACTCCTCAGTTTCATGATCTATCTTTTATTCCACAACTACTCCCATGCCAAAACCCTTTCAAGCGCCTTCACGACCTACACCCTCCTGCGGGCAGGCGACGTCGCCTTTTTATTGGGGATCGTCCTGCTGTACCACTTCTACGGCACGCTGGACTGGGAACCACTTTTCCGGCGCGCCGCCGAAGCGCCCTACACGATTTCCCTTCTCCCGGGCGGGATGCTGTCGGTAGACGCCACCACGCTCATCACGTTGTTAATTTTTATAGGCGCCATGAGCAAGTCGGTCCAGTTTCCGATGAACCTGTGGCTTCCCGGTACACTGTATGCACCGACGCCGGTCAGTGCCCTCCAGCACGCCGGGATGATCAATGCCGGCGGTTTTCTCCTGAACCGTCTGGCTCCCCTTTACGCCCAAAGCCCCGCTACGCTGCATATCGTCTTTGCCGTCGGCCTGCTCACGACGCTGCTCGGATCGAGCATGATGCTGACCCAGAACGACATCAAAAAAACGCTCGTCCACTCCACGATCGGACAGATGGGCTACATGATCATGGAGTGCGGTCTGGGCGCCTTCGGCCTGGCCATTTTTCATCTGATTGCGCACGGCTTTTTCAAGGCGACGCTCTTCCTCAACTGCGGCAACGTCATCCATGAGGCTCGCAGGGAACCACGTCATCCTCCGTTCATCCCCGGCCCCCAAAAATCGCCGATGGAGGACCAGGCGTTCTCCCGCCTGACCTGGGGGGCCGGGTTTGCGATGACCCTGATCCTCCCCCTGATCATTCTTCTGGCCATGCACGGCCTGCTCGGCGTCCCGTTGGTGGATTCGCACGGCACCGTCATCCTCCTCTTTTTTGCCTGGGTCACCTCCTCTCAGGCGATCCTGACCCTGAACCGTTTACAAGCGCTTGGCTCATGGAAGATCGTCACGGCCATGTTTCTGACGCTGCTGGGGATGGTGTGGACCTATCTCCTTGCCGCGGAGCGGTTTACCCACTTTCTCTATCCCGATCCCAAGCAGGTCGCCTCATTTTTCGAGGCCGCCGCCCTGCCGAGGCTCTTGTTCGATGTTCTGATCGTCATCACTACGCTCGCGATTGCCTTCGGTTGGCTCATCCTCTACGCCAAAGGACATCGGCAGTCGCTCCCCATCCCCGCGTGGGTTGATCATTTCAAGGCGCGTCTCTACGTTCTTCTTTTGAACCGGCTCTATCTGGAGGCGCTTGCAAGCAAACTGGGGGATAGATTTTGCCAAACAGCGAATCGGTTCGGCGGAAGCGTGATCACGCAAAGATTTTTGAGAGTGATCGGTTTTGTGATGATGCCGATCCTGGGGGTCTATTTGTTGTCCAATGTGGAGAGTCCGACCCTTCCGGCCGAGAGGATTCAAGGCGCTTTACGCCTATTAGCCCTTTTGTGCGCTATTTATGGATCGTTGATGGCGATGACACCGGTCTGGACAAGACGACTGGTTCCTTTCGCCCTTGCCGCATCTTCCATTTTCTGGTGGCATCTTTCTTATGCCAAAACAATGACACCCGAGTCGTGGGTCTATATGGGCGCGACGGGTCTGATACTCGGCGGCCTTTTTTTTGTCCGGAAAATGCTTGCAACGCGCTACGGGGAGGACGGTTTTCATCACGTCGGCGGCTTGGCGCGGGGAATGCCCCGCTTCGCCCTTGTGTTGTCGCTTCTCGTCATGGCCGCAATGGGGCTGCCTCCCTTTGGGCTTTTTTCGGGGCTCATCGGAATGCTGCTTCATCCTACGATTCCGGTTTCTTGGGATTTGGCCCTCATCGCGCTGACGTGGCTATTGGGGGGATGGCTCCTCCTCGACCTGATGCAGCGCATTCTTTTTGGGCCGCACCGCAGGGACGTTCCTTATAAAGATTTGTCCCGCAGCGAAGGGGTTTTGCTGGCGGGAGTATTGTTACTGCTGCTTGTAATGGGCGTGGCTCCATATTAGCTTTGACTAATTATTCGTTTTAGATAATACTTGAAGGAGTGAACGTTAAGTTTTATTTAACCCGCAGCGGAAGGAGCCCGGTTCAAGAATTCTTGGATGGAGTTTCACAGGGGTTGAGGCAGGACTTCTTCGATGCGGTTAGCCAGTTATTACAGGGGCGAAACTTATCCATGCCTATAAGTCGTAATTTATCTTCAATTTGCCCGGGTCTTCATGAGCTTCGGTTGAAAGACAGAGCCGGGCAGGCAAGGATCTTTTATTTTATGAAAAAGCAGGATGGTATTTATATGCTTCATGCTTTTCAGAAGAAAATGCCAGAAATCCCTCAGAAGGAGATGGCCTTGATTCTTAAACGAATAAAGGAGATTTGATATGGCTTGGAAAGAACTTTCATTAAATGAACTCGCTGATTCCCTTGGGGTAAGCCTCTCAGAGATTCGAGAAAAGCAGCGTCTTATTGACCAAATTGTAAAAATTCGCCGAATGAGACATCTTTCGCAGGCTGCTCTTGCCAAGGAACTCGGTCTTACTCAGTCAAGAATTGCTCAAATTGAATCCGGTGTGGGAACGTCTACGATCTCCTTTGACGTGCTTTTAGGAATTTTGGTCGCTCTTGGCTATGAGTTTAAAGTGGTAACGAAGGAGGCAGCGTAACTTCTACCCACCCTATTCTTGGCATGGCTCCGTGATGATGAGGTGACCCAATACAATCGTTCAAATTGCACCTGAACACATAAGCCATTCTTCGCAAGGTTGGAAAGGAGAACATATGATTCGATTCCGGGGAAGAATGTGGCAGGACGGGAAAGACTGGCTGATTGAAGTGCCGCTCTTTGATGCGATGACGCAAGGGAAATCGAGAAAGGACGCTCTGAAGATGATCAAGGATTATTTTGGATGTCTGCTTGACCAAAAAGAGGTTCACGTTTTTGTGGAACCCGTTGACGATCAAACCCTTGAACTCTGGTCCGATCCCATTGCCCCACTTTTTGCACTATTGCTTCAGCGACAACGCCAGATCGCAGGCTTGTCCCTTGCGGAGGCAGCGATTTGTTTGGGGAGCCGCTCTCCCAACACCTATGGAAGATACGAACAGGGAAAGTCCGTTCCATCCATCGAAAAACTCTTTGAATTGCTTGACGCTGTTACCCCCAATAAACACTGGGTGCTGACCTAGCGCCTCATTATTGTTTTATGCCTGTACATGGGCTATACTTTTGTGCATATGAAACAGCTCAATATCAATATCACCCCTCAGTTTGAAAAAGACCTCAAACTTTACATGAAGCGATCGAACCTCACTCGGAAATCGGAGGCCATCCGCCTTGCCGTTGAGGAATCGGCAGCCCGTCTAAAAAAACCCGACTCCAAAATGGAGTATCGGGCATGGTTAGGTTTGGGTCTCAAAGCGCCCCTCTCTGCCAAGCCCAGGTTTAAAAGTGAAAATGGCTTATGGGAATGA
>SBBL01000116.1 GCA_005239745.1 Candidatus Troglogloeales bacterium | reverse complement strand
TGACTAAGGTGTCCCGCGCGGTGGTCTTTATGCTGATCCCAGCATTTTTTGGGTTTCAGGCCTATACGCGGACGATGCCGTCGTTGGAGCCGCCTTTTGAGCAACGTGTGGTTCACCCGGCACCTCCCACTGAAATGGTGGGTCTGTATAACCCTTACAGGGACGATAAGGAGCATTTTAAGGAAAATGTCCGGTTGGGTGGAGAGACTTTCTACAGAAACTGCGTTTTCTGTCACGGGGATAAGCTGGATGGTAACGGTATTTTTGCCGACGGGTTTAACCTACGGCCTGCCAACTTTGCGGATCCCACAACGATTTCCATGCTTCAGGAGGCGTTTGTTTTTTGGCGTATTAGCAAGGGCGGGATTGGCCTGCCTGACGAGTCCACCCCGTGGAGTTCGGCCATGCCACGGTGGGAGGCCATGCTATCCGAGGAAGAGCGCTGGAAGGTGATCCTCTTTCTGTACGATTACACGGGGTACAAGCCCCGTACCTGGGAATAGGCGGTAGATATTATGGTTTGCTTTTGACAAATCTTACGTATTTTTGTATTATCATGCCGGTTAAAATGTCAGAACCAGCCGGGCCTATCCAATCGAGCAAACGTCCATACCGGCTCATTTTGACTACAAGAAATCTTTCTGTTGTTATTACAGGTGCTGCTGTTATTGTGGCACTCCTGAAGGCTGACCCAAAAGATATACCAAGAATTGTAGAGATTCTTTTTAGCTCAAATACCTTCGCAGCCATCGGTTGGATATTGGCCTTCGTGTTTCTTGTTGGAGGAGTAGTTTTTTCCCGGACACAGCAAGAAATACACCAAAGGGAAATTGACCGGCTGGCCAACGAACGAGACGAGCTGCAAAAAATCCTAATTGGTAAAAACAAATGAATGAGATAACCGCGTGGCTGGTCTTGCTGTTTCTTACCTGTCTGTTTCTTAGTGTGTTTTATTGGTGGGTTATGCAGAGAGTACTGATTAAGCGTCTTCTTTATCGTCTTTTTGCACGCCGTGATGAATTGCGCCGTCTCGCAATTACTCGCAAGGAAGACCACACGTGCTTTTCATACAAAGGGGTGGAGGGATTTATTTGTAAAACTATCGCTATTGTTCCATTCATTAGTCTCGCATCTTTTATCCAATTTGTTATGCGTACCAGAAACCAGGAGTCTTCTTATGCTGAGCAGATGCACAAGGAGGCATCCCCAGACCTGAAAATCTTATTGGATAAAACCGTTAGAGATGCGTTAATTATTATGTCTCTCAATTCTCCTATCTTATTTTTCGGTGTATTTGCTCTATCATTGCTGTTGTGGATTGTTGGCCGATTCAACAAAATGTTTGTGTTAGAACAGGCGGAGTCATTTGTTGATGAGTTCCCATCCGATAAAAACTACAGATGGGACAACCAGACGCTCAACCCAACCGCAAAATAGCAGGTTTGATTTTAGTCCGCACCATCTCGCGGCAGCTTACCTTATGGTGGACAGAGGCACAATGTGGTGGATATTGGTCGGTTTATGGGTAGTTTTGAGTGGTGGGCCTGTTTTTGCCGATGAGGCGGAGACGGCAAAGCCTGCTGCATCGGGAGGCGTTTCGGTCGAGGCCGGGAAGGTTATCTACGAGAAGCGGTGTATCTTCTGCCACGGGGACGCGGGCATGGGCGACGGGGCGGCGTCTGAACGGTTCTGGCCCAAGCCGCGTGACTTTAATATGGGGCTATTCAAGTACCGGACGACGCCGAGCGGGATGTTGCCCACGGACGAGGACCTTTTTAAGGTGGTGTCCAATGGTCTGCCGGGGACGGGGATGCCGGCGTGGAGCGACATCCTAAAAGAGGAAGAACGTCGGAGCGTTATCCAGTATATTAAGACCTTTTCCAAGCGGTTCGCGCGCCAGAAGGAGCCGCTTAAACCGATAGAAATCGGGCCAGAAATTGCCTCCAGCGCTGAAAGCATTGAAAAGGGAAAGGCGCTTTTTACGGAACTAGAGTGTTTTAAATGCCATGGTACGGAAGGGCGTGGCAACGGGCCGTCGGCACTGGAGCTTACGGATGATAAGGGCGATCCGATTCTTCCAAGAAATCTGACTAAAAATTGGCTATTTCGTGGTGGAGGGGAGCCCAAAGACATTTACTTGCGGATTAATACCGGCTTGAACGGGACGCCGATGCCGTCGTTTGCCGATTCGTTAGACAACGAAAAAAGCTGGCATGTGGCCAACTATGTTAGGTCACTTTCTCCCGCTAAAAAACCCGAGATGGATGTGGTGGTTCGGGCCAGGCGTGCGCCGGGTGTGATACCGACCGACCCCAACGACCCTCTGTGGCAGGAGGGGGATGACCGTTGGTTCCCGATGGTGGGCCAGGTCATCAGGGAACCACGCCACTTCACGCCGACCATCACCGACGTGCGCGTAAAATCGCTCTACAACGATAATGAAATCGGGGTTATGGTTGCGTGGGACGATCCGAGCCAGAGCAAGACGGATGAGAGCGCAGAAATATTTGGGGATGCAGTTGCGATCCAGTTTCCGGTGGAGCTTTACCCCGGATCAAAAAAGCCGTACTTTCTGATGGGAGATGAAAAAAAGCCCGTTAACCTTTGGACATGGAAGAGTGAGACGGGCAGCGTGTCCGAGAGCAACGCGACGGGGATTGACCAGGAAAAGGAACAGGACGGAGGCAGCCAAGAGGTGAGTGGGGGTGGCGTCTATCAAAACGGTCGGTATCGCGTCGTGATGAAGCGGTCGCTTACGACCCAGGACGTCGCGCACGACATCCAGTTTCAGCAGGGTAAGTTTGTCCCTGTGGCTTTTCATGCGTGGGATGGGCACAACAAAGAGGTGGCCACAAAACGGGCGATCTCGCACTGGTATTACGTGGTGATTGAGCCGGACATCCCGAAGAGTGTCTATATCTACCCGCCGGTAGTCGCGGCGGTTGTCTTTGGTTTACAGTTTTTATTACAGAGGCGGTTGCGTAAGAATCATCAGGCGGGTTCAGGGAAAGGGGCGTCTTAATGTTGGATACCGTGAAACTTCAGGTCAACCCTGAAGAGATTATTAAGGCCGTTAAAGCGATGAGCCAGAGTGCTAGGGAGACGTTTTGGAGGATCTGTTTGCCGCTACCTCCTCAGAGTACGTTAAGAGTATCCGGGAGGCTAGGGCCGATTACAAGGCCGGGCGGGTCAAAACACACAAAGATGTCTTCGGCAAGTGACGTAGGGGTTGTTTCAGACAAATCAGTGGTTGCGTAACGGTGTTCAAGGGAGGAGGAGCTATGAAAAAGGGTAGTGTGGTTTTGGCGGGGATGGTGGTGGTGTTGGCGGTGGGGCCTGTTTTTGGGGCTGAAGGGTCGCTTTCCGGACGCATTAAACTTACCGGGGACGCGCCGGAGGTAAAGACAATAACCATAACAAAAGACCAAGAGGTCTGCGGCAAGGAGCGTAAACCTGACAGCCTCATTTTATCAAAGAATAACGAGGTCGCTAACGCGGTGATCGTTATTAAGGATGTCAAGGGTGGCAAGCCTGTAACGGTGCCTGCGAAGAATATCGAGTTTATACAAAAGGGCTGTCAGTTTACCCCGCATGTGTTGGTCGTTCCGGTGGGTGCGGCGCTTGATATTCTGAACAAGGACCCTATCACGCACAACATTCATACCTTTGCGGTGGAGAACACGCCTTTGAACAAGGCGCAGCCGAAGACCTTGCCCAAGATAACCTCTCCGAAGTTTGAGTTTCCAGAAACCATTAAAGTACAATGCGACATCCATCGCGGCCTAATGAGTGCGTGGTTTGTTGTTGCCGACAATCCCTACGTTGCAGTGTCGGATGCCAGCGGGGCGTTTTCAATCAAGGGCATCCCGGAAGGGACATATAAGGTTGAAGTGTGGCATGAAACGCTTAAGAAACACACACAGGAAGTGGTTATCTCCGGGGCCAAAGAGGCCAAATTAGAGGTGGCACTGGCGAAAAAATAGTTGAGGAGTAAGATTAAGGAGGAAAACGTGAACTACGCACAGGGAGTCCGGAAAGAGGGGTGGTGGCGTTCATCGGCAGCGACATTTTTATGGGCGTTGCTGCTTGCGCTTATAGCAGTGCCGGTGCTTGCGGCAACCGATGGCACGGTCATCAGGGACGAATACCGTACCTTTATGGGGATAGGGTCCAGACAGGTCATCTGGTTTGTCGCCGAGGTGCACCTCATGTTTGGGGCGTTTGTGTTGGGGGTGCCTATCTTTGCGGTGACCTTGGAGGCGATTGGCGCAAAGACTAAGGACGTACGTTACGACAATCTGGCGCATGAGTTTGTCAAGTTATTGTCGGCGGCCTTTTCAACAACGGCAGCGCTGGGCGGGCTCCTCGCCTTCTCTCTCTTTGGGCTTTACCCCAAGTTCATGGCATATATGTCGAACGTCTTCCATGATGTCTTCTATGTTTATGCCCTTCTGTTTTTTGCGGAGTCCTTTACCCTCTACCTCTATTACTACACATGGGACACCATGCAAAAGCACAAGTGGGCGCATGTGTGGTTGGGGGTATTATTGAACGTTTGGGGGATTATCTTAATGGGGCTTGCCAATTCATGGGCGGGTTTTATGATGAGTCCGGTTGCGATTGATCCAGAGACCAATGCCTTTACGGGAACAGTCTCGCAGGCGATCCAAACCCCGTTATGGCACCCCATTAACGTCCACCGGCTACTTGGGAATATTGCCTTTGGTGGATTTATTGGCGGGGCGTACGCGGCGGTGCGATACCTTGGCGCGGAGACGGAAAAAGACAAGGCACACTACGATTGGATGGGGTATATCAGCAATTTCATCGGGGTGGCGGGGCTTATCCCACTGCCGTTTGCCGGCTACTGGATGGGGCGTGAGGTTTATAGTGTCAGTTCCGTAATGGGGAATAACATGATGGGCGGCGCCTTTTCATGGACGTTCATCCTGCAAGCGGTCTTGGTGGGGACCCTGTTTATTGGCAGCAACTATTACCTTTGGGTGGGGATGGGGCGCATCCCGGGGGCCGAGCGTTACAAAGGTTCCATTAAGTTTATCGAGGCTATTTTGCTCATCTGTTTTGGTATTTGGCTGACACCTCACAACCTGCCGCTCAATCCGGAGGAGCAGCTCCTGCTCGGTGGGCAGTATCACCCCACGTTTAAGTTTTTGGGGTTGATGTCTGCAAAAAACGCCGTGATTAACTTCATTATTTTGTCCACCTTCTTTAGTTTTCTGCTGTATCGCAGGGGGAATAAGCATGACGGCATCCCCTTTTCACGGCAAGGGTCCAAAGCGAAAATTGTCCTCTGTAGTGTAGGCGCCATTTGCCTTCTTGTATTGGGCTGGTACGGTAACTTCTTGTACCATGCGGACCCCGCCATGTTCGACCTTCCCGCGGATAGGGCAAAATATTTCAAGGTCCCGGCCGGTCTGCTGTTTCTACAAATGGCGATGGTGGTTGTTGCCATTGGCCTAACGTTTATCAATAAGGGCAAGCTGGGGCAGGCGCTCTATTTGGGAGTGGGCGTTTTCTCCATTGTCTTTGTCTTGGGGGTCTATGGGTTTACCATTATGAAGGTGGCGAATCCTCTGCTTCGAAACATTGCCTTTACGCAATGGTCCATGATGATGACCTGTTTGCTTTTGGTTTCGACCATTGACGTGTACCTGTTTGCCGGGGCAAAAGAATACGGCGATATTCAATGGGGAAAGATGCCAGCGTATTCTCAGTACATCCTGATCTTGTTGTGTATGGCGATTGTCCTAAACATTGGTCTGATGGGTTTTATTCGCTCCGGACTGCGCGAGGACTGGCACATCTATGGCGTGTTACGCGACACGTCTCCGTGGGCCTTTACCCCGACCAACGCCACCATGGCCAAGATGGTAAGCGCCTGTTTAGTAGCGTTTTTGGGGATCGTTTCGTTTGTATTTTGGCTTACCGGCCTCAGCAAACATGAGGAGGGGGGCGGCTCCGGTGCAGAGGAGACCCACGTCGTTAAAGGCCCCGTTAAGGGCCCCATTCCCGTGGCGGGTATCGCCGTCGGTGCACATCATCGGTCGGCAGATAATCTCTCTCAGGGGTTAGGGGTACATCGGTCAGACCGGGGGATGTGAGTTAAGAGAGGAGGGTACTTTGGCGGAAGGAAAGAAGAGTGGGGCGCGGGCGGCTTTTATCCGCAGCGTTGTGTTTGTCTTTGCCGTGCTTGGTGTCTACATCTACATTGCGGAGGTCATTACCGACATTTCCGGGCAGGCGCATCGCGGATCGGTTGCCACTGGGGTGGGACCGGAGATGGGGAGAGAGATATTTTTCGGCAAAGGCAAGTGCTCTACCTGTCATAGTTTGGGTGGGCAGGGTAGTGCGGTGCGATGTCCGAATCTAGGAGCCACGGCGGGGGCGGATCCTCCGTTTGATATTCCCATTATTGAGCGGGCGGCCCTTCGCGCCAAGCAGCGGTCCGAAAAGACGGGTCAGCCCTACACGGCTACGGACTACATTATTGAAAGCCACTTTGATCCTGGCGCCTATGTGGTCGAAGGCTACAAGAACGAGATGCCGGTCATCTGGAAGCCACCGATTGGCTTGAATGCCGATGAAGAGATGGCGGTGGACATGTTCTTACAGGCGGAGGGGGGCTCCGCCGATGCGGCTGCCATTACCAATAGCCCCGTCTTTGCTAAGCTTAAGGCGGGGTTAGCCACGCTCACCTCAGAGCCTGCGGGTGAGGCCTTCAAGCCCTATCTGGCGGGGGACCCCGCGAAAGGCGAGTTGATCTTCTTCGATCCGGACAGCCCGACGCCCTGTGCGAAGTGTCATACGGTTAAGGGACAGGGCGGCAAGGTGGGGCCGGAACTTACAAACGTTGCGGGGAGTCGGACGCCGCAGTTTATCATTCAGTCTGTCTTGGAGCCGTCGGCGGATATTGCTTCCGGCTTTGAACCGTTTTTGATCCAAACCAACGATGAAGAGTTTATCTCCGGCATTAAAAAGGGAGAGGATGCGGAGTCGTTTGAGCTTATGGACGATCAGGGTGAGGTGCGAAAGATCGCAAAGGCAGATATTGCCAAGCTGGTGCCCCAGAAGATTTCCATTATGCCGGGAAACTTCAGGGAGATACTTACCATGGAGCAGTTCCACGATCTAATTGCGTTCCTTCTAACGTTGACATGATCTTCACCCCCCACCCCCGCAGGGCGCTCCGACCTCCTTAACTAAGGAGGGGGCCCTTCTTAGGCGGGTGAGGTGGAAACTTTTTGCAGGAGGCTTTACAAATGAATGAGAAAAGACGGGTTCCGATTTTTTGGGGTTGTGTGGCTACGCTTGTCGTGGTCTACATTGTCTTCAAGTTTATCGCACCAATCATTTCCATGTGGATTGTGGGTAAGAGCGTTCCGCTCCCGCTGCCGAATGCGCTTATCATGATCTACATGATCTTGGCGATAGTGGGGGTAGCCATCTTCATCAGCACCAGTGAAGATAAGATGGAGGAGTTCCTTCAGCCCATTTTGGGTTTCTTCCGTGGCGGGCAGTCTGGGATACTAGGTATGTTACGGATGGGTGCCTTGGCCGCCGTGCCGGTCCTTATCGGTTGGATGGTTTATTCGAGCACGGCCCCGTCGGTAAAGCCTCTGACGGCTATCCGTGTGCAGCACCCCACCATTCCAGGAAAGTTTGAAAAGATGGTAAACCCCTTGCGGGACCCCAGTGACGAGCGTGTACAAAAGTGGGTTGCCGAGACGGGATTTCAAGGGGCGGGCCCGCAGGCCAAAACGGCGTTTGTTGACGCTATGATTGCAGAGGGGCGTGGTTTGTTTCAGGTCAACTGCCGGCCGTGTCACGGGTCGCGTGCCAACGGCAACGGCCCGATGTCGTGGGGCCTGCGGCTCCGACCTGCCGACTTTACCGATCCGGGCACGATTGCGACGGTGGTGGAGCCGTATCTCTTTTGGCGTATTACGGAAGGGGCGTTTGGTTTGCCGCAAGAATCCACCCCGTGGGATTCTGCAATGCCTGCCTGGGGAGACGAGTTTTCCGAAGAGGACAAGTGGAAGATTATTATGGCGGACTACGACCTCTCCGGCGCCGAGCCCAGAATGCCGGAAAAGATTCATTAGAGGAGAGGTCCTCTGATGAGGGCAAAATCAGGTGGTAGAGTGGTGGGTATGGCGGTCAAGGATATGACGACCGGTGATCTTGAACAATTTATCGAGCAAAAGCTGGTTGAGTTTTTAGGCGACCCCGATGAGGGTTTGCTTGTGAAAGATACATTCAGAAGGAAATTGGAGCAAAGACTTAAGAATCCACAGAAAAGGGTCTCTCATCAAGAGGTATTAAGAGAGTTTGGCAGTTGTATATACGGTTGAGGCAGACGTGATTTTAATTCAGGCTGTTGGTCACCGAAGTGAAATATACGGGTAGAGGGAAAAATAAGCATGAGAAAAGTGATCGGGTGGGTGGTTGTTTTGGTTTTATCGTTTTCTAGTGGCGTTTACGCGCAGGAGTCGTCTTCTTATATGGATGAGGCGCCGCCTACGGCAAAGCCTGCGCGTACTGCTGAGAACATTGCGGCCGGAAAGGAGATTTATATCAAGCGGTGTCTTCCCTGTCACGGGGCCGATGGGGCAAGCAGCGGCCCGGCGGCGGAGTTCTTAGACCCTCGTCCGCGTGATTTTACACGTGGCATCTTAAAGATTAAAACCACGCTTCTTGATCAACCACCCACCGACGAAGACCACTTCCGCATCATTACCCGTGGGATTCCAGGTACGGCAATGCCCATGTGGCAGGGTATCCTTTCTGAAGAGCAGCGATGGCAGGTGGCCTTTTATGAGCAAACATTCTTTGAAAATATCAAGGGCAATCCGGAGGCCGTACGCACGGGCATCACGATTGGTGCGGAACCCCCCTCTACGCCGGAGAGCATTAAAAAGGGAGATGAGCTTTTCCACGGCAAGGCCACCTGTTTTGTCTGCCATGGAAAGGATGGCCGAGGAGATGGGCCGATTGCGGTTACGCTTCGGGATATTTGGGGGAACCCGGTACGCCCAAGAAACCTAACGAAGTCTTGGCTATATAAGGGGGGTAACACGACGAAGCAGATATTTACACGTGTGACGACGGGGATATTCGCAAGCGGCATGCCGACGTTTGAGGATAAACTGACGGAAGAGGAGCGCTGGAATATTGCCCACTACGTAAAATCTATTCAAAAAGAACTGCATGGCCTTACCAATACGGTCATCAAGCCGAAGCAGGTAGAGAAGATATCACTAGACCCCAACGATCCTATGTGGCAAGGGGTGGACTATATTGATATTCCATTAACCGGACAGGTCACCATGCCCCCCAGGCTGCAGACCCCGTCTGTTGATGTCATTACGGTTCGTGCGGTCTATACGGATAAAGAGGTTGCCTTTCAGTTGGATTGGGACGACATTCGGGCGGATACGTTGCCGGAAGAGACCCCGGAGAGTATTGCCGCTGCGTTTGCGGAGGAGGTTGCCGCGGCGATTGCAGCGGGAGAAGAGCCGCCCCTGCCCCCCACGCCACCTCCGCCGCCACCGGCGCCAGGATCACCTGAGTACACCACCTATCCGCGCCTTTACCCATCCGAGATTCGGCCACAGGGGCCGTTCCCAGATGCCGCCGCGATACAGATGTCCGTGGCGATCCCGGACTCCCCGGAGCTGCCGCACTTTATCATGGGGAGTTCCAGCAAACCTGTGAATCTGTGGAATTGGAAGGCAGACTGGAACGACAATCCGGAGAGGAAGACGCCGGTTCAATTGCTTTTAGCAAAAGGGCCGAAAGAAACCCCGGCGGTTCTCAAATCAGAGAGTATGGTGGGGAAGGGGGCCTTTGCGGATGGGAAGTGGAAGGTTGTGATTAAGCGACCACTAGCGTCTGACGATCCAAAAAGCGTGACCCCGATTGGTCCTGGGGTGATGATTCCCGTCTCGTTTCATGTTTGGGACGGTCTAAACGGGGAGGTGGGGCTTCGGCATTCCCTGTCGTCGTGGTATTTTTTCTTGATTGATCCGACGACGCCAAAGAGTGTTTATGGCTACTCCATCGGGGCGTTTGTGTTGGCCATTGGTCTGGAGTTTTTCTTTATTAAAAAAGCACGGGAGTGGAAGAAAGTATGAAGATGTCCCTAGAAATCGTAGCCCGTGCCCTGATGAGAAATATCTTTTTCGTTGGAGTGGTGGCCGGGTTGGCCGCGCTGATGTCGGCCTGTGGGGGAGATTCGCCGACGGCAAAAGGAAAGGTATTATACGCCTACTATTGCACCCCGTGTCATGGGACAAAGGGAGACGGGAATGGGTTTAATGCGGTGAATCTTGACCCAAAGCCGCGTGACCATACGGACGGGTCCGAGCCTTACATGGCAGGTCGGACCAATGATGAACTCTTTGAAGCGGTCACGAAAGGTGGTGCAGGCGTTAGTAAATCCCCGTTTATGCCGCCGTTTGGAGCGGTTCTCTCCGACGCGGAACGGTGGTCCCTGGTCGCCTACCTTCGGACGCTTCATAAAAATGACGCTCCAGCGGTTGTGATCCCTCCGGACGCAAGTACCGAGCGTCCTAAATTCCCCTCCATTCAAAAAGCCGTACTGGAACTTTCGGTTGGGCCAAATGAAGACGGTACGCCCGGGGATATAGAAGAGGCAAGGCAACGCCAGATTCAAATCGGGGAGAGAAACTTTTCCAAAAAATACGGATGCTTGGCCTGTCATCGGGTTGGAGGTGCGGGTGGGCAGGTGGGGCCGCCGCTGGACCGAGTTGGGTTTCGGCTTCGCCCCGACTATATCTATCGCTGGATTAAGAATCCGCAGGCCATTAAGCCGGATACAAAGATGCCTAATTTCCAGTTACGGGACAAAGATGCGGTTGCGATTACGTACTTTCTGGGCACATTACAGGCCCCACCTGAGAAGCGTCCTGAACCTAAAAAGTAGTGCGGCATGATTTACTGGGGGTCTATTTTTGTTCTGCTGGCGTTTTCGAATTTGGCCTATGCCTTGCATGAACCGGATCACCGTTTTGTCGTCTCTGGATATGTGAGAGACAAAGAGGGCGCGCCGCGATCGGGCATTGATGTCCTTTTGACGCACAAGAGCGGTCAAAAGCACAAAAAAACAACGGATTCATTTGGGTTTTATGAAGCGGTTTTTCATCTTCACGATGGAAACAGCGGTGAAGAAATTGTGGTCACGGTAGGGGATGAAGTAAAGCGCGTAAAGATGGCGTTTGATCCGAACGATCATGTCAGCCCACGTCTTGGGGAGGCGAGCTTTGGTGCGCCTGCAAGCGCGAACCCGTATGTGTGGGCCTGGGTGGCCGGGGGGGCGCTTTTAGCCGGTATGCTGGCCTACGGGCTTCGCATGAAGCGAGAGGCAAAAAAATCACGAAAGGCCGCTGCACGTGCGGCGGAATGGGGGAGGAAACGTGGCAGGTAAGCCGAAAGATGTAGGGCCGAATGTTGACCGGAGGCGATTTCTGACACTTGCGGGCTTGGGTATTGGCTGGGCGGGGTTGGGCGCTTCCCTTGGGGGAACCGCTGTCGGGGCATTTAAGTATATGGCACCCAGTGTGACCTATGAACCTCCGACGCGCTTTAAAATTGGAAAGCCGAGCGATTATGGAATAGGGGTTGATAACCGCCTAAAGAAGGAGCGTCAGATTTGGGTGGTGCGTGACGACGTTGGCCTCTATGTCATGGTTGCGATATGCCGTCACTTGGGCTGTACACCCAACTGGTTTGTGGGACAACAACGTTTTCGCTGCCCGTGTCACGGCAGCATCTATGATATTGCCGGAAATGTGCGTGGAGGCCCCGCACCGCGTGCCCTCTGGAGGGCAGCCGTGTCGTTAGATTCGGTAGACGGGCAGGTGGTGGTGGATTTTACACAGCGGCAGGATCCGGACCCAAAGGGAACAGTGGATGGATTGATGGTTGATGAAAAGATGCGCCGCGTGAAACCGTTTTTCCTGGAGCTATAGTTATTCCCTCTCAGCAAGGGGGCAGGTTTAGCGGGAATCCAGTGACTTTTCAGAATGGTCTACAATGAGACCGTTGTGCAATATGGAGAATTCTCCATATTGCACGGGTGTTCCGGTTTGTGTATGAACTGCTCCTGTGCAGCTGCCGCCGAGGTCGCCGTTGGCCACGGGAGAGATGACCATGAAACTGCCTTCCTTTGATCCGCTCGGTAGAGTAACTTGCCTGTCGTTTGTGTTGTTAGCCTTCTATCTATACAGTGCCACACCTGCCTCTAGTGAACCCGTACCTCCGCCCGTTGCCAAAGAACGTCTAGCGCAGGCCGGCCCTGAACAGGGAAGACTATCTAGTGTCGGAATCACGCCCCCTGAAACCACTCCGGCACGTTCCGAAACAGGCAATCTGCATTCTGAGGCCGCCCCAACCAAAGACTCAACCAACGGCCCGACCAAGGATGGAGAAACAACCAAATCTGCGCTCTCGGCTACGGCGCTTGCCTCACCCATCCCGTCTCCAGCACCTGCTGCCTCCGCGTCTGATTTCGGCGGCCACGTGGCATTGACCACCGTGTTGCCGGACTTGTTTACCGGAGCCATGAGTTACTCGATTCCAATTGAGGTGGCGCCGGGCAGGCACGGCATGGCCCCCAAAATGAATCTCACCTACAACAGCAACGGCGGGAACGGGGCGCTGGGCGTGGGCTGGGATTTGGAGATCGGAACGATTGAACGAGACACACGGTTTGGTGTGAACTATGGCGCCAATGACTATTTGCTACGGATGTCCGGTGGCGCCATGCGGTTGGTCTACGACCCCGGCGTGAGCGCCTACATGGCCGAGATTGAGGGGACGTTCCTGCGGACCCGAAAACTCACGGCATCAGACGGTCGCCCCTACTGGGAGGTAACAGACAAGACCGGTACGCGGTATCTCTTTGGACAGACGACCGGCACGCGTTTATACCATCCGGCGGACGCAAACCAGATATTTAGTTGGCATCTTGATTTTGTGGTTGATACCAACGGGAATGACATGCGCATTGTCTACGCCAAAGATGCGGGTCAGATCTATGTCACTCACATTGACTATACCGGGCATCCATCCCAGGCTCCGACGAATTACGTTCATTTTTACTACGAAGGGCGTTCGGATGCGCCGGAGATGTTCGCGACTAATTTTAGTGTGAGGACGGGCCTTCGTCTTAAGACCATTGATGTGGTTGCCAGTGGCAACCGTCAGCGCGCGTATAAGCTCACGTACACGACTAGCGGGCCTACCTCGCGCTCACTATTGAGCAATGTTCTGCAATACGGCAAGGACGCCGGGGTAGATGCCGCAGGTACCATCACGGGGGGTAGCGCGCTGCCGGCGACAAGTTTTTCAATGTCGTCTCCTTCTGCGGGTTGGTCGGCAACATCCGACTGGTCCACCAGTCCTTATTATGCCATTGACTCCCTGGCTGATAAACATGAGCAGGTGGTGACGGGGGATTTCAACGGGGATGGAAGGATGGATACTGCCCATTCACGCAGTGGGTGGGGATTTTGGACTGTATCAGTTTCAACCGGTTCCGGATTTACGCCGTCAAACTGGTGGACCGGTCCTTATTTGGCCCT
>SBBL01000104.1 GCA_005239745.1 Candidatus Troglogloeales bacterium | reverse complement strand
TTTTTTCAATCCCAGACACAGGGGACTGTATTTATTTCCGGTTCAACGTATGAGGGGGCTACACTAGGGTATTTATTCGGGAGGGGATGAAGCGTTGATGGCATCAATCAATTGCCTAAGACGGCCGAACTGCCTCTGATTGAAATGAAAGACAAGCCGATGAAGCACGGCCGTTAGCGGCAAGTCCGTCTCGTCCGGTAGCGGGGCACTGCGGTGGATATCTCCACTGATGAGTATATCTGAAAAGAGTGTATTGAGAGACGCCAGCCGGGTATCACTGATGGCACGCGTTGTCCGAATGACCATCCGGGTTCGATCAAACCACAGCGAGTGGTAGTTGCGATAAAAGCCCACCACCCATTCAACGGCAGTATCCACGTCATCGGTTATTTGAAAAAGCGCCATGTCATCCGGCGATACCAGCCCGCGTTGCAGTAAGAACCTCTCTACATGATTTTTCCACTGAATCCAGTAGTCACCGCCCGGGGCATCCAGAAACACAACGGGAATGGGATGTATCTTCCCCGTCTGCAAAAGGGTAAGAACCTCCAGTCCTTCATCCAGCGTCCCAAACCCGCCGGGAAGGAGGGCGATTGCGTTTGCCTCTTTGACAAAAAAAAGTTTCCTCGTAAAAAAATACTTGAAATGCATCAGCTTCGGGTCGTTTTTGATAAATACGTTGGCCGACTGTTCAAACGGTAGGACAATATTTAAGCCAAAACTTTTCTCCCGCCCGGCACCCTCTTGGGCGGCGCGCATGATGCCATCGCCTGCGCCGGTCATCACCATAAATCCCGCCTCGACCATCCGCCTGGAAAACCGGGCAGACTGCCGATAGATAGCCTCGGACGGCGCCGTCCTGGCAGAGCCAAATATACTAATTTTTCTTTTGTTTTTGTATGGAGCAAAGAGGTTTAAGGCATGGGCTACCTCTTTCAGGGCCGTAGAGATGAACTTCAAATCGGAAGGGTCGGCCGTACGGCATGCGACCTGCCTGACCGTTTGGATGATCTCCTGCATATGGGCCTGTAGGAGAGGATCATTGGCAGAACCGGATGCCGGTGCTCCCGTACCCGTGCTTGCGTCAAAACGGGTCTCCATTACAATGCGCGCTCTATGTGGGCCACATAATTGACCGGTGCATGATCGGATAGGCACCCGGGGAGAGGCAAGGAGAGATTGGCCAACCATCCTTTTTTGCGAATCTCTTTCATAGGGATGGAGTCTTTTTTTTGCCGGTCTTTTTTCACTTCGTCGTCGCTTGGGGCAGTTCTCAGGACGCCATCATGGGCAATATAGCGCAATTGACCGACGTGGCGGAGTTTGCATACACGGGGAAGTGAAGGTGGCAGTAAAGTAATAACGTCTTGGTGGTTGACCACACGAAAAGCGCGCACGGCCGCAAGCGTCTCCGCGAATGCGTCGTCACCGACACGTGGGGAACCATAGGTGTAGAGGGCATGGGGGGGACGGATAGACGCTGCCAGTGTGGCCAAGGCCGCCCCAAGGCTATGCCCCGTATAAAAAATGGGTGGAGGCGGGTGCGACCCTGCCGGTGGGACTGCCCTCTGCAAGGTTGCCTCCAGGGCACGGCTGATATCCGGCCAAACCTGCTTAAAGCCTTTGGCGAATCCTCCATGTACGTGGCCCTTGCCCAGCCACGTCTGTGGCAAGAACTGAACGTTCAGTAGCGTATCTTTTAGCTCATTGGTTCCGCGGAAAGTTACAATCATAAATCCGGAAGTGACATCATCCGATGATTGTAAGAGAGCAGCCTGTATGCCTCCTTTGTTGAAAAATTTTATCTCCCGTAGGTGAACGGTTCTTAGAATATCCCGCCTGTTTGGCCCTGGGTGTCCGTTCTCGTCGGGATCCTCCCTGTATATAATCCTGGCGCACTCGGCGAGCCACCAGGCGTTCGTCGGACTAAAGTCGTCTACGGTAGGGTCAAACGCTTTCAAAGGTGTCAGGTCAAAATAACGGGTTGCCGTCCCCGGCGAAAAAACCGCTTTGTAACTGTTATCAAAGTGCGTCATCCCTTTCCAAAAATAGCTTGTGTACCAAAACCTTCAGTCGCTAACACAAAATGCGGTATGTTATACATCACCCGCGACATAGAAGGAAAGCCATGCCAACCATTGAGACCGGTATCCGTGACCTTTCCCTACTCCTTCAGGAGCCACTCTCCCAAGAACGGTTAGCCGCCCTGCTGATGCGGGTCAAGGGGGAAGTCAAGGCATTTGACCATGCCCAAGACATCGCCAAAATCGAGCTGGGGGACAGCAACCGGCCGGACCTATGGTCCGCGGAGGGGGTCGCTCGACAGATACGCAGCGACACACCGTGCTACCCCTTCTTTGAAGCGCCGAGCAACGGCCAATACTCCGTGAGGGTCTCCGATGACATGGCCTCTATCCGTCCGTATCTTGCGGCGTCGGTGGCACGCGGGATTACGATGACAAAGACAATGCTTACCCAACTGATTCAGTCGCAGGAGAAACTTTCCGATATTTTTGGTCAAAAGCGTAAGCAGGTCTCTATCGGTATTTATCGCCTTCACAAAATTGTTTTTCCCGTGCACTATATCTGCGTTGCCCCTGAAGCCGTTCGATTTATTCCCCTCGGAGGTGATGGCCCACTGACATTGTCGGAGATTCTCAAGCAGCATCCCAAAGGGATCGCCTACGCAGATGCGTTGCCTGCACACCGCACGTTATATCCCGTTTTGATGGATGCGAATGGACAGATACTCTCATTTCCCCCCATCATCAATAGTCGGGAGGTGGGGGAAGTACAAGTGGGTGACAGTGACCTTTTTGTAGAGGTTACCGGACACGACGTGCGGAAAGTTACCTTGGTGTTAAACATTCTATCCTGCAACCTATCAGACCGAGGTGCGAATATTGAGCCGGTGACCATTCACTATCCGCATGAAACTGCCTTGGGCAAGGTGGTGCAATCGCCGAAGGCTGTCACATCGGAGGTTCGTGTACCGCGGATGACGTTTGAGAAGTGTCTAGGCGAATCTCTTGATGTGCAAGAGATTGCAACCGTGCTTCGTGCGTATGGATACAGGGTGACGGTTACAGGGGATGACTTACTTGTGACCTTACCTTATTATCGCGATGACGTGATGCATCCAGTAGACGTGGTAGAAGATTACGCCATCGGCCGGGGGCTTAACACCTTTGCTCCGAAGGCGCTCACCTTTCATACCATCGGAGCGCTTTCCCCGACGGAGCGGCGTTGCGATCGCCTGCGAGAAGAAATGGTGGGATTGGGGTTTCAGGAGATGGCTTCAAACATGTTGGGCGCGATGGAGGACTTTGCCCGTCGGATGAATCTGTCCGATACGGACGTGCGGGCGACCCGGATTGTCCATGTGAAAAACCCGATGTCGGACCGCTTCGCGTCGCTTCGACCTGGGCTGATTCCGGCACTGTTGCGGGTTGAAAGCACGAGTTCAAAAACGTTCTATCCGCACCATATCTTTGAAATCGGAGAGGTTGCCTACAGAGATGAAAAGGCACACCCCGAGACACACCTACATCTGGCCGGGCTGATGAGCCACTCGGCGTCTAACTTTTCGGAATGCCATGCAGTCGTTGAAGCCCTTTTCTATAATCTCTCCGTGGCGTATCGTCTGGAGCCGCTTCTGCATCCCTCGTTTATTGAGGGTCGTGTCGGGACAATCTTAACCCAAAGCCCCTCCGGGGAGCGTGCGATTGGCATGATCGGTGAAATACACCCTTCTTGCCTAACGAACTGGCAGATCGGCATGCCGACAACCGCCTTTGAGATAGAGGTTCCAAACCACTTGTGATTGTCCGCTCTTCCATAAAGGCCGTCCGCGGTATTTTGCGTGGCGTCAAAGGTGTAGTCGGTCTGGTCCCCACGATGGGAGCGTTCCATGAGGGGCACTTGTCGCTGATGCGAACGGCCAGGCGTGAATGCGATTATGTCGTTGTTTCGCTCTTTGTCAATCCTAAACAGTTTGGTCCAACGGAAGACTATACAACCTATCCACGCAATCTACTGACCGACAAAAAAATGGCCTCTACGGTCGGGGTTGACCTCCTCTGGACGCCATCCGTTGCACAAATGTATCCCCCAAACGACACGACCTGGGTGGAGGTTTTAGGGCTGACACAACGGTGGGAGGGAGAGTGTCGGCCGGGGCATTTCCGTGGTGTGACAACGGTTGTGGCAAAACTCCTGCGGATTGTAGCGCCGCACCGCACTTACCTCGGATGGAAAGACTATCAACAAGCCTGTGTGATTGATCGCATGGTGCATGACCTTCATCTGAATACAACGCTGCGTTTATTGCCCACGGTACGGATGCCCGACGGCCTTGCCATGAGTTCAAGAAATGCGCGCTTACGCGCCCGTGAACGACTAGCGGCTACCGTCCTGTATCGGTCGCTTTGCTTGGCCAAACGGTTGGTCGCGCGTGGTGTACGCACGTCTGAAAAAATATTGACTCGGGTCCGTTTGATGCTTATGTCCGAACCCCGTGCAGCCGTTGATTATGTCGCGCTTTGCCATCCGAAGACATTGGAGCCGGTTTCGCGTATTGAACGTCGTGCCGTGTTGCTATTAGCCGTAAGAATAGGACCGGTCCGGCTGATTGACAATATGTTGTTGCAGTGCGCCCAGAGGGATTCGAACCCCCGACCCCTTGGTTCGAAGCCAAGTACTCTATCCAACTGAGCTATGGGCGCCTTTGAGCTTTTATGGGGTGGTTTGAAACAAGTATAGGGGTGAGTGAAGGGGATCGAACCCTCAACAACCGGAGCCACAGTCCGGGGCTCTACCATTGAGCTACACCCACCACTGGTGGGCATTGTAACATGTCTTACCTTGAACCATCAATTCATCGCCTACAAGAGCGTGTGCGCTCCCTCATGGGGCAGCACACCTTTCTTCAGGCCTTTAAGAAGGCTTTCCCAACGGGAGAGATTTTTCTCGTCGGTGGAGCCGTCAGGGATATCTTACTCAATCGAGAAACCAAAGACTATGATTTCTTAGTATCTAACGTGTCGGCAACCTCGCTGGGTACGTTTTTGGGCCGTCATGGTAAGGTCAACTGGGTGGGAAAAGTATTTGGCGTCTATAAACTGACTACCGCTCAAAACGCGACGGATGAACCCTACGACATTGCTCTTCCGCGCACGGAGCACTCTTTTAACAGTGGAGGGTATCGTGACTTTGACGTTCAGACCGACCCAGCCCTTCCCGTTGAAGAAGACTTAAAACGCCGTGATTACACGGTTAATGCGATTGCCGTGCAGATGGCGTCGGGGCAGCTCGTTGATCCATTTAACGGTCTAGGCGATTTGGCAAAGAAAAATCTGCGTGCCGTTTCCGATCCGACCCGGCGGTTTGCAGAAGATGCGTCTCGCATGTTGCGGGGCATCCGGTTAGTCTGCCAGTTGGGTTTTTCGTTCGACCCGGCCACGTGGGCGGCGCTCACCGCTGCGATTGGGCTCCTTACCTCTTGCAGAGATGACGGCAGTTTTGTCGTCCCGCGTGAGACAATCTCGAAAGAATTGATCAAGGCCATGGTGTCGGACCCGGTGCGCGCTTTCGATCTTTGGGGTGAGAGTGGGGCGTTTGAGGCCGTCATTCCAGAATTGCTTAATATGAAAGGGTGTCCTCAGCCCATGGCGTATCATTCGGAAGGAGACGTTTGGACGCATACTCGATTGGCACTGTCCTCTTTAACGACACCACCGTTTAAGACCGAGTTTCCAGAAGACTTAGACGCCGAGACGGTCCTAGCGGTACTTTTCCACGATATTGGTAAGCCGTACACGTTGCAAACCCCTGAGAGAGACGGCACCGATCGCATTCGCTTCAATAACCATGACAGGGTAGGGGCGGCCCTTACCCGCGCCATCGTTTCTCGTCTGCGATTATCCATATTTCCAAAAGATGGACGCTACGGCGTCAGCGAAGAATCGCTTGCGTGGTTGGTGGAGAAGCATTTGCTTTTAGTGGGCGGGGGAATAGATAATATGCGGGCCTCGACCATTGAAAAACATTTCTTGAACCCCCATCTGCCGGGGACGAAACTTCAGAAATTGATTTTTTGTGACGGGATGGCAACGGTTCCACCCGATGGGCAAACACAGACGCTTCACTACTGGGGGCTTAAGAAGCGACTGGCGGCGATACAGGCGATCAATCAAAGCAAAGCGGCGGCGCCGGCACCTCTGCTTAGCGGAGAGGATGTGATGCGGGCGTTAAACCTTACCCCAGGTCCATTGATTGGCAAGCACCTTGCCGCTCTCCGGGAAGCGCAACTCTCCGGGGAAATCGGCACACCCAGCGATGCCTTATGTTTTTTGGAGAAGTTGCGGTGCCATTAGAGATTATCACCTATCCCGCGTCAATACTCTTGCGTCCGTCTGTCCCCGTGGCAAACATAGACGGTGACCTTCAGCAACGTGTGGATCGTATGATTGAGGCCCTCTACGCCTCTTCAGGACTTGGACTTGCCGCCCCTCAAGTAGGGGATGCCAGTCGTTTTTTTGTCTATGATTTGTTGACGCGGGACGGGACCCATCCGCAAAAACGACAGGGGGCGATGGTTGTGATTAATCCGGAGATTATCGCCATGGAAGGGGAGGAAATTGGGGAAGAAGGGTGCCTCTCTATTCCAGGTTATTTTGAGAAGATCAAACGTGCTACCCGTGTTCAACTAAAGGGACTAGACCGGGAAGGGAGAGAGATACGTCTCGAAGCGGAGGGGCTCATGGCAAGGCTCTTCCAGCATGAAATGGATCACCTCAATGGCCTTTTGATGATTAACCGACTAAGCGCGCTCAAGCGGGATATCTTTGTCCGTAAATTCGCGAAACAGCAGCGCGAGGAGAATAAACCCCAGCCCTGAATCAGCGATTCCGATTCAATCGCTCCCAGATCACGGATTCCCTCTGCGCCGCCGGATTGGCTCAGTACCCGCCGATGAATCTCCAGCACCTCTGGCAAGCTCACGTATCGCATCAAGCCAGCCGCTGATAGAGCTCGCGGTTCTTGTCAAGCACGTACCGAACGGCTCGTTCAAAATCATCAGCAGGCCTGGACACAAGATCGTTAATGGCGGCTATGGCGAGTTCTGTGGAGCTTATACTGAGTTTCCGTGCCAATTCCTCTATACGTTGGGATTGCTCCTCGTTAAGTTGTAATGATATTGACATTGGCTCTCCTCGTGAGATCCCAAACCCAATCTTGATAATCCGGTGTCCTCAGCGGCGAGTGTATCATACTCGATCTCGCCTATGTGCGGGTCTCACGAACGTCGAAGATACCTTCTCCTCCCACTATCCATTAACGAGTTGCTGGTATTTCTCCCATCCTTCGCCATTTTGCAATGCTTTCTCTGGCGTTTTCCAGCCGTCGTGCACCGTTACACAGGCCCCGGCAGCATATAGGCCAACGGCTGCCGTCCAAAGTACCCAATGTCTCAACGTGTAGAACGCTTCCGGCATATCCACTGTTTCTTTGCTATCACAAGACAATTACGCGTCATATTGCCTCACGAAGGAATCTACCTGAAATGTGTATCGTTGCCTCATAAGAAAATCTACCCGAAAGGGTAGAAGATATCCTCCTTTGGTTTTTGGACAAGGAGGGTCAAAATGAGGTTGACGATGAAAGAGAGAAAAGCAGTTACAAAGGGTTTGGCAACGCAGTATCAGCGATCGGTCAATAGGTAGAAGAAAAGGAGCGTGTCGGGGCGCGGGTGAGAAAGCGGTACGACACCCCGAAAACGCCCCGCCAGCGGGTGCTCGCCCCGCCCGACGTTTCCGCGGAAAAGAAGGCGGCGATTGACGTGGTCTATCGGTCGTTGGACCTCGGTCGCCTGAAGGCGGAGATGGAGCGGATACGGAAGGCGTGGTCCGTTTGTGGCAAGCG
>SBBL01000024.1 GCA_005239745.1 Candidatus Troglogloeales bacterium | reverse complement strand
TCCTTCGGGGCGGGCGAGGATTGAAACGGAGCTAATCCACCCAGCCGGTGGGGTGCTAACGGAGGTTGCGCCCGTCCTTCGGGGCGGGCGAGGATTGAAACAGCCATGTCCGCATCCACCGACCCATCGAACAAAATGTTGCGCCCGTCCTTCGGGGCGGGCGAGGATTGAAACTAAAATTCCTGACGAGCAGAAGGGGGCCCCTGACATGTTGCGCCCGTCCTTCGGGGCGGGCGAGGATTGAAACGTCCCGTCAAAAGAACCAAAACCACGGGATTTCCGTTGTGCCCGTCCTTCGGGGCGGGCGAGGATTGAAACTTTCCTTAGTCTTTGTCCGGTGTTTCCTGTGAAGTGATGCTTGGGTTGCAAGAGGTTCGGGCAATTCCCGTGAAGGTGCGTTCGTCTGTTGTCTGGGTGCGTACCGATATCAACGGCAACGCCGCGAAGCTTTTTTCGGCAATTGGACTCAAGGTGCCTCCCAAGCTGCTCCACCTGGCAAAAAGCCAAAAACCTAGTGACACACAGCCGGAGTCTGCCATTAACCCATTACAATAAAAGACTTTTTATTCCTAAGTGTCAAAGTCAGAACCGAAGCCGTCACCGAATGTGCTACCCCCTCTTTCGTGCCCAAGGCCTGTGTGTTGGAAGTAGTGTCGTGGAGGCGGGCCGTAAGGTTGTTGTTGGCACACGACTCAAGCGCGCTGGAATGCACTGGACGGTAGAAGGAGCCAATGCGATCCTCACCCTACGGTGCTGCAAACTCAGCGGCCGGTTTGAGGACTTCTGGGAACGTCGCGCTCAATGGGCGCGGAACGCAGCATGACCCTCATCTCATAAATTTGTCGTGCCCCAGAGAGCCCGGGGCTCTTAATGGGCTCACCCTAGTGTTGCGCGGGGGTAACGACGCCTGGTGTTGGGCCATGCTATAATGGCCCGTGTTTCATTGGCACCCGGTTCTCTAGTCTTGAGGTTAAAATGGATGAGCGCATCGTTTATGGCGTCCATCCGGTGATGGCATTGCTTCACGCGGGAAGGGGGGATGTTGCCAGGATATATCTCGCCTCAAGCCACAACAAGAAAATCATTCTTGCTGCGGCGAAAGCATGTGGCGTTATTGTCTCAACGGCAAGTAAAGATACACTGACACGGATGGCGGGCACACAGAAGCACCAGGGCGTTGTTGCCTCCGTTGTTTCGAAGCGATACCGTACACTAGATGAGATACTAGAGATTCCAGCGGCACGGAAAGAGCCGCCGTTTATTTGGGTGCTGGACGGCGTGGAGGACCCACGTAATTTGGGGGCTATTCTCCGAACGATGGATGCGGTGGGGGCACATGGGGTTGTTATTCCCAAGCACCGGGCCGCCGGCATAACGGCGACGGTTTCTAAAACATCCGCCGGGGCAGACGCCTACGTGGCCATCGCGCAGGCAGGGAACGTTTCGACAACCGTCAGTCAACTGAAGAAAGAAGGTCTTTGGGTGGTGGGGATGGCACACACGGCCAAGCTTCACTACGATCAGTATGATTTTTCGGGGCCGGTCGCCATTGTTGTCGGAGGGGAGAGTGGTGGGATACATCAAAAGGTGTTAGAACAATGCGACCAGACGATTTCACTCCCCATGCGAGGGACGGTATCTTCATTGAATGTATCGGTGGCCGTTGGTGTGGTTGGATATGAAGTGGTGCGACAAAGAACTAGGAGGTCCTATGATGCTAGTATCGCGCAGTACCCACTCTAAAATTGCCTTCTTTATTTGGGCAGTGGTTGGCCTTTCTCTGTCTTTGGCGGGAGCGTGTTTTTTGCAAACCTCGCTAGAGGAGGGAAGTTTTTCCTTCCTGCAGTGGGCGGGGCTTTGGGGTGCGGTTGCTTTGGGACTTATCAAGGGCCTTTTTGTTTTGCCCAAAGTTGCCGATCGCAACACATGCCGCATGAGGGAACTTCCGGATCAGAGCCCTCTCTATACGACCTTCAGTTTAAGAAGCTGGATCTTAGTCCTGGTCATGATACTCATGGGCCGGCTGATACGCGCAATGGGTGCTTCCCCGTTTGTGATGGGGGCAATCTATATCGCCGTGGGAATGGCGTTGCTATTGGCAAGCAGAGCGTATTTACAAAGAAGCGCTTAACATGGCCCAAAACCATCGAACGCGTGTTTATCTTCTAAGACATGGTGAAATTGAGACCTATGATCGGCGTGTGTTCAACGGCAAACGAGATGTGCCCCTAACCCCGCGAGGGATACAACAGTTGGAAGAGATTGCAAAGCGACTTTCCTCGGAAGGGATCAGGTCGGTTTATACGAGCACACTACAACGGAGCATGCGCGGCGGAGAGGCCATTGCACGGGCGTCTTCGGTGCCGTGTGTCCATTTAGACGGCCTGTGCGAGAAAAACTATGGCGCATGGGAAGGATTGACGGCCACAGAGGTTGAGATGCGGTATCCGACGCAGTGGGCCGAGTACCGCTCTCACCCGGAGCAGAGCCGTCCGGAGGGAGGGGAGAGCCACAAAGATGTATTGGCGCGGGTACTAGAAACGCTCCACGCCATCCTTGGGAAACATGCCGGCGAAACAATTGCCATTGTCGCGCATGGTGGGGTTAATAAATTGGTTCTGGGGGAGGCACTGGGTGCACCGCTTGTCGCCTTTCCCAGAATAGAACAAAAGTACGCGGCTCTAAACGTGATTGACTATTACGAAGAGGGTGCCATTGTACGACTGATGAACGGGTAGACATCAATCTATCACTGCAAAGCACTGCCAAGCGGCTCCCACAAAATGGGCTCGATGCATAACAAGCCTGACAGAAATAGCAAAGTGTGTACCCTAGCAGCGCTTAAGGAAAAGGTCGTGGCCCTGCAGCGGAGGGGGGGGAAGGTTGTTTTTACCAATGGGTGTTTTGACCTGCTCCATGCAGGTCACGTGCGTTACCTTACCGAAGCCCGTTCTCTGGGGGATGCCCTCATCGTTGCCGTCAACTCCGACCGCTCGGTAAGGAAAATTAAGGGCCCGACACGTCCGATCGTTCCGCAGGCGCAGCGGCTTATCGTCCTTTCCGCCCTTTCGTCCATTGATTGGATCATCGTATTTAGCGCGCAAACCCCTGAAAAACTCATTGCCCTGCTTGCTCCGGATATTTTGGTGAAGGGGGACGATTGGGCGTTATCAGACATTGTCGGGCGCGCCACCGTGGAAGCACGGGGCGGTTGTGTTAAGCGAATAAAAACCATTCCAAGACTTTCTACCACCCGTATGATAGAGCGTATCCTTTCCCTCTTCCACCCCCGCTCACTTGCAAACACATGATCAACACAGAGCAGGGGAATTGAGGAGGTTATGACTTTTATCACAATGAGTTGTGACGTACCTTGCCGAAGTCCTGCCCTGAGGACGAGCCTCTTTGATTGATTATATTCTTTAGTAAAGTTATACTGATGGTATGAAAATAGCCGTGTCCATTCCAGACAGAATGTTTGAGAAGGCGGAGCGGTTTGCCCGTCAGAAGAAAAAGTCCAGAAGCGCCCTCTATCGTCTGGCCCTTGCAGAATATCTCGCCCGCCACACACCGGAACAGGTAACAGAAGCCATGGATCGCGTCTGTACCGAGCTCGAGGAGGGACAGGATATGTTCGTCGCTTCCGCGGCTCACCTCGTGCTTAAACGTATTGAATGGTAATCTCTCAAGGAGAAATCTGGTGGGCCAACCTCCCTGCCCCAGAGGGGTCCGGGCCTGGATTTCGCAGGCCGGTCGTCGTTGTTCAGGGAGACGCGCTGAATCATAGTCGTATCGCAACGGTTGTGTGTGTTCCTCTCACAAGCAATGTCAAATGGGCGTACGCTCCAGGCAACGTTCTTCTTTCGCAACGGTGGACAAGACTTTCCAAGGAATCGGTTGCAAACGTCTCGCAGATTGTAACGGTAGACAAAGCCTTGCTCACGGAGTGTGCCGGAAAGTTGCAGAAGACACAGCTTGAGCTGGTGTTATCTGGCATTGACGTTGTACTGGGCCGATAAAATGCTTCGGCGGGGAACGGCCGACGCTCCCTCTCCCAGGGCCCATCTCCCGCAGGCGGGAGATGGGCCCGTCCGTTCACCCTCTATGTTATAAGATAGGTGGGCGTCCTAAGGTTGTCTTTACAAACGGGTGTTTTGGTATTACTAGGCGTCCCCGCTCACTTGCAAACACATGATCAACACAGAGCAGGCCGCGACTTTCGCACAAGCCACCGATGCCATCAAACGCACCAAAAACATCACAGTCTCCGGACTCATCGGCTCCTCCCGTGCCCTCTTCCTGGCACATCTGATTTCCGAAGGACAGGCCTTTTGTCTGATCACCTCCACCCAGAAACACGCGGAGCTGCTGCACGGAGAGATTACGTTCTTCCTCTCCGTGAGTGAAGGCCCCCTGTTCTCCCCCCTGCTGTTATTCCCACCGTGGGATGTTTCTCCCCATCTACAGGCGTCAGGCCCCAGTCCCGATTGTATGGCACGAAGGATCGCGACCCTCCACCACCTCGCAACTTCCAACCGTCCGGTCTCAGTCATTACCCCTATCGAGGCCTTTATCCAAAAGGTGCCCTTGCGTGCCGGTTTGCTTAACCAGACTTTTACGCTCCATGTTGGGGACGGCATTGCCCAAGAGGTACTGATTGAAAAGCTAAACGCGCTCCACTATGAGCGGGTGGGCAGCATCGTGCAGCCCGGCGAGTATGCCGTACGTGGCGGTATTACGGACATCTATCCGGCGCTTTCAGACGGACCCGTCAGACTGGAGTTTTTCGGGGATTACATTGAAACGATACGCCTCTTCGACTTAAGAACCCAGAAGTCCCTGGCCCCACTGGCTTCGGTGCCTATCACCATAGGCCGAGAGATTACCTCGGACCCGGCCTTTTATGAAGCACCCTTTTTAAGCGCTCTCCCTGAGGCCATGCTGCTTGTCATCGTCGAGCCGGAAGATGTTAAACGGAAAGGGGAGGGAGTGCTGAAGGCCGTGGAAGACGCCGTACTGTTTGCCCCACCCTCTCAGGGAAGCGCCGTCCGTGCCCGGTATCTGCCCAACGCCTTACCCGATGCCATGAAGGATCGAGTGACGATCTCACTGACGCTGCTTTCCTTATCAACGGGATTGGAACTCGAACACAAATCAGGCCCAGGCGTCGAACATTTCGTCTGTGATACCCAGTCACTCGCGTCGTTAGGGTTTGGTTCTCCTGAATCCGTTTTTTCAGAAACGGCAAAACGCCTAGAGACGCTGAGACAAACGTTTTTGATGATTGTGGCCGTGGAAGACGAATCCAGGGCCGACCACCTCAAGCGTCTCTTGGCGGAATATGACATTCCATGCGCGATGTGGGAGCCCATGCCTATGGCCTCTCCGTCACCGATCTACCTGGCCGTGGGTGCCCTGTCCGAAGGCTTTTCCTGCCCACACATGGATTTGATCGTCCTGACCGAGAAGGCCCTACTGGGCACTTCCCGCAGGCGACAGACAGAGAAAAAAAAGCATTCGGCCGGCGTGTTTTTAAAGTCGCTACAGGAGTTGCAGATATCAGACACCGTCGTCCACCTTCAGCACGGCATTGGACGTTATAAAGGACTGAAGCGGCTTTCGGTGCGCACCGGAGAACGGGGCCCGGCGATAGAGACGGATTTTCTAGTTCTGGAATATGCCGGAGGCGCCACGATTTATGTTCCCGTAGACGCACTCCATCTGGTACAGCGCTACATTGGGTTAGACGGCGAAACGCCGGCGCTAGACCACTTGGGAGGCACGCGCTGGGCACAGGCCAAGTCACGCGCCAAACGGTGTATTCAAGACATGACGCAGGAGTTGCTGACCCTCTACGCCGAGCGTAGCGTTGTGAAGCGTCTTCCCTTTGTCACGCATCCGCTGAAGGCGGAAGCCTTTGCCTCAGCCTTTGCGTACGAGGAAACACCGGATCAACAGTCAGCCATTGAGGACGTCTTGTCCGATATGGACGGGACAAAACCCATGGACCGGCTAATTTGCGGAGACGTTGGCTACGGGAAGACCGAAGTCGCGATGCGGGCGGCCTTTGCCGCCGTCTCCAACGGAAAGCAGGTGGCAGTCTTGGCGCCAACGACATTACTGGCACGGCAACATCATTGGGTATTCTCCCAACGCTTTGCCCCGTTTGATATCAAGGTAGATTGGGTCAGCCGTCTGCTGTTTGGCCGTGAGCGAAGAGAAGCCCTGAACCGATTGAAAAACGGCCTCACGGACATTATGATCGGCACCCACCTACTCCTTAACAAAACAGTCATCTTCGCCAACTTAGGACTCATTATCCTTGATGAAGAGCATCGTTTTGGCGTTCGGCATAAAGAGTACTTAAAGCAAATGAAGAAGGAGGTAGATGTCCTAACGCTCACCGCGACCCCTATCCCGCGCACCCTGCAGATGGCATTGGCCCAAGTGCGCGATCTGTCTGTCATTGAAACGGCGCCCGCCAACCGCCTTGCCATTGAGACCCGTCTCGTTCCGTTTAAGCCGGGCCTGATTAAAGAAGCTATTTTCCGAGAACTGGTGCGCGGGGGACAAGTCTTTTTTATTCATAACCGGGTGGCCAGTATTGAACGGATCAGCCTATTTATCTCCGAGTTGGTCCCACAGGCTCGGGTTGCCGTCGCACATGGCCAGATGGGAGAACATCTGCTCGAGGCTACGATGACGAAGTTCATTGCGGGGGAAACTAACGTATTGGTGACCACAACCATTATCGAATCGGGCATTGATATTCCGTCGGCCAATACTATTTTTATCAATCATGCCGATCAATTTGGTCTAGCCGAGCTTTATCAGTTGCGAGGGCGGGTAGGAAGATCATACGAACAGGCGTATGCCTACCTGTTAGTACCGGAGGAGCGTATGCTCTCGGAATCTGCTCGGCAGCGTCTCGCGGCGATTCAGGAGTTCACAGCACTCGGATCCGGGTTTCAGGTTGCAGCGCGCGATCTTGAAATCCGCGGAGCGGGGCATCTGCTGGGGCAGGAACAATCAGGGCAGATCGCCGCGATTGGTTTTGAGCTATATCTCAAAATGATTGAAGAGCGCGTTGCGGTGTTAAAGGGGCGGGAAGTTAGGTCGCCTACAACACTTGAAGTGAGCGTTCCCGTGTCCACGTACTTACCTGACTGGTATGTTACCGACCCAAGAGAGCGGTTAGCGATTTATCGGCGGCTGGCGGATTGTGAATCGGTGGTGGACGTGCTAGCCATTCGGGACGAGGTTGAAGATCGCTATGGTCGGTGCGGAACGGAGGCTAAATGCCTTTTTCAGGCGGCACAACTTAAGACAATGGCCTGGCAAATTGGGGCAACTCGATTAAACGTTAAAGACGCCACCCTTACGGTTACCCTGGGTGAAAGGGCCGACGTTTTGCAGGAACGCATTGACGCACTATTAAAAACCTATCAGGGACGCATAACATTTGTGTCTCCCCTGTCGTTTAAGATAACGGTATCGGGTTCCACATGGGAAGATCAGTATTTGGAGGCTGCTCGGTGTTTATCACAACTAAAAAAATCATCATAATAGCGTGTGTCAGTGTATCACTGCTTTCCTTAGGGACAGCCGTCCAACCGGCCACTGGCGGTGTGGTTATTGATCGCGTCGTGGCTGTTGTGAATCAGGACGTCATTACGCAAAGCGAGCTGGATGCACTGGGTCAGTCCCTTGAGAAAACCCAGCTCTCCGGGAAGATTAACAAAGAGGATTTACTCAAACAGGCCATTGAGCGCCGTTTGATTGAGCAGAAGGCAAAAGCCAAGGGGATTATCACCTCGGAAGATGAGGTTAGCTTGGCCCTACAAGAGATTCAGACAAGAAACAATCTCCCCAGCGTAGACGCTCTCAAGCAGGGAATTCTTGAAAACAATATCTCATGGGAGCGATACCTGGCTGAGTTGAAGTTTCAGTTAACCGGCCTTAAGTTGATGGGGCGTGAGGCGGATGGGACGACCTACGTCACGGACAACGAAGTGCGCGCGTATTATCAGGCACATGTCGGTGATTATCAGACCCCTGACCTTGTCTTCCTCAAGCAGATTCTAATTCCCCTTCCCAAAGAACCTACGTATCCGGAAGAAGTAGCGGCTCATCAGGCTATTATCCAAGCCCTCTCTGCGCTGACGGGTGGCATCGGCTTCGATGATCTCATAGAAAAATATACACAAGAGGGGTGGCAAGGTGGCGCCATTGGCCCGTTTAGGCGCGGCGAGCTTGCACCGGAGATTGAGCGTGTCATTTTCAATCTCACGGAGGGGGCGATTAGTCCCATGATACGGACGTCACTGGGGAATCACCTTTTCAAGGTAGAAAAAAGGCAGGTGGCACGCGGCCAGTCCTTTGAAGAAGCGCAAGAAGAGGTTAAAAAACGCCTACTGACGGAAAAGCGAGAGCACGCCCGCAAACAATGGCTTAAAACCTTGTGGCAAGAGGCGTTCGTAGAGATTAAATCGAGAGATTAAATCGTAGGGGGCCGGGGCGTACCCCGCGTTACTGAGTGTGGACTTTGTCATATTTTTATACAAGATAGCGCGCGAGCGATATCGTCTTGAATGGCAGAGGCCACTTCAATCGGATCCCTCGCTTTGCTGATGGGGCGCCCAACCACCAAGTAATCAGACCCCGACAAGATGGCCTCTTCCGGGGTCATTGTTCGTTTATGATCGTCCGAGGGGGCGCCCTTTGGCCGAATGCCTGGGGACACGATGATGACTTCTGGAGGGTAGGCACTCCGTAGGCGACGGACAGACGTGCCGGAAGCAATCACGCCATCACACCCCGAATCGAGAATGCGACCGGTACGGCTGATGACAAGCTCGTCTAAGACGATTTTTTGTGACCCTGATACGTGGAAAACTTCGCGCAAGTCGCTTTCGTCCCAACTGGATAGATAAGTAACCTGTAGAAACTTTGGGTGGCTATGGGCGCCCCGCCCTTCGCGTGCGGCCCTAGCCGTAGCGCTATTTCCTTGCAGTGTAAAAAATAGAACGCCGTCCATTGCCATGTTGTGCACCGTGGTTTCTACGGTTCTAGGGGTATCGTCTATCTTCAGGTCAAGAAACACCTTCTTCCCTTGATTCGTAAGCTTCTTAACGATCTTGAGACCGTTTCTCATGAATAATTGTAGCCCAACCTTATAGAAAGTCACGGCATTTCCTAGTTTATGGACCAAGCCTAGGGCCTCGGCGTCGGAGTCAAAATCCAGCGCCACGATCAAGCGTTCATTTGCCGGTAATGCCTTCACATCCTCCCCCTGTTGTGAGCCTGTCGAATGATCTCGTGCTTTTTGCTCACCCATATTTCCTGAAAGCGATCGTACCATAGGGACCAAGACAATTGGCAGCTACCCCCTATACGGCGATTCCGCAATAATTTTGTTTGAAGCCAGTTAACCCCATCCACACTTTTAAAAGTGCACTTTTTGAGGTCCTCTGTTCTGACTTCTTGTTGACTTACCACCAAACAAAAAAAAACTATTGATAATGGAACATATCTGTAGTACACTGCCCACCGCTCTGTTCCAGGTGGCCTTAGCCGCTTTTCCGTGTGGCTAGTCTGGTAGGTGCAGGCGTTAGGCATCATCAACCGTTTCACCTAACATGGAAAGGGTTAAAGGGATTGAATGCACTCGGAAGGCACTTGTTGGTTGAACTAAAGGACTGCGACGCGGAGATACTTAACAATGTGGAGATCATCCGGAATACGCTTGTGGCTGCCGCACGCCGGGCGAAAGCGACCATTGTGGAAGATCGCTTCCACCTGTTTAGCCCTTTTGGGGTGAGTGGTGTAGTCGTGATCGCCGAGTCGCACCTTACCATTCACACATGGCCTGAACATAAATACGCCGCGGTGGATGTCTTTACCTGCGGCACGGCCTTGCAACCCATGGTGGCCGTTGAATACATTATCAAGCAGCTTAAGTCGAAAGACCCATCCATTGTTGAGATGAAGCGCGGACTCTCAGTCACAAACCCGGAGCCTGTTCCCGTTCTTAGAGATGTCCTCGACGGCAATCTCGACGGCAATAAGGAGTGTTATGACGGCGTCGAAGAGCTCCATCTGGTTCACTGACCACCTCTCCCCGTTTGAGGGACATCTGTACGGCGTCCGGAATATCCTGTTTTCCACGCAGACAAAGTATCAGAAGATAGATATCCTTCAGACGGATGGCTATGGTCGCTGTCTGGTTCTAGATGGAAAGATGCAATCTAGTGAAGCGGATGAGTTTATCTATCACGAGGCGCTTGTGCATCCTGCCATGCTGACGCACCCTAATCCCAAACGGGTGTTCATTGTCGGTGGCGGAGAAGGGGCGACGATTCGAGAAATAGTACGTTACCCGTCCGTGGAAAAAGTGGTGATGATTGATATTGACCAAGAAGTCGTCGAGGCGTCCCGCCGTTATCTGCCGGAGTGGTCGCAGGGGGCCTTCGACGATTCACGGGTAACGGTGGCGTATTTTGATGCTAGGCGCTATCTGGAGGAAAATGCCGATGTATACGATGTGATTATTATAGACATTTCAGAACCGGTAGATGATGGGCCCGCCTACCTGCTTTATACAAAGGAGTTTTATGAGGTGGTAACAAAGCGCCTGGGGCCGGAGGGTGTCATTACCCTACAGGCCGGTACAACGGCGGGCAGCCTGCCGTGTCTGGCCGCAGTTTACAATACCTTAAAAACGGTCTTTCCCGTCGTCGCTCCCTATCTAGCGAGTATTCCTTCTTTTGGGCTTCCTTGGGGCTTCATTCTTGCCTCCAAGGGTCCGGACCCTGGCTCACTCACGAAAGAAGAAGTTGACCGGCGTATCACCTGTCTACCTTCTGCCTCCACGGAGAACGGCGTGTTGAGGTATTATCATGGAGGGCTTCATCATGCCCAATTTGTCTTACCCAAACATATTCGGGAGGCAATGGGTACGCAGGTCCGCATTATTGAAGACAATTACCCTATCTCCGTCTACAACTGAAGGGATGGCTTCTCCTCCTGATAGACAAGGAGGGGTGAGGGGTGGTTTAAAGCCCCGTCAATACGACTTTGCACGTGGCAATCTAGCCCCAGTCTTAAGGGCAGAGTTTCCCTTATGACAATCCTCGACGAACAATTCAAAACACCGCTTTTTGACGCGATGATTGCCCTAGCCGAAAGCCGGAAGGTATCGTTCCATACCCCCGGGCATAAAAGCGGCAAAGGCATCTCTGCCCGATTCCGAAAGTTCGTCGGTCCAAAGATATTCTCCATTGACTTAACAACGTTAGACGAGGTGGATTCGCTCCATCAACCCAAGGGGGTCATCAAGGAAGCCCAGACACTGGCGGCCTCAGCCTATGGTGCCGACCACTCCTTCTTCTTAGTCAACGGAACTACCGGGGGGAACCATGCCATGATCTTGGCCGTCTGCAACCCCGGCGACCATGTGCTCCTTCCTCGCAATGCACATAAATCCGTCCTGGCCAGCATCATCTTCTCCGGGGCACGGCCTATTTTTTTCGCTCCGGTCATTGACGAGAATCTAATGCTGACCCTAAATGCCACCGCAGGAGTAGTGACGGCGGCCATTGACTCCCATCCGCAGGCAAAAGTTCTTTTCTTAACCAGCCCCAACTACTATGGCATCTGCGCCGATCTTGAACGTATTATCCCATACGCCCATGAGAAAGGTATGATTGTGCTGGTAGATGAGGCACACGGGCCGCACCTGAAATTTCATGACGACCTTCCCCTTTCGGCAATGGAGGCGGGCGCGGATTTAGCCGTACAGAGCACGCATAAAATTATTGGAGGGATGACACAGGCCTCCATTCTGCATGCAAAAATGGGCAGGATCAACCTGATCCGACTCGCTTCAGTTCTGCGACTTGTCCAGACCACCAGCCCATCTTACATCCTAATGGCCTCGCTGGATCTGGCTAGGATGCAGATGGCGACAGAGGGGGGAAAACTGTTGGGCAAGGCGCTTGCTCTGGCGGGAGAGGCGCGTACCCGCATTAAACGTATCCCGGGGCTCTTCTGCCTCGACGAAGAAACGCTTAATGGCCAGTTCTCTTCCCCCATGGGAAGTTTCGATCCGACCAAATTGACCATTAACACCTCGCAGTTGGGCTTAACGGGATATCAAACGGCGCAGATCCTCAACACCCGTTATCATATTCAGGTAGAGATGGCGGATGCGTGTAATATTTTGGTGATTATTAGTATTGGTGATCGTCGGAACGACATCAACCGTTTGATTGACGCATTGTGGGAGATATCCAAAACGGTACAAGGAAAAGGGACGGCGCCGTTTGCCCCGTGTCGGTTGCCCCCTCTGGGAAAACAGACGGCCATGGGGCCACGAGAGGCCTTCTTCTCAGAGGTACGCTATCTTCCGTTTGAGGAAGCCCGCGGGCGCATCAGCACGGAGATTGTTTCGGTCTATCCACCCGGGATCCCTCTTTTAATCCCTGGGGAAGTTGTGACGCAAGAGATTTTAGACTACATGGAAAAAATGGATCGGCTGGGCGCAACCCTTGATGGGATCGTCGGTGAGTCCGGCGCTAGAAACAGGGCAATCGCTGTTGCGGCGGTTTAACTTGAGGGCACCTCTAAAAACCTGCTGCGCGACCCGACTGCTGCGTTGCGCGGTGCTCGGAATCCTCATATATTCAAAGATATACTCCGGTTCCTGTGCTCCGTGCGCCTTGCATTCGGGCCGCTCGCGACGGTTTTTAGAGGTGCCCTTGAGCTAACAGAATAAGGTCTACTACCTCGCGTACAGCCCCGTCCCCGCCGCGGCGTTTGGTTACCCAATCAACAACGGACTTAACCTGATCAACGGCGTTTGGAACGGCCACCGAAAGCCCAACCCGTTTTAGGATGGGAAGATCAATCACATCGTCCCCAATATAGGCAACCTGCCCGTCGGAAAGGTGATGCTTTGCAAGAAGCATTTCATAGATGGGCAATTTATCGTGCGCTCCCTGATAAAGGTCTTCAATACCAAGGTCTTTAGCCCGACATTCCACTGATGCCGATAAAGAGCCGGATACGATACCGATCCCCATGCCTGCTTTCTGTAAAAGCAGAATCCCATGTCCATCATAGATGGAAAAGCCTTTTGTTTCGCGCCCCTGAGCGTCAATATAGAGCACGCCGTTAGTCATAACACCATCCACGTCAAGTAGGAGGTAGCGAACGCGGGCGGCCTTTTCCATTAGGGCACTTGAAGCGCCCATTAGGCTATCCCTGACTTGAGAAGGTCGTGCATATGGACCACGCCTTCAACCCGACCCCCGTGACCAGCCGATTCAACAATGAATACGGTAATTCCGTGTTGCTCCATCCGCGCGATGGCCTCCGTTGCCAGCACCTCTTTGGTAATGGTCTTAGGGGAACGTGTCATGACCTCACATACCGGTTGCGAAAGGCGCCCCTGCCCGCTCACCTCCTCCGCTTTAAGCCACCGACGTAGATCACCGTCGGTCAGAATACCGCAAAGTCTCCCTTCCGCATCAACAACCGCCGTCATGCCAAGCCGCTTCCGGGTCATCTCCACAAGGGCATTCTGCATGGGAGTCGTATCGTGGACAATTGGGATCTCACTCCCTCTGCGCATGACACTCTCAACGCGAAGAAGGAGAGTTCTTCCCAACGTGCCTCCCGGGTGAAAGGTAGCAAAGTCTTCTTTCTGAAACCCCTTCTTCTCAAGCAAGGCAACGGCCAGGGCGTCTCCCATTGCAAGTGTCGCCGTTGTGCTAGCCGTCGGAGCCAAACCAAGCGAGCAGGCCTCCTCTTCAACGGAAACATCCAACACCACGTCCCCCATTTTCGCTAATGTAGAGTTCACACAACCCGTCAAGACGATGGTTTTTAGTCCCCACCGCTTAATGGATGGAAGGATGCGGAGGACCTCCTCCGTTTCCCCACTATTAGAGATTATAAGCACCACGTCTTTTCGAGAAACCATGCCCACATCGCCATGGATGCCCTCTGCCGGATGGAGGAAGAAGGCAGGGGAACCGGTACTGGCTAGTGTCGCCGCGATTTTTTTCCCGATCAGACCCGACTTACCCATCCCCATTACCACAATATGCCCGTCCGTGCCTGCGCACATCTCGACGGCGTCTACAAAACCCTGACCGATCCGCCCAATCAAACGGGTCACTGCCTTCGATTCAATCTCCAGCACACGCCTTCCAGATACCTGAACTTTTTCTGCTGCTGCTTTATCCGTCATGGGAGTGCCTCCCGAATTTTCTGTACCTCGGCAAGCAAATGATCCAACGCCGCAAAATTAAGCATGTTAGGTCCGTCTGATGGGGCACGATCGGGGTCGGGATGAACTTCCAAAAAAAGCCCATCGCACCCCACAGCAACCGCTGCCCGAACCAACGGCGCCACGAATTCACGCTGGCCCAATGAAACGTTCCCCCCGGCGCCCGGGAGTTGAACACTGTGCGTGCCGTCAAAGATCACGGGATATCCGTATCGTTTCATAATCACCAAGGATCGCATGTCACTGACCAAGTTATTATACCCAAATGTCGTGCCCCGTTCGGTAAGAAAAATCTGTTTGCTGCCGACTGATCTGAGCTTCTCGACAATATTGCCCATCTCCCACGGGCTTAGAAACTGCCCCTTCTTTACATTGACCGTCTTCCCTGTCTCCCCTGCCGCAAGCAGTAAATCGGTTTGCCGACAGAGAAAGGCCGGTATCTGTAAAACATCCAAGACTTCTCCCGCCACTTTTGCCTCTTCGGCCGTATGCACATCGGACAAGACCGGCAGGTTGAATGTTGCCGCTACCTTGGCAAGAATCGTGAGTCCTTCCGATTGTCCTACCCCGCGATAAGAGGCACCACAGCTACGATTGGCCTTGTCGTAAGAGGACTTATAAATAAACGGTACACGATGAGAATCTGCGATCCTGGCAATGGCTTCTGCCGTGTGCATCGCGAGCGTCTCGCTTTCGATGACACAAGGGCCGGCAATCAGAAAACAGGTACCCTCTTTTATTTCGATCGGCCCAACTCTCATGCTGACGCCCTTCCTCCGTCCCGCGGGCACATTATAGGTGCCCGCG
>SBBL01000083.1 GCA_005239745.1 Candidatus Troglogloeales bacterium | reverse complement strand
TCGGCGCGCCACAGGGACCCGCCTTGTATATCCACAAACTGTGACGTGCCCGTCAGTCGGCCATTCTCATCGCAGGGGATAACCTCATAGCCCCTGGGGAGGGTGCTCTCGTCCAGTCTTACGACATGTCGGCCCGGTGTGACACCTTCGATATGCCACTTTCCTTCCGGATCGGTAATCACATACGTGCCGTCTTCCAGATAGATACGGACACCCGCCAACCCTTCCTCATCTTCCTCGACAGACTGACTGCAACCGACGATCACCCGTCCCATCAAGATGGAGTGGCTCCGGAAAAGCTCCTCGTCAACGGTTACTTTTGCCCTTGCCGTGTTTGAGAGGATATTCCCTGTGCCCGTCGCATCGGCCTGGTTAATCGCCTCACCCAACCGTGCCCCTGCCCCCACTTCCACGACATATTTGAGGGTGACGGTGGTTGCGACAGGGATATCTCCAACGGCAAAGGTCAAGACACGACCGTCCGTGGAAATAAGTGGATCGGGGACCCTCACCGCACCGACATGGGCGGAGCCTACGCGATAGCGAAATCCTATCGGCAAGGTGTCTCTCACCCTAACGTCCATGACAGGCAATGTGGGATGTGGGTGACTCACTTCAATCCGATAGGGGATAACGTCTCCGATGGCGACATGGTCACGGCCGGCCGTTTTGGTGATAAACAGGGTAGTAAAGGTGGGGTCGAGTGGAATATCCATCTTAATGACGGACAGACTTGCGGCTGTGATGACCAAGTCTCCACCCCGTGAACCATCAATCAGTGAGAAAGGAGCCCCTGGAAGGGTTTGCAATAGGCTATCCGGGACGACGGAAGGGTAGGCATGGCCAGCCGGTGGTTGCACCCCTAAGCGATAGACCCCTGGCCGTAAAAAGGGAAACCGGTAGCCGCCATCGGGAAAGCGATATACCGTTCCACCGCTGTCTGTCACTTCTCCTCCAGACGTGATGGTAGAGGGATAGGTGCTGATACCGTCATCTCCAAAGACCGTCGCAGGCAGGCCACCGGTTGCCTCCAAAAGGGTCAGGATCGCGCCGTTGATGGGGGCCCCTGTCGCACTATTAAAAACAAGACCTAACGGATCAATCAGTATCCCGGTAGCAGTCGAATCATTTTTATCCACTGGGTCTGTGTAGGTGACAACGAGTTCCTGGTTGGGTGAAATGGTCAACGCACAGTCATGGGCGGCAAGCGGCCCAGAGTTAGACGTGATCGCGCCCACAAAAACACCGGTATTGGGTCCCGTTTCATTCAATTTCAGGACTTCTTTCTCCAGACTACCACGGACGGTGACGGTGACAAGCGCTGTTTCCGTCTGCGAGGCATCTCGATTTTGATCGTAGTCGGTCAGATGGATAAAAATCGTATCCCCTACATTGTAAGTCGTGGTGGGGACAAGGGGAACTTGTCTGGGAAGGGAGGAGTTTCCATCCGGAGCTGCTCTTCCGAAAGTGGGAATATACGGTCCGTCAGACTTTTCGCTGGTACGACACTGGGTTGGCCCCACTAGGATATTTGTTCCAGAACCATCCAAGCGGTGCCGGAAGAAGGTAATTGCCGATGGCGTGCGGGCGGCTGTTGTAAATGCAACCACCCCGGAGGCGGTCAGGGGTACGCCGCCGACACTGTAGGCGCCGACGGCTCTGTTAGTGATGAGGGTATTGGGTGGGGTAGCCCCCTGCACTAAAAGAGGCCACGTCGCTACGCTTAAAGAGACAAGGAATGGGAGGATGGGTTGCCGCAAAAAACCGGGGAACCCGCGACAGGACCGTACCCATTGCCGCGCGGAACGATCCTGTTTGGTCACCCCCCACCCCCCACCCCAAAGCCTTTTCATGGTCCATGACCACCCATCTACTGAATGACAACATTGAATATCAAGGTAACCGATTCTCCGGCTTTTAGCTCGCCCGCACCATATCCTGCTTCCACAGGCATCACGGTTGTCATCGTGGCCGTTACCACAGGTGCTGCAAGATCAACGCCATCCGCACTCGACGTGGTCGTAAAGTATTTTGGAAATCCCGCCCGAGTGCCGGCATAGTTGACCCTAAAACCGCTGCCCGCCGCGCTTTCCGGGGTGGTGGCGCAAGTGGCTCCGGCGCCGGTGACGAGGTCCGGATCCATTAACGTATTGGCATCCAGCGTATCGCTAATGGTGGTGAGCGTGGCGGATGCCCCTGCACCCGCGGCATTTGCAATGGTAACCGTGTACTTCCGATAGGCCCCAGGGATTGATTTGGGATTCGTCGTCAGGTTAAACGGATCACACAGTACCGCAGAAGTCTTCGTCACACTGATGACGGCAGTTTGCAAACGGTAGGCATCGGTATCGGAGTGTTTCCCATCTCGCAACGCATCAATATCCCCGGCCACGTCGGCGAAGACCACATCCACCACCGTGTCGGTGTCGGCGCCGGCGGTTTCAGTGGTGGTGGCGCCTAATACACTGGCACCTCCGCCATTACTGGTGGTCGCCGTCAGACGGATGGCGGATATGTCATTGTTCACCTGGCTGCTTGGAATGTTGGCAACAATAAAAACGGTGCGGGTACTGGTGGCGTTAAGTGGATTGGTCGCCGGAAGTTCGTCAACGAACGTGGCGGTGTCCGTGGCCGACTCATACGTGCCGTTGCCGTTGACGTCCACGAAAACAGACACGGCCGTCGCGTCAAAATTGTCCGTACCGCCAAAAGGGTCAGCCCCCCCCACCTGGTGCGTACTCAAGAGCGCATAGTCCTGCACGGTGTTCCCACTGTTCGTTACCGTAAAGGTCAATACGGCCTGCGTCTGGCCGGGGACCACATTGGTATAGCTAGCGCTAACTTCCGCAACGGTTACAAGGACTTTGTTGTCTACAAGGAACGTGGTCGCCGTTCCGGCGCCCACCATGTTCCCAGTCGGTGAGCTTCCAATTGAAGGCTGTCCCACCCCCCCCACAGAATAACTGAGGGTCGCAAGGTTTGAGATCGTCGTCCCTGACGCGGTTCCGACCGCCCATGCGACCCGCGTGCATAGACCGGACGCGAACACTACCATACACAACCCAACACCCCATTTGATCCATTTCTGCGTCTTCATTGTCACCTCCATGCCATAGACGACACTACAAACAACCCTCCCATCACTTCAGAACCACCCGAAACCTAACAAACCGCTTTTCGGTGGGCGCCAGCGAACCGCGATAAATCCACTGAACATGTGTATACTCCTCTGCCCTTGCCAATCGCTCTTTCCCATCTTCTTCCCGAATTTGGAGCTGATCGGGTAGGGCATATCGCTTCCCCCCATCAATGGAGTAGGTAATCTCCGTCTTGTCCCCGAGCGCAGAGCCTCCTTTGTAGTGTGTGTGCGTAGGGATCGGATTGGTAATGACAATATCGTTCGCCACGTCCTTTCCGACATTTGTAAACCAGGTCGTATAGATCACCTCATCGCCAGGCGTGACTTTTTCAACGGGCACTCGCCTTATCTCCCTTTCCCCCTTCTCATTGATAAACACTTTCTCCTGCTCCGCGACGGTTTTGACCTCAACCGTGCCCCGCTCTTGCGCATAAGCGGTAGAGAATACAGAAGCCATCAGTACGAGTGCCGCTACCGTTGTGAAGATATTCCGTTGTTTCATTTAACCTCCTTCGCTCGTCAGTTGATCGTCACATTAAAATCAATCGTGAGGGTGGCCGGTGAAGCGGTATTGCCGAAGTTCACCGTCACCGTATTGGCGGTACTTGCGCCAAAATCGGCGTTATCTCCATCGGAGGCGTCCGTTCGCACTGCCCCCCCTACCCGTATGGAATTAGAGTTATAAGTGGTGTTGGCAGGGATGGGGTCGGTGATGACGAGGTTTTCCGCTATCCCCGTCCCTGTCACGTCTACTGTGATGCGATAGGTCACTACCGCCCCTGGAACCCGGTCGGTCCCTAAAAAGGGGTCCAGAACGGCCGTTACCGCTTTGGCAACCGTAACCACCACAGACGACACGATATAGCCCCCCGTGGCTTCGGCATCCGCGTTTGTTGTCCCCACAACGGCGTCCACTCCCCCCGTGCCTAGCCCAACGAGTGTGGCCCCGGCAACGGCCCCTGCCGCACCGACTGTCGTAGAGGCCGCCAAAAGCTGTACATTGCCAACATTGAGATCGGCCAACCCGCTGGGGATTTGGCTTAGGAGATAAACGTCAAGCGTCCCATCTGCGGGAAGAGAAGGATCGTTGACGCCTGAATTGTATACAGTGTCCATATTGGCCCCTACCGTCTGGAGTCCAGGCGCCAATCCGTTCTCTAAGTAAATGGAAACAGTGGAAGGAGAGGGGTTGAAGGCATCTCCCGCAACCGCATCGTTCCGGGTCAGACGAAATAGTTCGGTGCCGTTTCCTGTGTTGGCCAACCGAAAGGTCAGTACCCGATTGGCGTCGGGGGTGGTAACCGTTACATTGGCGCCGTCTTGCCACGTTGCAGCAGCGTCAATCACCTCGGCCACCTGAAAACTGGTGCTGGCGATCACCGGTGCCGCCGGTACCCCCCCCAGGCTATAGCTAGCGGTTACAGAATTGGTAATCGTGGTATTGGCTGCCGTCCCTACAGCCCATACACTGTCCAATGGGAAAAAGAACGTCCCTACAATGCCCAGTAGGACAACAAGTGTGGTCTTTTCCATGGCCGCCTCCCCAGTACAAATGTCGTCACTTACAATATCGTCACTTACAGCTTAAACTTTATCGCCATAATTGTGATAAGCAAAAGTAATGCCACACATTCGAACCCTCTCACTCGCTCCCAGGTAGTATACACTTAACCGTTTTTCCGTCTAGCGCGGCTGTTGAGCGGCGGCGCAGTTTGCCATCCGCTGCAACCGGAGCGATAGACGCCAAGCCTTACTGCACTGAGACTACACCTTACCAAAGTGGTTCTCACGGTACTTTGAGAAATAATAAAGCACTGCTCGCTCGGCGATGTCGGCCATGACGTTGACCATCTCGTCGACTGACCACGGCTTCGGCCGAAAGTAGAAGCTCCCTCGGTTGAACTTGCCACCCTCTTCGTTGTGAAGATACGTCTTGTTCAGTTCCCCAAACATCGCCATCGTAGAGACGCGATCAAGGATTGAGGAGTCGCCCTCGAAGTCGCAGCCATACCCAAAGCAGACGAACGGGAAAATGGCCTCGCGCATGAGGGCAGCGCGGAGACCGATGAGGTTCTTGCCGAGTCGTTCGATGGCGTTCCCCTTTGCCTGCCTGGGAAGCCCCTCTTCAGCCCTGAGGTCATTCGTACCCTGGTTCTTGACCTCCGCGATGAGCACGGGATACATGAGCTTGTCCTCGGCCTTCCCTCGGATGTGGAGAATCCCTCCGTCTGGCCGGATGGAGCTGCTATCGAAGTGATAGCGGAAGGTTGTGTCCGGATACGTATGCCGGAGTTCAGCGACGATGTCCTTCAGGTACCATTGCTTCTCATGCGCCAAAGAGATCTTCCTCGCGAACTTCCGATCGAGGCGGTCCACTACCTGACGCAACGCCTTGATGATGCCCGACTCCTGCTTCTTTGAGGTGACGTTGATCACCGTGCCCGCACGTTGCTCTCGTATCTGGTGCTTTCGGGCCATCGTCACCTATCTCCGCTCGACCAGGAACAGCTGTTCGGTCACGTGAATCGGCCTGTTGTTGAAGTTTCGACTACCACGGAAGGCATTGTACGGCACCTCGAACGTGTCGACGGAACCAAGGGTGTCGAGCAACGAGCGCATCTGCTCGGGAGAAATGAAGCCCTCGTTGTTGAAGGAGATTAAGAGGAAGGGTGCATCGAGTGACTTCAGTAGCTGACCGAGTAACGACAAGGAGCGCGCGCGGACGTTGTAGCCTGAGCGCCGCCAGTCAGCGGGTATACCCGAAACGCGGCTAACGTGGTGTGGGCGCTCATAGTGAACGAGGAGGTTGAGCATGAAGTAGTTCGAGCCGTAGGGATGCTGGTTGTAGGGCGGATCGATGTAGGCCAGGTCAAGGTCCCGCAGCTTTGGCGCGAGCGTATTGGCATCCTCTTGGTGGACCTGACACTCGCATTCGAAGGTGCTCAGGACCGGAACCTCAAGCTTGATCTTCCCAAGGATGCGGAGCAGGGCATCAGAGCCGCTACCGCCGAACTGACCCACTCCAGTCTCCCCGTTCTTGTAGAACCCCTTGAAGACACCCGCTGTGTTCGCGTGGACAGACGCCTTGCTCAAAAGCGGAGCCAGGAGCAGATCTCTCATCTCGCCGGGTGCAGTGTCGATGAGGCGCCGATAGTTGTCCAGGCGCCGCGAGTTGGCTTTGGTGTAGAAGACGCGGTCTTCAGATGTGATTCTGCCTTCGTCGCAGGGTGCGTAGAGATCCTCGATGAAACCCGGTGGCATCGGGTCGGAGACTCTCGCGTTGAAATCGGCGACGACTTGGGCCACAGCTTGGAGGTCAACGGCGCTTCGGTTGCGCAGATAACAACGCCCGGTTACGGCCGCGTAGTCCTCGAGATCATTGCTGATAAGCAGGGAGGAGTGCGCCTTCAGGAAGCGGGACACAACGCCAGAGCCGCTGAATGCGTCGAGTACCTGGAGGCGGGGCTTGCCGAGGCGGCGCTTAACCTGCTCTAGAGCCCTGCCGATGTGGCCAAGAAGGGCACGCTTGTTTCCGATGTACGTGAGGAGCTGTCGCGACAGGTAATCGGGGTCCTCGGCCATCGGGTCGTCGGCCCAGAGACACAACTGACGCCTCTCCCTGACTTCGAGCAGCGGCTGTTCAGACTCTCCCACGTTCTCCTCCAGAATCTTCCTCTTGGCCAGAATCTTCATCTTGGCGTCTAACCTATCTTATCCTGACCCTAAATCTGAGCGTAAAGCTTGGGTTGCCGGCGCCAGTCGCCCCGTTGAACGTGCCTTTTGGGTTGACGCGGATGTTTGTCACGCTGCTGTCATACCCATTGACGTCCGGCACCGGTGTGTATGTCCATGTGGCACCTCCATTGTTTGAGAATTCCAGATCGTCCGTTGTACTCCCTAGACTGGTGAACGTATAGGTCAGGCCGCTTATGGGCGCACCGTCTATAAACAGCACAGGGCCGGATCCGACCCCACCAAGATCACCCACAAACAGCTCCGTATTGGTTGGAATCGGATCGGTGACGACAATACTATCTGTTGTCGCGGACCCGGAGCCGGTGTTGGTGACCAGGATACTATAGAGCTTTTCCGCTGCAGGGATAGCCTTGGGGTTGGTAGCGCCATTAAACGGATCGGACGTCGTACTGGCTGTTTTCATCACAACGATTGAGGTGGATGCAGGTTTCAGCGAAACCGCCCCC
>SBBL01000085.1 GCA_005239745.1 Candidatus Troglogloeales bacterium | reverse complement strand
CCCAATTGCTGCGTTGCGCGGTGCTCGGAATCCTCATGTACATTGCGTACATTGCGGTTCCTGCGCTCCGTGCGCCTTGCACTTGGGCCGCTCGTGACGGTTTTTAGAGGTGCCCTTTATTATGAAATCGCTAGTCTAGAGCCCTAAACAATACGCCCCCGTGTAAATTATCTTAGCCCTCTTGGCGTAGGGCTAAAAAGTTCGCCAGCAGTGTTTTCCCCACCGTTGTAAGAATAGACTCCGGGTGGAACTGAACCCCTTCGACCGGAAAACGCTTGTGTCGTATTCCCATAACCTCTTTTTCTTCTGTTTCTTCTGTCCACGCCGTAAGAAACAGGTCGTCCGGTAACGTCTCTTCCCGAACAATTAGGGAATGGTACCGCGTCGCTTCGAACGGATTTGGCAACCGCTCATAAACAGCATGGCCATCGTGCACAATCATAGACGTCTTCCCGTGCATGAGGCGAGGGGCGCGAATGACTTCTCCGCCATAGGCCTCGGCAATGGCCTGATGCCCAAGACAAACACCTAAGATGGGAATAAAGGGGCCAAACGTTTGAACCACTTCTACCGAGATGCCTGCCTCCTTGGGCGTGCAAGGACCGGGAGAGATCACAATATGCCTGGGGTGCATGGCTTCAATGTCATGTAGCGTAATTCGGTTATTCCGAAAAACAACTACTTCCTGCCCAAGTTCCCCCAAGTATTGAACAAGGTTATAGGTAAAGGAGTCGTAATTATCAATGACCAGTAGCATGGTTTATCTAAGCCCTTGCTGTGCCATTTCTATCGCGAGTAGCATGGCCTTTGCCTTGTTCACCGTCTCATCATATTCTAAATTCGGGTCGGAATCAGCCACAATGCCGGCGGCCGCCTGTATCCTGGCCCATCCATTTTCAATAATAATGGTTCGGATGGTAATGCACATTTCCATGTTGCCCTGAAAGGCAAAGTAACCCACCGCACCGGCATAGAGCCCGCGACGCTGTGGCTCCAGCGCGTCAATAATTTCCATCGCCCGAATCTTAGGGGCACCGGTGACGGTACCGGCCGGAAAACCGGCGCAAAACAGATCAAACGCGTCGGCACCGACGCGCAATCGGCCGGTAACATTCGATACAATGTGCATGACGTGTGAGTAACGCTCAATTTTCATCAGCTCATCTACCACAATCGTTCCGTAATCGCACACGCGGCCAAGATCGTTTCGACCCAAATCAACAAGCATCAAATGTTCCGCCCGTTCCTTGGGGTCGGCAAGCAGTTCCTTTTCAAGCGCATTGTCCTCGACTGGATTCGAGCCACGCCTGCGGGTTCCGGCAATCGGACGGAGGGTAGCGATGCCATCCTCCAGACGGGTCAGTATCTCCGGAGAGCTGCCGACCAATGTTTGATCCCCTAGACAGAGATAGTAAAGGTAGGGGGACGGATTGATACTGCGAAGCGCCCGGTACACGGTAAAAGCGTCGCCGGAAAATGGTACGGAAAAGCACTGAGAGAGTTGCACCTGAAAAATGTCTCCCGCGGCAATGTATGATTTAGCTTGCAAAACCGCGTCCGTAAACGCCTCTCGTGTGAGATTTGAATGGGGGAGAGGGGAAACAGACGGATAAGACGCTGTCTCTACGGAGTCGTAGGCCATCGGAGAACGGAGGGTTTTCATAATGGCCTCGATTTTTGAGATAGCCAGGGAGTAGGCGTCCTGTAAACGATCGTCATGAATGATTGCATGGGCAACGATCTTGATGCGATGCGTGACGTTATCAAAAATTAGCAACGTATCTGTAATCATGAAATTAAAAAGAATATCCGACGGTTTTAGACCCTCTCTCGTTTCAAACGTGTTCGGACCCAAAAAACGGACCAGATCATACGCGACATAGCCGACTGCCCCACCTGAAAACCGTGGCAGACCTTCAAGCGCAACCGGCTGATAGTCTGCGATGAGGTCTTTCAAAACCAGTAGCGGATTCTCCGGCCGATGAATCTGTTGTAGGGTCTGGTTGGGTCGCGCAATACTGACTCGATCAGGAAAGCCCGTTACGACGACGGCTGAGGACACACCCATAAACGAGTAGCGCCCCCATTGCTCTCCGCCTTCAACACTTTCCAAAAGGTAGCTTCCTTGGTGTCCTGCTCCCCGTAACTTCGAAAAAGCCGAAACAGGGGTCTCCATATCGGCGAGTATCTCGCAATAAACCGGAATGAGATTCCCCTGCGACGACATCCGACAAAATGCTTCGAAAGACGGAACCATACTGAAACTCCATGGGCTAGCCCGGCAGCCTACCATAGCGTTTTGATAACGGCAATCGGCGCAATCCGGTTGCATATTAACGATATTTTCGGGTACCCTCAAGCCTGGCGGTCCTCTTTAAACCCCATATCTACCTCAATGGCCACTGGTCCGTGGATCATACGATTTATTGATACCGTCCTTGACCTTCCGCTCGCCAAAGGGCAGCCATCCCTCAAGGAGGTCCTAATTCGGCATAGAGGGCATATTGTCTTTGCCCTGAATGTCATTGTGATCATTGTTGCCCACCAAGGGGCGCTTTTTCTGTCGTCCGGCACGGATATTCAACCCTCCACAACAACCTTTTCAAAACAAATTCTTCCGGTTGTTTTGCTGTTTCGCATGCTTAGCCTGTACGCCTTCGGCGTACATCGAAGGCTCTGGCGATATACCGACGGTTATGATTTCGTCCGTCTCTTCTTTGCCACCGTTGTGAGTAGCGCTGCCATTTGGGTGATCGTTACGTTTTTTTTAGGGAATACCCATCCATCCGAGGTCTATCTGACGGATGGAGTGCTGTGTTTCTTATTGCTTTCAGGGTTGCGTATGGTTAAACGGACCTACCGGGTATTAACCCGTCTGCCCGGAGGGACTGCCAAGCGCACACTGATTATTGGTGCAGGAGATGCCGGCGAGATGATCGCGCGGGAAATGCAACAGAATGTTGGGTATCACCACAAACCGGTGGCATTTCTAGACGATCGTCTAGGCAACCAGGGCATTCGGATTCACGGCATTCCGGTGGCCGGCACCATTGAACAGATGGATGCCGTTGCGAAACGGTATCACGCCGATGAAATCCTCATCGCTATCCCCTCCGCAACACCAAAGCAGCAAGTACGTATCCTACGCGCTTGCAGGCCGCTTAACCTTCCCATCAAGACCATGCCGAGTTTATTGGAATTACTACATGGGAAACGCGCGATAACGGCCATTCATGAGTTGACCGTTGAAGATCTCACGGGACGTGCGGCAATGGAGATTAACGACGCAAAGGTACAGGAACACATCGCCGGGAAATGCATTTTGGTCACCGGCGCGGGTGGCTCCATTGGGTCTGAGCTCTGCCTGCAGATCGCCGCCTTTGGTCCTACGAAACTAATCTTGTACGAACAGAATGAAAGTAACTTACATCACTGTCACGTGTCTCTCTCCGAGCAATATCCCGGTGTACGGGTTGAAGTGATTCTGGGGGACATTCTTGACGAGTCCTTCCTCCGCTCTACCTTTGCAACACATAAGCCGCATATGGTCTTTCACGCCGCTGCCTATAAGCACGTTCCCATGATGGAGCGAAATATCCTTAAAGCCGTACAAAATAACATTTTAGGAACATACCAGGTAATTACAGCCGCCATTGCCCACCACGCACAGGAGTTTGTTCTCATCTCTACGGATAAGGCCGTCTTACCTTCGAGTGTCATGGGGGCAACAAAAAGGGTGGCTGAAATGCTGGTGGGCTACTTCAATCAGAAGAGTTCCACAACGTTGGTGTCCGTGCGGTTTGGCAATGTGCTTGAGAGCAACGGTAGTGTGGTGCCTCACTTTCGCAAACAAATCCTTCGCGGAGGGCCCGTCACCATTACCGATATGGAAATCACGCGGTACTTTATCACCGTTCAGGAAGCCGTTTCACTCGTCTTACATGCTTCTATTTTAGGACAGGGAGGGGAAGTATTTGTACTCGATATGGGAGATCCCGTAAAAATTATAGACCTTGCCCACAACATGATTCGACTCGCCGGGCTGACGCCGGGCAAAGATATCGCCATTCAGACGATTGGACTGCGCCCCGGGGAAAAATTGCATGAGGCCATTTTTGAAGAGGGAGAGACCGTCCTTCCCACACGCCATCCCAAAATACACCTTGCCCGCAATGGCACGGTGTCCGAAGCCATTATAGCTGATATTAAGAGGCTCTCTGTGTTGGACGACCGAGCGACCCCCGAAGAGATCAAGCGCCTGTTGATGACGGTCGTCCCTACCTATCGGTCTGTTGACGGTTAAGGGAAATTAATGGGCACCACCGTACACTCCTTACTACACCTTTTTTGAAAGGCTCGATGGAGCCGTTTGGTGATGGGGCCGGGACGGCCCATGCCCAATTTTTTTTGATCCACCACAATCAACGACACCAGCTCAAAACCCGTGTTGGTGAGGAATGCCTCCTCCGCATTTAAAAGCGTCTCTTGACGATACCAACCTTCCTTTACCGGAATCTTCATGGCCTTAGCGAGCTCTAAAACAAGATGCCGTGTTACCCCGGCGAGGATCCCAGTCTCTAGTGCCGGGGTATAGAGTGTCCCTCCCTTTACCCAGAAGAGGTTACTGGCACTCCCTTCTGCAAGATACCCCTTTGCATTCAGTAGGATCGCCTCCGACACACCCTTCCTGATCGCCTCTTGTTTGGCTAAAACGTGACTTTGGAAACTAGTGGATTTAAAGCTACCGTTTTGCCGGGCCGCAACAATGGTGCCCGTTATCCCCCTTTGATACAGCTTGTCTGGATACCCCTCAAAGTGTCTTGCAAAAATAACAATGGTTGGCTTTTTACAAACAACGGGATCAAGTGCGCCCCATAACCCTTCTCCACGGGTAATGGTTAAACGAAGGATGGCGTCGCTAAGACGGTTTCGACGTAAAGTCTCATAAAGAAGATATTCGAGTCGCTTCGTCGTAGGAACCCGAAGCTCCAATAGATCGGCCGCACCGGAGAGCCGATCTAAATGCCGGGACACTAAAAAGATTTTTCCGTTGTAGGCCCGAACGGTTTCAAAAAGCCCATCACCGTAAAGAAAACCCCAATCGAAGACGGAAACGGAGGCTGACGCCTTTTGGAGAAAGCGATTGTTGAGGTAGACCCACATCTCAACTTTGACTTCCCAACGCGCTGCATACGCGCCGGGCCGCGTCAATCTTTCCTTCCAGTAAAAGAGGGATGGCATCGGCCGCCCTAGCGATGGCGCCGATGATTTGCTTTATCTCATCCACACTAAACGGGGACAAGACGTAATCAGCCGCATCTTGGTTGGGGTTTGGTCCGATGCCTATTTTAATACGCTGGAATTGGTCAGAGCCCAGACTTTCAATGACGGAAGCCACCCCCCGGTGTCCACCGGAATGACCCTTCGTCTTTATCCGCACCTTCCCGCAGGGAAGGTCCAAATCGTCGTGCACGACGATGAGGTGGGACGGCAAAAGGTGAAAGCGATGAAGCAGGCTAAAAGCAACGTCGCCGCTTCTATTCATGAAGGTTTGAGGCTTGACAACAACAACCTCGATGTATCGGTCCGGTGTTCCCCTCGTGGCATCACTCGGGAAGTGGTCCATCCACGAGCCGACATGCGCGTCAGGTTTCTCGGAGACGGAGATACGGTGCCGGCTAATGAGCGTATCTACCACCCAAAAACCGGCATTATGCCTTGTCTTTTCGTACCTCCTGCCAGGATTTCCGAGTCCGACAACAAGTCTTCGCTCCATCCGTCATCACTTCTTTTTCCCTTTTGTAGGGGCGGCAGGAGCGGCTGCCGGCGGCGCTTCGCCCTTCTTCCCCTTTGCAGCAGCGGCACCCGCGGCAGGTGCCGCTTCGCTCTTCGTCAAAACTTCAGGCTCACTCGAGGCAGGCCCGGACGTAAGAAGTGATTGCAATCTTTCCTCCGAGATGGGGGTGGTCACTGAAACAACCACGTGATCGGCATCACTGATCATTGTAACCCCGTCAGGAAGCGTCAATTCTTTGACGTGTATGGACTCTCCCATACCTAATTGCGCCACATTCACTTGAATAGAATCTGGAATGAGCGACGGCAGACAGCGCACCTCCACCATGCGGAGGTTGGTCTGAAATATTCCTCCATTCCTCACCCCAACCGGAATGCCTCCCAGCACTTCAACCGCCACCTTTACCGTAATGGGTACATCCATGGAAAGCTTAAAAAGATCGGCATGCAGGAGTTTTCCATCAATCGGATCTATCTGATAATCGCGCAAGATGGCCACCGGTGCTTCCGAAGTGTCCTTTTCTGCCCCGGTCATGTTGAGCGTAATAAGTGCATTTTCACCCGCCGCGGAACGAATCAGTTTTTGAATTTCTTTAGGGTTGAGCACCACCGGTGTTGATGCACCCGCACCGTAGAGAACGGCGGGAATCTTGCCCTCCCTCCGCAGGGTCCTTGCCACACCCTTTCCAACCCCTACCCTTTTTTCATAAGCCACCGCTACTTTTTGCATCTCATCTCCTTATGTTGGCAATTAAAACTCATCCCTCCAACTCTCCATACAGCGTATTGGCCGTGGCCGATGTCATGCGAACCGGCACCAACGACCCAAGCGGGAGTGGAAAGGGCGGTGCCGGAAAGAGCACCGTTGTATGCCCGCCCGTCTTCCCTATTTGGTATCCTAGCCTTTTTTCATCACTCTCTTCAACAAAGACTGTTTGTAGGGTCCCCACACATGCCCTGTTTTTTTGGAACGAGATTTGGCGCTGTTGTTCAATCAATTGCATAATGCGGTGGGTTTTTACCTCCGGGGGCACATCGTCCGGATAATCACGTGCCGCAACGGTCCCCTTTCGTTCTGAATACTTAAAAATAAACGACTTGTCAAACTGACACTCCGTCGCGACCGCCACCGTCTCCTTATAGTCGGCGTCCGTCTCGGTTGGAAACCCTACGATCATGTCCGTGGTCAGCGCAACATTCGGAACGCGAGAACGAATCCGCCGCGCCAGAAGGAGATATTCCTTTTGTGTATAGGTGCGATTCATCAGCCCCAAAATGCGATCGCTACCCGCCTGCAGAGGCAGGTGAACATGTTTGCAAATATGCGGGTGACCCGCTATTGCCTCGAGCAAGGCATCCGGGAAATCTTTCGGATGTGGAGACATAAACATCACGCGTCGAATGCCCGGAACATCAGCCACTTGCAGCATCAGATCGGAGAACGTGAGTCCCCCATGGCGGTAGGAATTTACGTTTTGTCCAAGCAGTGTCACTTGTTTATAGCCCCGTTCGGCAAGCGATTGTACCTCCTGCACAACGCTTTCTACCGGCCGGCTACGCTCCCGACCGCGGGTATAGGGAACCACACAGAAGGTGCAAAAGTTATCGCACCCCCGCATAATCGTCACCTGCGCGGAAACGCCGCCCGTCTGTTTAGGGATAATGTCGTCATAGGTTTCGTGCTCCGATAGGGACGCCATCATTTGCCGACCATCCGATTGGATGGTCTCGGCAATGAGAGACGGAAGTGCCTTGTAGTTATCGGGCCCTACCACCAGGTTGACCACGGGATGTGAAAAAAGTTGCTCCTTGAGGTTCTGCGCCATACAACCCAGAATACCCACGATAAAAGGGAGATTCGCCTGTTGTCTGATACGCTTGATAGGCCGCAATGTATCAAGCCGACCCCAGATTTTTCGATGGGCGTTTTCTCGAACGGCGCAGGTATTGATTAAAACGACGTCGGCAGTCTCCGGGGACGGCACCGGCTGACTCCCACAGAGAATGGACCCCACCAGCGTTGAATCGTATTCGTTCATCTGACAGCCGTGGGTTTCGATAAAGACGTTCAATTTGCAATCTCAAGACGACGGGCCGATGCTACCCTTGCTCGGTTTTCGGTGTCAACGGTGACAGCCCCTTCGCATGGCGCCTGAAAGTTGAGGGCCAACCCAATCAAGGGCGTTAGACAAGCCGGCACGGGGAAAACCGGTTGGTTCCTTACCCACTTGAAGTGAGAAAGAGCCAGAAAATGGTGGGGAAGTCGGGTATAATTTCTAATGCGTAGTGTTAGGAGGAAGAGGACATGGAATTTGAGATAAGCTATACGAGTAAAGAGGTTACGCCCAAAGAAGAATGTGGTTCACCGGCCTCTGGCTCCATTCAAAAACCTTCAACTTCCCATTCGCACTTTCTAATGCGTAATCTGGGATAAACGGAGAGTTTTTAGAGGTGCCCTACACAATTTTGTCT
>SBBL01000119.1 GCA_005239745.1 Candidatus Troglogloeales bacterium | reverse complement strand
TGTACTTTTAGATTCCTGCTAAATCTGCCCAGTGGAGCCTGCCCCGTTACGGTTCTAAACGGGGACCATGCAGGAATGACATACATTATAATGGGTTGCGTCTAGCTTTGACTTAACCATGTATTGGATCGAACTATCCAAAAGTATGCTTTATAGTAATTTCTGATAATGTATATTATGTAAACTTTTTATAAAAACCAATAAAAACTCAAATGCCTTCCATTTGACTGCGGCTCTGGAAAGACCTACACCGTCGCCAACGTGATCGAGTTGGTGTAGAAACCGATGCTCGTCATTGCGCCGAACAAGACGCTTGCCGCCCAACTTTACGGCGAGTTTTGCGGCTTCTTTCCCGACAATGCGGTCGAGTATTTCGTCAGCTATTACGATTATTACCAGCCGGAGGCCTACCTCCCCAACACCGACACCTCCATCGAAAAGGATTCCTCGATCAACGACGCGATCGACCGGATGCGCCATCCCGCCACGTCGTCACTCCTCCAGCGCAACGACATTGTCGCGTCGGTCTCGTGCATCTACGGCCTCGGCTCGCCGGAGGCGTACCACAACATGCTGGTCTATACGAACGCAACGACACACAGACTTACAAAGGGTCATGATCGCGTTGGCACGCTATAAAAGGTCAGCGGCCCCTGGAAATCGGTCACGCCGTTCTCTCACCCACCTGCGGCTTCACGGCGGCCAAGCTGTCGGTTTCCGTGAGTCCTTTTACCGGACTCACGGAAAACCAACGACCGTCACGGGCGTAGGGTTGGCCAACGTCGTTACATTGCCGTCGCCAAGCTGGCCAGCGCTATTACTTCCCCAGCACTGCATCGTCCCCTGTGTAAGAAGGGCACAGGTATGCGCATAACCAGCGGCAATGTTGGTTACAGTCAAGTTCCCAGAAACTGGAACAGGCGTGGTACTAAACGGCGTTGTACCAGCGCTAACACCAAGCTCACCATAGGGGGTATACCCCCAGCAGTTCACCACCCCTCCTACAAGGATAGCGCAGGTATGATGACCTCCAGCGGTAATCGCGGTCGCAGTCAAGTTCCCAGAAACCGGCACTGGGGTAGGATTGGGAGTGATCGTTTGTGTTCCATTACCAAGTTCGCCCTTCCCATTGAACCCCCAGCATTTCACCGTACCTCCTATGAGGAGAGCACAGGTATGATCGAAACCAGCGGTAATCGCGGACGCAGTCAGGTTCCCAGAAACTAGCACCGGAGTAGTACTGAGGAGCGTTGTCGTGTCAACGCCAAGCTGACCCCAGTAATTATCTCCCCAACACTTTACTGCCCCTCCTGCAAGGAGGGCACAGGCATGATACTTGCCAGCGGCAATGGCAATCACATTCGAGAGCCCAGATACTTTTATTGGGATAGCGCTTCTAAGGGTCGTCTGTCCATCCCCAAGCTGGCCATATTGGTTATCTCCCCAACACTTCACTGTTCCCTCTATAAGGAGGGCGCAGCTATGATAGCCGCCAGTAGCAATCGCGGTCGCAGTCAAGTTCCCATAAACTGCCACCGGAGTAGTGCGATTGAATCCCACTAGTCCTTTTTCATTTTTTATTGCGCACGCAGATAGATCACTGAAACCTGATCGAGGGCCGCCCCCTGATAAGCGATCTCCAGACGGTCGGCCACGCCTGGAAGTCGAATGGCCGGCTCAATGGCCAGCATCCGCGCTTGGTAGCTGTCGGGGAGGCTGTCCCTGTTCCAGTCGCCCAGTGTTATGGGGGCTCCGGCCGGACTGAAAGCGTTAAGAAAACTGCTTGGTGTTCCAAATGTCACCTGGGCATGGCGACTCTGCGGATTCGAGCCGACCACGGCGGCAAGGAAATCGGCCAGCAAGGGGAAAACGGTTGGCAGGCCAATTGCGCCGTCGAACGTTCGCCGAAGAGTGACCGTTCCGCTCGGGGCCGTTCCCGAGGTGAAGGCTACGGCTGAGAATCTCTTAACGCTAAAGGGTCCACGGACAACCAGCGCCGGCGCGGCCTCATTATCCCATCGCACCATCTCGTCGGTGACAACGGTTGTTTCCCGCTCGGGCACGTTCCTCCTCTCCAGATCGCTCTCGACCGGAATGCTAGCGATCAAGCTCTCTGACCCATCGGTATCCTGATACCGGTACTCGTAGAGTACGCTGTAATCGGCCTGTTTGCGCCACGCCCTTACAGCCGTTAGGCGCTCCGCGGGTGGCGCTGCCTCAAGCTTAAGCCGCAAGAAACCCGCGATCCAGAGGGGATCGCGGGCACCCATCAATTGTGCATTCAGGGTCGTCATAGCCGTCTCAGCCTCTGCAGGCCCGGTGGCCCAGAGTTGAAACTGGACCCTTGCATCCAGGCGAATCCCTTTCAGCTCAACGACGGCGATAGATCCCCTCTTCTCGGTTCCCCTGCTGTTACCGAGGCCAACCGTTCTCGTTTTCAGACCCACCATCGAGACGCCGGGATTAGGAAGCGGCGGTACCGGCGGCGGAAGATAATCGTCCAGAAGGCCCATCATCGTGGCGATCACCTGATTCAGAGGGGGCGTGCTAACGGGCATTTGACCTCCTCGCGAGTCCCCTTCCAACGGGAATTTCCACTAGTACAGAGTGTTTGTAAGTACGGAAGCGTTTGTAGCACTGCCAACCCTCCCAATCAATATAGAGAATTCTCCATGCCACTTTTAGTTTATCTGGTGCAATACTTGCTTAACGTAAGTGGAAATCAGAGGTTTCAGGTAAAGGGCACCTCTAAAAACCTGCCGCTCTCGGCCCAAGTGCAAGGCGCAAGGCGCACGGCGCGCAGGAACCGCAATGCATGCGGTGTACATGAGGATTCCAAGCACCGCGCAACGCAGCAATTGGGCTGCGCAGTAGGTTTCTAGAGGTGCCCTAAACTGTGCGCCTCACCCGACTTGTTAGGCCATAGTCATTTTTTGTCAGAGGGTAGTTGAATATAGTAGAATAGCCCCGTGCGGTTTGAGTGGGACCCAAATAAGGCAAAAAAGAACCTTAACAAACACGGGGTTTCATTTGAGGAAGCTGCAAGCGTTTTCTATGATCCACTGGTTGCTACAGGCGCTGACCCTGATCATTCTGTAGGTGAGGAGAGGCTGATTAGCTTTGGGATTTCTTCTTCGGGCCGGCTTTTGGTTATAGCGCATACTGAACGAGGAAACGCTATCAGAATTATTAACGCACGTATTGCGACCCGACTTGAAAGGAAAATTTATGAAGAAGGATAAATCTGTATCTGATGATCTTCGGGCTGAATACAAGCGATCCGACTTTGGAAAGCTCACGCGCGGGAAATACTACAAACGCATTATATCCAGTACAAACGTTGTAGTCTTAGATGCCGATTTGGCCGCAATGTTTCCTAATTCCACAGCGGTCAATAAAGCCCTACACTCCCTAGTTAATATCGCACAAAAAAGTCTCCGGTCTAACCATGCGCTGAACACGGACGCGCAAAAAGCGCGCGCCGGTTAGCTTAGGCGTTGAGCCTGTAGGAAAAGCCAAAAAGTCCTAAACGTGCTATCTGTTTTCTCCTGTTTTTTGTAGAATAGGGTCTGTCCGATTTCACCCGAACCAGGAGGAATAGATGGCCCGCTATAAGGAATACTCCTACGC
>SBBL01000053.1 GCA_005239745.1 Candidatus Troglogloeales bacterium | reverse complement strand
CTTCATATCGCAGAAGAAAAAAGAGGCGGGGGCGGAAATCCCCTAAAACCGGACATTTCTACTTTGGTAGAAACCGGACATTTCTAAATTGGTAGGACAGGCTCGATACGCCCATTTGCAATTCTGACACAGAAGGTGTACCATCCCCCCCTTTTGCAGGTTTTCCTTGAGGCAGTGGCGGTGGGAGTTTAGGCCTTGAGTACCCATACAACGAGTATACGCGCGGTTCTAAAGGTTGTCCTTTCGGTCGGGGCGTTCTACGCCTTCCTAAAAATTGCCTTTCTCCCCTTTCCGTTGCCGTTTAGTCTGACGTTCATGTACATGTCGCTGGCCGTGATTGGGGCGCTTGTCTACATGACCCTCTTCTTGGATATTGCGGAGTCTATTATCTCACCGCTTTTTGTTTTTCTGGGCGGCGGTGTAGAGGGGAACGTTGCAAAAGGCGCGCGCATGGTTGTTTTGGTGGCAATGCCAGTTCTTATTTGGTTATTTGTCTACTCCAAGATGAACAAAGAACCGGAGGTGCCACTTTCTCAGCGCGTGATCCACCCGGCGCCGCCGGGGGATTTTATGAGCCTGCATAATCCGTACCGTGTGGAAGAGAAAGAGCGGTTTGCCGAGTATGTCGAAGAGGGGCGTCAGGTCTATTATAAAAACTGCGTTTTTTGCCATGGCGACTTCTTAGACGGAAATGGTATCTTTGCGAGCCGGATGAACCCACCCCCGGCAAACTTCCAGGACCCAGGCACCATCGCTATGCTTCAAGAGTCGTTTCTCTTCTGGAGAGTTAGCACCGGAGGCCCGGGCCTTCCTAAAGAGTCTACTCCCTGGAGCTCTGCCATGCCCCAGTGGGAGACCATGCTTACGGAAGAAGAGCGTTGGAAAGTGATCCTTTTCCTGTATGACTACACGGGCCACTCGCCCAGGACATGGGAATGAAGTTGTATAAGCTGCCTGCAATTACGTTTCTACTGATGTGCCTAGTAACCCCCGTGGTAGCACAGGAGGAGGCGCCTCCGGCCGCGTCGCCCGGTGCGACAGACGTGGGGGCAGGCAAGCGTGTTTATGAAAAACGCTGCGTGCATTGTCACGGGATCAAAGGTCGGGGAGATGGCGTGGCTGCCGATCGTTTTGTCCCGGCTCCCACCAATTTTGCCGCGGGGAAGTTTAAGTATGCGTCCACGGCCAAAGATGAATTGCCAACGGATGACGATCTGTTCAAAACCATCAGCAATGGGTTGCCAGGCACGGGTATGCCCGCATGGGGGGAGATATTAAGCGAGCAGGAGCGGCGGCAGGTTGTCTCCTATGTCAAGACATTTTCCAAAAAGTTTGCGAAGCAGACGGGTGCACCAAAGATGATTGCGCTTGGAGATAAAATCGCGTCTTCTAAAGAGAGTATCGAGAAGGGCAAGGCGCTCTTCTTCGAGATGGAATGCAATCGCTGCCACGGGAATGAAGGGCGTGCCGACGGGAAGAATGCCTCCGAATTAAAGGTTTGGCCGCGTAATTTTACCAAGGGATGGACGTTTCGCCGTACCAACGCCCCTGAAGAGATCTTTCAGCGGATCACCCGTGGGATCATTGTGATGCCATCGTTTGCGGAAGGGGAGAACGTCGAGACCACGCCACAGCAGCGGTGGCACATTGCCAATTATGTCCATTCGCTTTCGCAGTTTGAAGGGGCGCCGGACTGGAAGACCGCTATTATGGCGAAACCCGTGGACGGCGACGTCGCCGCTGATCCAACGGACCCGCGTTGGAGTGATCTCGCGCGACACGACTTCCAGTTGTTTGGGCAGGTGACCCGTGACCCGCGTTTATTCACGCCGACGGTGGATATGGTTACGGTCAAGGCCATGTATAACAGCAAGGACGTCTCGCTCTTGGTTGTCTGGGACGACCCCAGAGAAAGTGCCGAGACCGGTGCGGCGCATAGCGACGCAGTAGCCGTTCAGTTCCCTATTAAACTATCGGGTGGTGAGGAGAAGCCCTACTTCATCATGGGGAACGACAAGGAGTCGGTTTACCTCATGCACTGGAGTGGGGATGGTGGCATGGCTGAAGTCAACGCGGCGGGGCAGGACAATGTAACCCCTCAAGCGAAACAACACTTGACGGGAAAGGCCGTTTACAAAGATGGCCAATATCGGGCCGTGTTCAAGCGTGCCCTACGGACCAATGACCCTCAGCATGACTTGCAGTTTGCGGTTGGGCAGTTCATCCCCATTGCGTTTACGGCATGGGACGGCGACCATGGCGAGCATGGCGGGTTGCGCGCGTTGTCCTCTTGGTATCACTTGTATTTGGAGGAGCCGCCTCCCATGGATCGGTTCCTGTATCCCACCCTTTTCGCGGGGGCAGTCGTGTTTGTGCAGTGGCGGATTATTCGGTCTTATAGAGAAAAGGGCAAGGCGAAAAATAATGGAGAGGGCTAACATTTAAGGATGGGTGAGCGGTTTTCTACCCACGTTCTGGATAAGGCCATTCAGCATAGGAAGGAGGCCAATGAAAGGCTTCGGCTGGTGCGTCTGGGACGGGCATTTGATGCCCTTCAAAAACTGGCTGGAGAGGTATTGTTTGAAGAAGCCTACCTCTTCGGATCGCTTGCTCGGCCTTATGGGTTTTTGGAAAACTCTGATATTGATATTGGTTTTATCGGCTTGAAAGACCGGGACTTTTTTGTAGCCACCGCCTTTCTTTCAAGGGAGCTTTCAGTGGATGTTGATGTGGTGCAGCTTGAGGGCCATCGAATGGAAGAAAAGGTAAGACAGGGCGGCATTCGGTGGGTAAAGAAAGGCTAGCTTTACTCGAAGCGGAGATGGACGGCCAAGTGCGCGAGATTGAAAAGATATATGCCAGGATTGAGGCGCAAGGGATCGGAGGGGACCGCCCCCACTTAGAGAGTCTTGCCTTCCAGTTGCATAATCTTTACTGTGCCTTTGAGGATTTTTCAAAATGGTTGCCGGCTTCTTCGAAAACCACATGGACGACAAGACAAGGTACCATGCTCAGCTTTTGAAAAGGATGACGTTGTCCGTTGAAGGGATGAGGCCTGCGTTGCTGTCTGACAAAGCTTGGGTTCTGCTCGATCGTTTAAGGGCTTTTCGACATGTTTTCCGGCATGCCTACGCTTACGAATTAGACGTGAGGAAGGTCAGGCTTGTCCTTGAGGATGCCATGGCGCTGAAGGAGATTTATTTCAAAGACGGGCAAGCGTTTCTTCATTGCCTGAAGGGGGAATAGTGAGTCGTATGTTGAGATTTTTTATTTTTCCGGTGGTTGCGCTGTTCTTGGCGGGTTGTGCCGATGAGCATGTGGCTGCCGGTAAAAAGACGTTTTCCCGTTATTGTAGCCCATGCCATGGCACAGGAGGCGCCGGGGATGGCTATAATGCGGTGAACCTCGATCCTGGGCCGAGGGATTTAACCGATTCTAAAGAAGTGTACATGTCTAAATTGAGTAATGATGAGATTTACACGGTCATCCATGACGGTGGGATTGGTGTAGACTTGTCCCCCCTGATGCCGGTGTGGGGCAATGTTTTCTCGGAAGAGGAAATCTGGTCGCTGGTGGCCTATATCCGCACGCTTCACCCCTATGAAGGGAAGCCGGTTGTATTTGCCGAGGTAAAAGAGGGGGATAACGCGAAGGTAAAAGAGAGTGAGCGTCCCAAGGTACCGCAAATTAGTGAAAACGAGTTTAATTCGGGCATGTCGCAGGTAACGCTGGATACGCTCGATGGAAGGATTGCTGAAGGGGAAGAGTTCTTCTCTGACCTCGGATGTATTGCGTGTCACCGGATAGAGGGTAAGGGGGGGACGTTGGGGCCAGACCTCACGCGTGCGGGTTTTATGCTTCAGCCACAATTTATCTATCGGTGGATACGCAATCCGCAGGGGTTTATCCCCAAGACCCGGATGCCAAACTTGGGCCTCACGGAAGAAGAAGCCATTTCTGTGACGCTCTATTTAAGCACACTCGGGAGGGCGGCAACCGCCCCGCCACTCGTTGTGGCTCCGGAACCGGTTTTGGAAGCGGAAGGCGTATCAGGTGAGGCCACGGGGTTAGAAACAACCACTGAACCCGGAACAGAACCGGCGACTGAACCCGCGGAAAAAGTAAGCTAGAAATGGTAATGTATCTGTGTTAAACAAGGGCCAAGGGTGTGGCGGTGGGACTCACGAATCTGACGTTTACGGTAAAGAAGAGCAGGGAAGCGAAGAAGGGGGTGGAAGTAGATTTTTTAGTTGATTTCGGGGCGATTTACAGCCTGGCCCCGGCGATGCTTCTTAAAAAGATGGGGATTAGTGCCTATAAGACGCTTTCGTTTTCACTTGCAGATGGAACAAAGATAACGCGAAAAGTCGGTGACGCCTATTTTGAATGCCGGGGAGAAGGGGGTGCGGCGCCTGTCATCTTCGGAGAGAAGAATGATCAGCCGCTACTGGGCGCCACCACGCTTGAAAGCATCGGGTTGGTTCTCAACCCATTTAACCGGGAACTCTATCCGATGAGGTTGCCGCTTGGCCATCTCAAGCAGGCGGAAGTTTTGTAAGCTAGGAAAGGAGGTACCCCATGGAGAAGGGTACGGAGTATAGAAAAAAGGAAGAAATGTGGGGCGCCTGCTTTTTGGGGTGTCGGATAAGTACAATCTGGACGGTGGCAGCCTTTCTGGTGCTGGTTCTTGCGCAGATCGCCGGGGCGCAGGAGGCCGGTCAGGTTGAGTATCGTGACATCCCCTATATCGGAAGCCGCAATGCCGTCTGGGTGATCGCGCAGTTGCATATCCTTTTTGCGGGCTTCGTGCTGGGGGTCCCGATGTTTGCCTTGACCTGTGAATACATCGGCTACAAGGGTGGGGATAAACGTTACGATAAACTGGCCAAAGAGTTTACGAAGCTACTGACCGCGTCGTTTGGGACTACCGCAACGTTTGGCGCTATTCTCCTTTTTCTGATTGTTGGGATGTACCCGAGGCTTTTTAATCACCTGAGCAGTGTCTTCTTCCCCACGTACATTATCTATGCCGGGCTTTTTATCCTAGAGACGGTGGTCCTCTACATCTACTGGTACGGTTGGGACTATATGGCGGGCAGAAAGAAGCTCCATATGTTTCTGGGCCTGCTTCTTAACCTTGTGGGCGTCGGCATTATGTTTACCGCCGATGCGTGGCTTTCCTACCAGGCCAGCCCCGTTGTGGTGAGCGAGGGGATGGGCTATTGGGAGCGGCTTTGGGCGGTCGTTCATAACCCGACGTGGAACCCGGTGAATGTCCACCGCATTATCGGCAACGTGGTGTTGGGTGGGTTTATGTGCGGGGCCTATTCCGGTATTCGGTATCTTGGGGCAAAGACGCAGGAAGAGCGGGAACACTATGACTGGATGGGGTACGTCGGAAACTTTATCGGCGTATTTGGCCTATTGCCGCTGCCTTTTGCGGGGTATTGGCTGATGCGTGAGGTCTATCAATACAACCAACAGATGGGGATTACCCTTATGGGGGGCGTCCTGTCGTGGCTTTTTATCTTGCAGGCGATACAGATTGGTGTGCTCTTTATCGGGGCAAACTACTATTTTTGGCAGGGGCTTGCCTATCGTGCGGGGGTGGGGGTCAAGTACAAAAGGTATATCTTGGCGATGCTCGTTACGCTGGTGGGTTGCTTTGCCGTGTGGTTGACCCCGCACTCGCTTGTTGCAAGCATCAGTGAGGCACGGGCAATGGGGGGAACACACCACCCGCTTCTGGGGGTGTTCGGGGTGATGTCTGCGAAGCTGACCGTCGTCAACTTAATGATTTTGACCACGTTTATCAGTTTTCTCTTGTATTGGCGTGCCAATCAGGTGGAAACGGTCTGGTGGGCGAAGGCCTCCCGGATCCTTCAGTACTTCATTTTTGCAGTTGCCGTGGTTGCCGTGATTGCCCTAGGCGTTTATGGTTATTTTGTGCCGGCCATTATCCGGGTGAATTACCTCTCGGTGATTCAGGTGCTGGCGGTGCTCTTCGTGTTGGTCACGGTCACGCCGCTGACGGCGCTCTCATTAAAAAGCGCCCGCACAACCCGTGAGATGACGTGGGGCAGGATGCCACCGCGATCGCAGTACGCCCTTATTCTCAATGGGGTGATGGTGGTGCTGATTATGACGCTGATGGGGTATGTGAGGTCCGGTTCCCGTGTGCATTTCCACATCTACGGCGTTCTGCGGGATACGTCGCCTTACGCCTACACGCCCACGGTGGGGTATGCGGCTATTGTCATGGCGTCAACGACGTTTGCCTTTTGTGTGATTACCCTCTTTATTTTTTGGGTAGCGGGGCTGCCGGACAAGGCCGAAAAGGCCAAACAATTGGCCATGGCAGGGGGTGGCGGTTTGGCCCGTGCCGGGCTGTCTATCAAGGAGTAGTCGGTTAGGGGTGGGCGCATCAGGCGCAAGACGATGGTAGAACCAACTAGATGCAATTTGAATGGGATAGGGGAAAAGCGAGAAAGAATCTCAAAAAACACGGGGTACCATTTGATGAAGCCATGGCCGTATTTTATGACCCGTTGTCGGCAACGTTTGGTGATCCGGATCACTCGTTTGACGAACAAAGATTTATAACCGTTGGTTATTCTTCCCACGGGCGTTTGCTTGTAGTTTCGCACTCGGAGAGAGGGTGGGTCACGCGAATTATTAGTGCACGGACTGCGACCTCACACGAGAGGAGGCGACATGAAAGCTAAAAGAAAAAAAGATGACGAATTACGTCACGAATACAATTTTGATTATTCTAAGGCAGTTCGTGGCAAGTATTGCGAACGCATTTTAGAAGAAGGGGCTAATGTGGTCATGCTTGAGCCGGATATCGCTGAGGCGTTTTCTGATTCTGCTGCGGTAAATGATGTGTTGAGGTCGCTGCTTAACTTGACAAGAACAACTGAGCGCCTAACGAAACACCATAGCGAGCGTGCTGTTCCGCATCGCTGAGTTTTCCGTTAGGCATACGGCTGAGTACGGATGAGGATTTGAGGATTTAATGTATATATTGCGTGTAATGGTCTTTATTGCGGTGGTGCTTTCTGCGTTTGGCTACGTGGCTAACCAGATTCCACAAGAAGTCAGTGTGCCGCCGGTTGAAGAGAAGTTTGACGCCACGAAGGTGAAGACGGTGGCCGACGTCTCGGAAATCGGTCAGAAGATCTTTTTTGGTAAGGGGCAGTGTGCCTTGTGCCACGCCCTGGGTAAGGGGACGGAGGGGCGCTGCCCCAATCTGGAAGGGATTGGGCGGAAGCTCGCGCGTGCGTTTGAATATGAGACGTACACCAATCCGTCGGCCTATATCTATCTCGATTATACCAGCAGCCCGCCGGAGAGCTTTCCCGCGGTTATGCCGCAAATCAACAAGCCCCCTATCGGTTTAACGGAGCCGGAGATGCTGTCGGTGTTTGCGTTTCTTCAGGGCCAATCTGGGCAGATTGAGATTACGCCGGAGGAGATCATCGCGCTTGGAGCCCCCAAGGCAGAGACGGCGGCGATGGAGGTTCATCCGACGGGGGATGCAGAGGCCGGAAAGTTGGTCTATGAGCAACAGATCTGTTCGGAGTGTCATACGATCGGGGCTGAAGGGATGGTCACGGAAGACGGGATGAAAAAAGCGGGTCCTGACCTGCTTGCCGTCGCCAGGGAAAAGAATGCGTCCGATGTCCGTCGGGGGCTTTTTGAGAAGGGAGAGGCACACAAGGCCTACGATGAGCTGATGACCGTCCGGCAAACGAACGATTTAGTGGCCTACATCATGGGTCTCAGGCAGGCGCCTTCTCCGGAAGCGGCATCAGAACCGGTGGCAGCCCCGGAAGCGACGGAGGCGGCAGGGGAAGCGCCTACGGAGCCAGCGGCAGAGGGGACGCAACTATAGACTCAGGATACGGCAGACTCAGGATACGGCCCTTTAATGCTGTCAATTTGGAGAGAGGATATAAACCTCTTCAGGTCTATTCTCCCTTGGTTGAAAAACCCAATGGTAATTCCCCCTTAATAAAGGGGGCTAGGGGGTTGTAATGGGTGGCTGGATGGGTGAACAGAGGGGAAAATAGTGTCTAAGGTAGGAGCTTTAGTCTAATGCAGAAAAGGTCTTTTTTGCCGGCAATTGCGGGTGTTGTCTGGGTGACGGTCTACTTGCTATTGAAGTTTGCCGTCTCGCCGCCACTTCCTTCCAGTATGATTTTTATGTACATGTCGTTGGTGACGGTGTGTATCCTTCTCTATGTAACGGTTTTTGAAGATGATATGTCGTCCTTTTTCGGCCCTATCGCGGCGTTCATCCGTGGGGGGGAGGGAGAGTGGGGAATGACTAAGGTCTCCCGCG
>SBBL01000030.1 GCA_005239745.1 Candidatus Troglogloeales bacterium | reverse complement strand
TACCGAACCTTCAAGAACTTCAAGACCATGATCTACCTCCTAACCGGAAAACTCGACTACACCCAAACCGGTTTACCCACTTGAAGTGAGAAAGAGCCGTCCGATTTATAGGAAGACCGCAGCCTACGGACATTTTGGTAGGAATGACCCGGACTTTACATGGGAGAAGACGGATAAGGTCGAGGCACTGCGGGCTGCTGCTTCCTTATAAGGGGAAGTTGTTCCCTCTCCCGCGAGCGGGAGCGGGAAGGGTGAGGGGAACGATGGACTACGACATTAAAGACATTGGATTGAGTGAAGAGGGGAGGCTTCGTACCGAGTGGGCGCAGCAGAGTATGCCCGTCTTGCGTCTCATTAAAAAGCGCTTTAAAAAAGAGCGTCCGCTAGCTGGGGTTCGCATTTCTGCCTGTCTTCACGTCACGAGTGAGACGGCAAACCTCATGGACGTGCTAAAGGCCGGTGGGGCTGAGGTGGTTCTCTGCGCCTCTAACCCTCTATCTACACAGGATGATGTTGCTGCTGCCCTTGTGAATCACTTTGGCATCGCGACTTATGCCATCAAGGGAGAAGACAACGAGACCTATTACAAGCATGTCGCGGCGGCGCTTCGTCATCAGCCCATGATTACCATGGACGATGGGGCCGATTTGGTCTCTACCCTGCACGCAGATAAAAAACGGAACCTCAAAAATATTATGGGGGGTACGGAGGAGACCACCACGGGCGTCATTCGCTTAAGGAGCATGGTGGAGAAAGGGGTCTTGAAATTTCCCGTCATTTCCGTAAACGACGCCGATACGAAGCACCTCCTTGACAATCGTTACGGAACGGGTCAGAGCACACTAGATGGCATTTTGCGCGCGACCAACCGTGTAATGGCCGGCTCCAATTTTGTGGTAATCGGGTATGGTTGGTGTGGTCGAGGGATAGCCGCGCGTGCGTCCGGGATGGGGGCAAACGTGATTGTCACCGAGATCAATCCGATAAAGGCCATCGAGGCCACGATGGATGGGTATCGCGTGATGCCGATGCAGGAGGCGGCGACCATTGGGGACTTCTTTGTAACCGTGACGGGCAACCTCAACGTTATTCGAAAGGAGCATTTTACTAAAATGAAGGACGGGGCGATTGTCTGTAACTCCGGGCACTTTAACGCAGAGATTGATATCCCTGCCTTGGAACGGATGGCGAGTCGCGTCAGGACCGTCCGTGAGTTTATCCAAGAGTATACGCTGGGGACGGGGAACCGGATTAATCTACTTGGGGAAGGGCGCCTCATCAATCTGGCAGCGGCAGAGGGGCACCCCTCTTCCGTAATGGATATGAGTTTTGCCAATCAAGCGCTTTCCGCGGCCTATCTTGCAAAACACGCTGCTTCGCTGGAGGCACGGGTGTACCCCGTTCCGGAGGCGATTGATACGGAAATTGCCGCCCTAAAGCTTTCAGGGATGGGTATCCGTATTGACAAGCTAACGAAGGAACAAGAGAAGTACCTCGCCTCCTGGGAAGCGGGCACATAGGGGCCATTAACCTTAGGGCTTGTCAAGGAATAACCTATGCAGTCGGGCTGCCGATTCATCGACAAGCCCTTACACCATTAATTCGATTTCTGCGCTTGTTCCGGTCGCAACGTTTTCCACGATAAGCCTGCCCACCTCCCAATGTGTCAATTTGGGCTGATACGTAATCACACAGGTAAAATCCGGGGTTGACACGCTGGGGGGGGGGTGATAGACTCCCCCCCGCGTTGCTAGAACGGGCTGCAGCCCATGTGGTGGTGGGATGTATGGGTTTTGAGAGGGTGGCAACGGTTTGTCTGGTTTGATCTGGGGGCGTGGGCCCCTAATAGAAACTGCCTAAGGAGGTTAGCGATGAAGAAACTTACTACAAGAGCTGCGGTGATGTTCCTCTTAATGATGGGTATCGGCTTGCTTAACTCTGTTCCAACGTCGGCACAAACTACAACCCCGTGGGAGATGAACGATGGGGAAGGGGCTGTGTCCTTTGGCGGAGTACTCGCTCCGAGTCATGGGGCAGTTATGGAGTATGATTTTGCAACAATCCCTGCCGTGGGAGACCCAGGTTGGGGGCCCGCCCCGAATGGCGCTACGATTGCCTACTCTCGTATATCCATTCTCTGTGGTGTGATAGCCTGTCGTGCCGGTGCCGACTTCACTTACTTTCAGACATTTGTTGATATTCCGTCGGATGTGATTGTGACGACGTTCACCATTGCCTTCAGTGGGGTAGACGACGGAGCTCGTGTGACTATTTTTAACTCGGCATACCCATCTGGGCTTGTTGTTCCGGGTAGTTATGTGTTCCTAGGTGGCACCGGAACATCCGACCTGGCATCATATGTGCGATCCGGGGAGATCAACAGGGTTGTAGTAACCCATACGGATGATTGCTGTGTTGGTTCTAGCTTGTCATCTGCTCGAGTAGTCCTTAATGGTACGATTATCCCAACGCGACCACCGGAAGTCTGCGACGGGACAGACAACGATGGGGATGGATTGGTAGACGAAGGGTTTCCAGACACAGATGGTGACGGGGTAGCCGATTGCGTTGACAACTGTGTGACCACACCTAACGCCGATCAAGCGGATGGCGATGGCGATGGGGTCGGCGACGCCTGTGACAACTGCAAGACCACACCTAACGCCGATC